>JAYTQU010000101.1:0-5054 GCA_043746555.1 Pseudomonadota bacterium | reverse complement strand
CGATGCCGACACGATCGTCATGCGCGACGGCATACTCGGCAAAGCGTGCCGCGATATTGGCGTAATGTCCCAGTCGATCCAACGACCCGCAACGTTGGCGACTCGCGCGACCGGCATCGATGGCGACGATTATTTCTAGATGCTGGTCTTCACTGAAGTCGCGGCTGATCAATTTGCCGCTGCGCGCCGTCGCTTTCCAATCGACCGCACGCTGAGAATCACCGGTGCGATACTCGCGCAATTGAATGATCTCCGCGCCCGAACCGGCGACTCGTCGCGTCACCTGTCCGGCAGCAGTTGCCGCCACGCGATGCTCGGTGGTGCGGAGTAAATCTGGAACAACGCGAAGCGCGAACTCCGGGTGAAGCTGCTGAGTCCACCATGCAAAACCAATCGGTCCAGCAACTCGCACTTTGATGCTCGGCCAAGAATGCGTACCAAGTTGTCGCGGCGTGATGGTGAATTCATCGTCGGTAACTTCGTTGGGCGGAAGACTGACCGTTCTAATTGTCGCCTCAATCGACGCCGCAGCCGGCGCGGCCGGCGCGAACTCAACCACCACAGTGCGTCGCACGGCGTGCGTCCACTGATAACGCATGCGCATTGAGCGACCCAACACGGCACGGGCGTCGCTCGATAGCGTCGCCGTCAATGCAATGCGCCGCACCCACCACAACTCATAGGCAAGACCGAGCAACAACAAACTCGCCGGGACGCGCCACAACTGCGCGAGCGTCGACGAGTCGGTCCAATCCGCCACAATGGCAATCAACGCAGTGAGTACCGCGAGCAACAAAGCGTTTTGTCTGAGTCCCATCGTTCGATGACAACGATAATTCGGCGTGACGCTATTTCAGCGCGGAGCGGGTGTTTGATCGAGTAAGCGCTGCATCGTTTGCAATTCGTCGATGCCTTCGAGCGTTGCTTCGGGCGCCAATACCAATCGATGCGCAATCACCCAAGGTGCCACGGCCTTCACATCATCGGGCGTCGCAAACTGCGCACTGTTCAATCCCGCATGAATTCGCGCCGCGCGCAGCAGCGCCAATGCACCGCGTGTCGACAATCCCAAACTCACATGCGGATGTTCGCGCGATGCCTTCGCGATATCGAGCACGTAGCCGAGCAACTCGGCCGCGACGTGGACCTGCGACACCGCTAGTTGCGCCGCCGTCACTGAGTCGGCAGCCATTGGCTCAGTCGCTGTGATTGCCGCGTGCGCGTCCACTTGACCGTAACGTTCCAGCACTGCGAGTTCGTGTTCGCGTGACGGATAGCCCAAATCGACGCGCAGCATGAAACGATCTATTTGCGATTCCGGTAGCGGATAAGTGCCTTCGAACTCGCGTGGATTTTGCGTCGCCACAACCAAAAATCCCGGCGGCAATCGATAGTGTTTGCGATCCACGCTTACCTGCCGCTCTTCCATCGCTTCGAGCAACGCCGATTGTGTTTTCGGTCCCGCGCGATTGATTTCATCGACCAGCAGCACATCGGCAAACACCGGACCGGGACGAAACACGAACTCATGTTTCTCGTTGTCGTAAACGTGCATGCCGGTGATGTCCGCAGGCATCAAATCCGCCGTGCCTTGCACGCGCTGAAAGCGCCCGCCCAATGCCGCCGCCAACGATTTGCTCAATAAGGTTTTGCCGAGACCCGGTGCGCCCTGCAATAGCACATGGCCACGCGCCACGATGGCAATGACCAGCGCGCGAACAACCGGCTGCATGCCGATCACCACTTTGCTCAATTGAGTTTGTAAATGCGCTTCGAGCGCCACCAATGCATTGCTCATACGAAACTTCCTTCAATACGTCCAAGTAAATTATGCAAGCGAACGAAATCGATGCGGTCGCCACCGACAACATGGTCGTGATAGATGCGCAATTGCGCCAAGTCCGCGGCGGCAATGGACCCTTGAGACTCCAGCCAATCCCAGAGCGGCGCGCCGTTTCCCGCTAGACCGATCCGATGACGAATGCGATTGAAAAACAGACTGAGCTCGCGACGCCCGGCTTCGGTCGGCTTCAAGATGCGCGCCATGAATCCGCCGGTGGCGCGGACAAACGATACGATGTCGATCGGATTCCATGCCGAAACCGTCGGCCGAATTCGCGACGGCCCCAGCACGAAGACCAACCATAAGAGCAACATCCAACCAAGCGCACGATGCAAACGCGCGTCGCCGAAGAACGCCTGCGGATCGTAAAACGCCACCGCGCCTTGATGCGCATCGTCGAGCAACACGCTGCCATTCGGTCCGACCGACCACGCAACGATGTTGGATAACAGTCGCGCATTGTCGTGCGTGCCGATCAACTTGTTGACGAACGGACTTGCGAAGGCGCTGACCAAGACCTGGCCATTGCCGTAGCTTGCCAGCCAAAAAGCCGGCGCATCGGCGTTATTCAAGTGAGCCAGCTCCACAACGGCGGACACGTGTTTCGGCCGCGCCTGCCAATCTCCCGCCGGAAATTCAGATATCGCGCCGACGGAGTTCACGCCCGCCATCAACGGGTGATTTCCCGTCGGCGAAAAATCACGCGCTTGCGGCTGCAACAATCGTTGCATCGCGTTGACGACTTGTTGGCGCGTATTTTTAAGAATCTTCTTGTCGTCATTTTTTTTGTCATCGACGCTATGCGCCGGATAAAACTCGATGCCGCTGAGTTCGGTCAATTGCGGCAGCACACTGAATCCATGTTTGCCGTCCAATGCCCACTCTGGCGTATCGGCAAGCCCCGCCATCACCAAGATAGTGTTGCCGCGTGCGAGCCACGCGCGCAGTCGATCAAGCTCGATGGGTCGCGCGGTAAGGCGATGCGGCACCGTGGTGATCAATAAATTTCCGGTCGGCTGCCTGTCCGTCGCTAGTGTGAGCTTATCGTATCGCTCGCGAAAACTGACGACGCGAATAGGCTCCGCCTCCAACCAACGGCGTAACGCAAAATAGCCATTCGGCCCACGTTCCGTACTGAGCGGTTGCGTAACCTCTCGTCCGTTGGACGTCGGCTTTGGAAAAATCAGCGCGTAGAACAAAAAGAGCGCGCCGCACGCCAACGCCAATGTCACCAAGCGCTCCTTCACGACACTGGCCTCACTGGCCTCGCGTTCAGTTCATCGAGCAATACTCGGGCCTCGCCAACCACAGCTTCGCTGCGATGCTCGAAACTCTCCGTGCGCGTTGCTTGACGGCCGAAACGCAACGACTCCGCCAACAGCGCCAAGTGTTGAAAGCGCTCGCGATCTTTTGGTTCGCTCAATTGCACGCGTCGACTCAACTCGCGATGCGTGAGACTGCGTTCGGCTTGGAGACGGCGCAGTTCGATCAAGCGCGCAACGATTAGTCGTAACAGAATCGTCGGTCGTTCCGACCAGGGGGCTGCGTCGAAATCGCCAATTGAGACCGTCGCACCGAATCGGTAGCTCGATCCGCCATGCTCGTCCTTATTGGTAACGACTCGTTTACCGAACACGCCCGCCGCACGCAATTCGTTCACGACGACCGCGATTGCCATGCCGATCACCATGGCGATCAAACCGTAGACAACGATTCGCATGACCGCCGCAGAGAGTGTCAAACGCTCAAGCAGTTTCTCCAACCAGGGCGGCGACGATTGCGAGCTTGAACCAAACACACTACGCAACCACGCTTTAAATCGCTCCCACAGCGAAGGCGCGGTTTCCGTATCGGGTTGCTTCAATCCGGCGAGAACACGATGAAGCGAATCCGTGTGCAACCCTGTCGAAGGCCGCTGCTTTGAATAGCGCGCGTGTAACGCCAATACATCGTCGAGCACCGCGACATCGAGTGTATCCTGCCAACCGCGCTGCAAACTCCCGGCAAATCCGAGGTCCACAAACGCCGCATAGAGACCGGGACATTGTGCTTCGAGCTTCTCCATCCCCACAGCGTCCTCGTCGGCCTTCTCGCTACAAGACTGCAGCAACGCGCGCGCCGCGTTTTCGTCGCCCGACCAAGCCGGCAACGCGAACAGACAAAATGCGAAGAAGCTCAACGCGCAAAGCACTATCGCGCGCATCGCTAACTCCGATTAGGTCTTGCCGAGCGCGGCGACGCGATCCGCGAGATCGTCGCCTTCCTTGCGAAGTTTGAGGTCGAAATAAATTCCCAGCACAACCGCCGAATACAGCGGCAAGACAAAGGCATTCAACAATCCGCCCACAATGCTGCTGATGATGAGCGTGAATGTCCGATCCGCGCCGCCTAAAACGCCCGCGACGCCGGAAATAAATCCCACGCAAATTATTAGCAAGTAAGCGACCAACAACGCCACGGAAAAAATCGCGCAGGTTCGCCACCAGTCACCCTTAATTAATTGTCGGCTTCGCGAAAGCGACGCCGTGGCGCTCATGTCTTCCGCGACAATCAACGGCGCCGATAACATGAACGCCACCATCAAAAAGATGCCGGGGACTATCAGCAAAATGATGCCAACAAACACGGCAAGCCCAAACAGGATCGACGCCAAGCACGTACGCGGGAACAAACCAAATCCGCGACTCAGCGCACTCGCAAACGAGCCGTCTTCACCGTTGGCCACGTTGAGCGTGCGAACCATAATGGAAACCGACAAGGCTACCGAGACAACCATAATGGCGGCATAACAGATCCATACAGTTGGCGACGAAAATTGCGCCATCGCTCGCGTCGGATCGCCACGCAACTGCAACTGCAGGTAAGTGTTCGGCGCCATCACCAGTAAAGCGCTGGTCAAGGACAACGACCAGCAGACCGGCAGCGCAGCGGCGTATAGTTTGAAAATATCGTCAAGCACGCCGCCGATCGACTTGGGAACAGTAGGACGCGAGTACATAAGCACCTCCAGTGCTGTTATCGGGCAAGAGTTTGGTATGAGTTGGTTTGGACTTTGCCGTTCGCTGCTGCGGAAGGTATCAGATTCTTATTACCCAGCAAATTTAATTGCGGTTAGTTCTACTTTGTCACATTGTGCTGAAGCGCGCATGGCGGCGTTGCAACCGGTTGGAAAATACTCACGTACGGCCGTGTACGCTGCGTTTTTCCAACC
>JAYTQU010000100.1:0-9571 GCA_043746555.1 Pseudomonadota bacterium | reverse complement strand
TATCTGAGCGGCGACAAGATGGTGAAGGACGGCAATGGCAACATTGCTCGAGACTATACGTTCCGAATCAAACCAAATGCCAAGTACGAAGGTATTCTTTCCGCGCGTACGGTGAAGGGAAGAGTTATTTCCACCGCGCCTGCCGACATCGTGTTGCGCAATCCCGCATACGATCGAGATTTGGAATTGCTGCGCTCACGCGTCGATTTGACGATGCAGCCTGACGGTTCACTCAAAGGTTACGTCGGCGGGTATCGTCCTTGGTTGCCGATTTACGAGGGTTGGGTGAAGGCGCGCGGTCCGGTCATCGAGGCGTTGACTTGGGTGCGGCTGCCCGATGTTTATTACGCGCTGAAACGCAACGCCGACTTCAGTCCAACAGGACCCAAAGGTGAGAAGACGCACATCTCCTATGCGTTGCGTGTCGATGCGATTCCCGCTTATGTGACGACGCCGAATGCAACCAATGTGGTCGCCTCGGTGGAGTCGTATAAATCGATTGCGACACCCGACAACGAACGCATCACGGGACTTTTTTCGCTGGTAGTCGACGGCATCGTTCCCGATCGAAGTGCGAAAGTGCAAGCAGGACCGAACGCCGTGATTCTGCCGCCATCTCCTGGCTCACTCGACGCCGGGAACAAGTAACGGAACAGGGTTCAGCGCTTTGAACAATCGCCAAAGACATCAATTGATGTGGGTCGCCGTGCTCGGCGCCGGAATCATTGCCGCCGTGTCACCAGCCAAATCGGCCGATCCGCTGTCGGACGACATCAAACCCATTCGAGTATCGGGTCTTGGCATTCGCGTCAGCGATCTCGAGCGCTCAAAGAAGTTCTATACCGAAGTACTCGGACTGAAAGTGGACGCTCGGGTTCCCGCACAAGGCGAACCCGTCGAGTATCTGCTCGGAATGACGGGGAACATTCGAGAAGACACGCTGATCGTACTTCGCAAAGGCGGCGTCAAAGCCGGTGCGACGGAATTCGGTAGCATCACGATCGTGGTCCCGAGCGGTCGCAAATTGGCGGAACGCGTGGTCGCTGCGGGTTACACCACGGCACGCCCAATCGTCGACGGTACCAATTTCGTGAAAGACCCCGATGGTTATACGATTGAACTATATCAACGGCCCGTTGCACGAGCGCCCTAATAATCCAATTCACCAGATGCAACCGCAGTCGTTGTTGATGCGATGCAATTGATCGAATGCTCGACGACGTATTCCGATTCTTTACATTGGCGGCGATGACATAAATTGTCTTGCATGCGCGGCTGCTTCTGAGTCAAATAACTTTTCCGGAAGACCGCTTTAATCGACACGTCAATCTGCGAGCCGGGGGCGACGGACGGCGCTTGATCGCGTTAAGAGCTGACGATTGGCGGATATCTCGGCTGCGTTGCCGAGTAACAATAGATTCGAAGCCGATCATTACCTAACCGACGGGATCAATCCGCACCGTAAGCAAAAGACTTGGTCGGAAAAAGTTTGGATCGGAAAGATTTTGGACGGTTTCTCGAGTTAACGATGTGCAAGATGGTGTGGAGCCAATGACCGCAGATAGAAATTTGTTTGTAGACGCATCAAGCAGTGACGCACTCGGAACCAGGCTGCAGTCCAGGTTGAAGTCCAGGTTGAATTATTGCACCTCGATGTTGATCGCATTGTGCGTTCCGGTTATTGCGCTAGCGCAAGCGAGCGCGCCGAACGCCGACGGCGAAGCGCTATTCAAGTCGATGTGCGCCGGTTGTCACAATGGCACGCCGGCAATGCGCGCACCGACACCCGATGTTTTGCGCCAGCGTTCGCCGGCTTCGATTCTCGAAGCATTGACCAATGGCGGGATGCGTGTGCAGGGTTCGCGATTGAGTGGTTTGCAACGCCATCGGATTGCCGAGTATTTATCCGGCAAACCCTTTGGCGGCGATCCGACCGGCACCGCGAGCGGACGATGTACGCAGAAATCGGAATTTAAATTGTCTTCCGCCTCGGCGACATGGAGCAGTTGGGGCGCAAACATTCGCAACGACCGATATCAATCGACGCAAGATGCCGGCCTTACTGCCGAGCAAGTTCCGAGTCTCAAGCTGCAATGGGCATTTGGATTTCCCGATGCGACTTCCGCATGGTCAACACCGACGGTTGCGGGCGGCCGCGTATTTGTTGGGAGTCAGAACGGCACGGTGTATTCGCTCGACGCGAAGACCGGTTGCAGTTACTGGCACTTCAGCGCCGAGGGCGGCGTGCGCACGGCGATCACTGTCGGTCATTCCGCGAAGTTAGGCGCTCGCGCAGCCGTGTACTTTGGCGATACCGGCGGCAATGCATACGCGCTCGATGCACAAACAGGACGCGAGTTGTGGAAAGTGAAAGTCGAAGATCATGTGCTCGTGCGCATCACCGGCTCGCCGACTCTGCAAGGCGATCGACTCTATGTGCCGACCTCGTCGTACGAGGAGTCGCAAATGGGAAATCCAACGTATGCGTGTTGCACGTTCCGCGGCAGTGTGAGTTCGATCGACGTGAACACCGGCAAAGTGGTGTGGCGCACGTATGTGATTCAACAAGAGCCCAAGCAACGAGCCACAAAACCGAACGGCAGTGCGCAATTCGGACCTTCCGGCGCGGCGATCTGGTCTTCGCCAACCGTCGATGTCGCGCGCGGCTTGGTCTACGTCTCAACGGGGAATGGCTATACCGGTCCGGTCACGACAGCAAGCGACGCGGTGATTGCGATCAACATTGCGGACGGAAAAATTGCCTGGATCAAACAGCTCCACGAAAAGGATGTGTACATCGGCAATTGCTGGTCTGAAGACGGCGCTGGCAACGGAAGAAATAGTGATGACAAGTGCGTGAACAAACGCGGCCCCGACTACGACATCGGCAATCCGCCGATCCTCGCGAAGTTATCCAACGG
Source organism: Pseudomonadota bacterium (assembly GCA_043746555.1). Classification (GTDB taxonomy): domain Bacteria; phylum Pseudomonadota; class Gammaproteobacteria; order Steroidobacterales; family Steroidobacteraceae; genus CAZQYC01. Next base: position 6,650 of record JAYTQU010000100.1, on the reverse strand, counting down.
CAAGGAAGCGATTATCGTTGGGCAGAAATCCGGAATCGGTTGGGCGCTCGATCCCGATAAGCACGGCGAAGTGTTGTGGCAGTATCGCGCGGGGCAAGGCGGACCGATCGGCGGTATGGAATGGGGTTCCGCGGTGGACGCATCGCACGCTTATTTTCCGGTGTCGGATATGTCTTCCCCCACACCGGGCGGTTTGCACGCCGTTGATCTTCTCACCGGCGAACGCGCATGGTATGTGCCGCCCGCGACGCCAAAATGCGCCGCTGGGCGCGGTTGCAATTCGGCGCAGGCGTCCGCAGTCACAGTCATTCCCGGCGTGGTGTTTTCCGGTGCCAACGATGGAATGCTGCGCGCGTACTCAACTAAAGACGGCGCAGTATTGTGGGAAGTCAGCACCGCTGGCGACTACACGACGGTTAACGGCATTCCTGCTAAGGGCGCGTCGATACTTGGGCCGGGACCAACCATCGCCGCAGGAATGGTGTACGTTTCGTCGGGCTATGGCGCTTTCGGCGGTCGTCCGGGCAATGCGCTGCTGGCGTTCGGTGTAGCATCCGATCGAAAGCAATTGAAGTAACGCGTCTCAACCGTCTATTTATTGGGAGCAGAGCAATGTCGCAGTCATACGATCGCTATTATCGAGCATTGCAACGGCAACTAAATCGCCGCGAAGCGCTGAGTCTATTGGGTGCCGGCGCGATCGTTACTGCGGCCTCCGTTATCGGCGTTCCGGCATTCGGTAAGGATAAGAAATTCGCCGCTGTGAAAAATGCGCCGATCATCCGCACGCTTCTTAAGGACCTAACGCCACGAGAACTCGGCGACGGATACATTTTATTTCACGAACATTTGTCGCTGCGCTATCCGCTCACACGCGCGATGGCCGAGAAGCAAGGCGTTGCGGTGCCGCCGAATTATTCCGACGACGTCGATTTGATGGTGGAAGAAACTCGTGCTGCCGGTAAAGAAGGAGTGAGTTGCATTGTCGACGGCGGTCATCCCGATATGGATCGCAATATCGACGCATTACGACGCATTGCAAAAGAATCCGGCGTGCACATTGTCGGCAGCGGCGGTTATTACATGGAACGCAACTATCCGCCGGAGATTGCCACGAAGTCGGCGGATGAAATTGCCGACGATCTGGTTCGCGAAGCCACCGAGCAACACCTCGGCGCGCTTGGCGAGATTGGCCAACAAGGCGGCGAGCTTACCGAACACGAGCAAAAAGTGTTCACCGCGGTCGGCAAAGCGCAAGTGAAAACAAATCTGCCGATCTTTACGCACAATGCCTATACCGGCATGCGACAGTCTAATCCGCCGGTGCCGCGCGATGCAGCTATAAAACAGCTCGATGCACTCGAAGCGGCCGGCGCCAATCCCGCGCACATCGTGATCGGGCATGTGTGTTGCTTGGACGATCCCAAAGCAGAAGTCGCCATTCAATTGGCGAAGCGCGGTGTATTCGTTGGCTTCGATCGTGTCACGATTCCCATCGTGCCTGATGCGCAAAAAGTCACCACGATCCTTGCGATGATCGATGCCGGGTACATCGATAACCTGCTCATTTCCTCGGATTTCTCCAACGGCCGCCGGCTTAAAAAGAATGGCGGCCCCGGTCTCGCGCAAGCCGTAACGGTATTCGGACCGATGCTGGTGCAAGCGGGGATGAAACCGGAAATGCTGCACAAGATATTCGTCGACAACGCGCGTCGCTTCATGGCGTTCGTGCCCATACATCACGCGTGACAGATGGCGAGTGGCGAGTGCGTACAGCGAATCGCGCAGTGAGATCCGAGAATTGAAAATACCAATGCGATCCGGTTGCTCCTTCCGATAGAAATCCTAGGAAGGAGCAACCGATTTCCGTCACGTTATTTTGGCCCGTTATTTTGGCGTGACCACAAACCTCGGTAACGTCGACGCCTTCTTAATGGTCGATTTTGTATTGAATACGGCAACCGCATCGTTCTCTTTTGTATAGGCCGGCCAAGTCAGACCATCGGCGCAACGGAGAGACTTCATCGTGACCGGCGACTTCGCAAACGCTACCCAACATGAGTGCATCTGTTTGGCCATTTGCTTATCCGCGTCGTCGAACTTCGGCGTGGCGAGTCCGGAAGTTTTCCAACTATCGAAGACATACGGTAGTTCGGCGGAGTGAATCGCGCCCTTCGGTTGTTCTTGGTGGCGCCAAGCCGGGACATATTGGAATTGATAGAGGAATGACGCCGCACCCGACGATTCGCCAGCTGCAATCGTCTGAGCAGCTTCCGCGCCGCCTTCGCCGTTGTTGGAGCCAATGATCACCGGTACATCGAGAGCTGTGCCGTTATTGAAGGCGTCTGCCGCCGCTATGCGCATTAAACGACGGTCAAGGTAGCCGGGGAACCCGCGTCGCGTTGCTTCGGATTCAACCAATGTCTTGGCAGGAATCGCACGCAACTGCGCCGGCGTTGCGTTGTCGGGAACACCGATCGTCGTCAGCGCCTTTACCGTTTTGCTTTCGCCATCGGACAACGAACCGGCGGAACGCAAAATCGCGCCCGACTCGATGATGGCTTTTTGAAATAGTCCCTTGGTCGCTTGAGGCGCTGTCAAAAGATTTACCGTCATTGCGCCGCCCGCCGATTGACCGAACAGCGTGACGTTGTTTTTGTCGCCACCGAACGCAGCGATATTACGCTTCACCCAATGCAGCGCCTCAATTGCATCGAGCAGTGCGTAATTTGCGAGCGGCGCGTTGGGTTTCGCAACCTTGGTCAATGCCGGATGCGGAAAATAACCGAACGATCCCAGACGGTAGTTGATGGTGACGATGATGACGCCGTCGCGCGCGAACGATGTACCGTTGAAACTGCCAAGATGACCCGCGCCCAAGAATGCGCCGCCGCCAAAAAGCCACACCATCACGGGTGCGTTCTTTGCGTTGGCCGGTGCCCAGACATTTAAATAGAGACAGTCTTCGCTGTAGGGACCGGATGCGCCGCCGCCATTGGGCGTGCCGTCGGCGTTCATCGGTTGCGAACAGGGCCGCGAAAACCGGGTTGCATCGCGATCGCCTTTCCACGAAGCGGGTCGGTGCGGCGCGGTCCAACGCAAATCGCCAACGGGTGGAACCGCAAACGGCACGCCTTTGAATACTTTGACGCCGTCTTGCGATGTGCCGACCAGCGTACCGGCGTCGATTTTTACTTTCGCTGAGTCTGCCGACGAATCGGCGAATGCGGCGGGCAGCGCTAAAGCAGTGATTGCCAGTGCCGATCCGATTAGTTTGTAGAACGAGTTCATGAGATTCCCCTAAATGATTCGAGCAAAGGCCGCGGAGTGGTTCTGGACCTATGCGTTAGTTTTGCCGTGCTTCATTTCATATTCGCGGTGCTGCCGCGAAATATGAGATGGCCATGAATACGTGGTACTGGTGCAATAGTCAACGAGTTGCGTCCAAAGAAATGTTTAAGATTGCAACGATGTAGCGCTCGAACTCGGCCATGCCCGTTCGGGATTCAAGATCCGAGATTCAATATTTCGAGATTAGAGATTAGGACACGCTGCGGCTTTTTGCCGAGCGATTTACCGCTGTCATTGAGCCGCAGAGTTGGTAGCGCTGTGCAAGAACTCGATCATGGCCGCGTTCACATCATCGGCGCGTTCCTGTTGAATCCAGTGACCCGCGCCGGGAAACAATTTGACGTCCCGTAAATTAGGCACTGTATTTTTCATCGATGACTTTAGTGCTTCGGCAGTAGCACCGCGTAGCACGACATCTTTTTCACCCGCGATGAATAACACGGGCGCCGTCACTTTCGCGTCTGCCAACTGCGGTGTGGTTTCCCAATTGCGATCGAAGTTTCGGTAGTAGTTAATACCGCCGCGAAAACCGGCTGCCGTGAATTCCTTCACGTAGTAGTCGAGGTCGGCTTGCGTCAGCCAGTTAGGTAATCCTTTTGGCGCACCTAACCTTGGAATCCAACCGCCAGCCGCGCGTTTCGGATCGGTAATCGTCGGCGCTGCGCGCGGCGAATCGGGAGAGAGATACAGACGACTCAAAATACCGCGCGGATCGGCATCGAACTCCTTTTCCGCAACACCCGGCTCTTGGAAATAAAGTATGTAATAGAAATTATCGCGCAGCGCTTTTTGCAATCCTTGCACGATCGATTGTTGACCGTGACCGGTGTACGGCACGCTCATCGCGATGAGCGCTGTAAAACGCTGCGGATGCAACAGCATGCACTGCCACGCCACAATCGCACCCCAATCGTGACCGACGAGGATTGCCGTTTTTTCACCCGTTTCTTTGCCTAGGGCATCGACAATGCCGACGATGTCCGCCGTCACATGATGAATGTCGTAGTCCTCAACGGCTTGCGGTTTGTCGGATTCGCCGTAGCCACGCATATCCGGCGCAACGGCGTGAAAACCTGCCGCCGCAAGCGCCGGTAGTTGATGTCGCCACGAATACCACGACTCCGGCCAGCCATGCACTAAAATCACCAAGGGTCCCGTACCCATCTCCGCTATCCGCAAATGAATACCGTTAGATTCGATGGTGCGCAGAGTCGGTGCAATGGGTTTGTTCACGGCGGACTCCGCAGGGACAGCAAAGACGAGAAGGGAAGACAGCATCCACAAGAATGCCAGTCGCGATGCTCGGGTGATCAACGTATTCTGGTGCGGCATAAAACTCTATCGGCTCAGATCGTTTCGGTGCATGAATTGCCGTTGTGCTTCGCAACCGTCGACGTGCCAAACGATGCGCCGAATCGCGGCAGGTGTGTTGACATATTGACACAGCGATTCCTCGCTTGCCATTCGTCGCGCGCCGACACAGAATTCCGTCCTGTACCAAAGAAATTGTTGGCGCGATTGTCGCTCTCGATTGTCGCTCTCAATGACGCGCATATGAAAATATCCTGGCATCGTCCCGATCCCGCTCTTGCTGCCGCCGGCGTTGATGGCGAGTGGTTGGTTGCGCGTGTGCGTTTGGTCATCCTGGCATTGTTGCTGATTACGCCCACTTGGAAAGTCATTCACTATCCCAATGTGCCGGTCTACATTTGGGGGTTCGCCGCCACATTGGCCGGCGCTGTCGCAGCCGTGGCGATATGGATGCGACTCATGTTTGGGCAATGGCGACGCTGGATAGGGTTTGTATCGAGCACACTCGATGTGTCGATCGTCACTGCCGCGCTGACGAGCTTTGCGATTGTGACCGGTCCATTGGCGGCACTCAATTCCAATGTTACTTTTGAAATCTACTTTCTGGCCATCGCCGCGACAGCGCTTCGATACGACGCTCGCATTTGCGCCACAGTCGGGATGCTTGCGGTCGCGGAATACGCGGCGTTATGGGGCACTTTGGCGTGGCGTTACGACTTGGGAGACCCTGCGCTTACCGTGGGAGTCGGTATTCATAGCGTCGCGGATCAAGCGACGCGACTCATTTTATTGTCGGCCGCTGTACTGCTTGCTTACGTGTATGTGCGACGCGCGCAGCGCTTGCTTGAGTTAGCATCGCGCGATCGGTTGACGGGTTTATACAATCGCGGTCACTTCGATGTACTGTTCGCGCAAGAGATCGAGTTGGCCGAGCGCAATCATCATGCGCTCACCGTCGCTTTGCTCGATCTCGATCACTTCAAACGCATCAACGATACGCTGGGGCATGCTACCGGCGATCGAGTATTGATCGGCATCGCCGCGCGCTTGGCAAAAGGAATGCGCGAGACCGATATCATCGCGCGTTACGGCGGTGAGGAATTCGCTGTGCTATTCCGCGAGACAGATCGCAACGCAGCCGCCGCCCGCATCGAGCTGTTGCGCGCACAAGTCGCCGCGGAACCGCTGCGCGTAGCCGACACGAAAACAATTACCGTGACTTGCAGCGCCGGCATCGCGGAGTTTCGCACCGACGGTATGAAGCCCGTGGTGCTGATCGAACGCGCCGACAGCCGCATGTTCGCGGCGAAACGAGCGGGGCGAGACCGCGCCTATTCGTCGGAAGCGGCTTAGCGAATGACCTAACGAATGGCGGGGCGAACGGCGGGGCGAATTGATATCGGCATATAAATCAGATCGGCATAGAAAGGGCGAGACAAGTTAAACTACCGCGCCGACCGATGCACCGTTCCAATCGAAATGGCTTATCCGGTCGATTTAGTTTAACTGGGATTAAAACATGACTGTGCTTACGCGCTTGTTCAATCAAGCGCCTCCTGCGACGAATAATGTTTCCGAGACAACTGCCGATTCGGAAGCGCAATCGGCGGACTCCGTCGCCGCGATCGCGGTGCTGGATGCCGGCAAACCCCTATTTAAGCTTGCTACTGTCACCAAAGTCGGCGACGTTCAGGAGATCGCCGTGCAGCGTGCCGCCCAACAACGACTAGCCCAGCTAATAGATTCCGGCACACTAGACATCAATTTATTTGGCCGTGCCGTAGATATCGAAACATTGTTATCGGTGGTTGTGTCCTGCAGCGATCCTGCGCTCGTTCAACAGACCGTTGAGTCCATTAAGGACGACAACCTGCTCGGCAAGTTAGCCGTTGACGGCGCTTCAACCAAAGTGCGGCAACTTGCTGCCGAGGCGATCCACGATCCGGAGCAACTTCGCGAAATGTTGAAGGACGTGCGCGGTAAGGACA
>JAYTQU010000099.1:0-7554 GCA_043746555.1 Pseudomonadota bacterium | reverse complement strand
ATTGCTGCCGGAACCACGCCGGGCCTTGATTGGTATCGGCTGACTAGCGTTGGCCTGCCATTCGGTACGAGCGGCACTTATTTTTCCCCACCCGATTCGAACTCCGGTAATGGATTCAGTATTTGGGGATTTGATGGGGGAGCTCCGTTGGTCGGTGTTGAATCCGGTTACGCATCCGGCAACGCCATTTCCTCTCACATGGAATTCGATGGCCAAAGCATTGCGGGCCTGACGTTGATTGCTGGAACATATACGTTTGGTCTTCCGTCGGACACTATTACGCTGAATATCGGCGGCCGCCCTGTTAGCGTTCCTGAACCCGGCACGCTTGCACTTCTCGGCCTTGGTCTCGCCGGCGTAGCCGTCGCGCGTCGCCGCAAGCTCAATCAATAAGTAGTCAACGACTCCGCATATAAAAAGAGCCCCGCTTCGGCGGGGCATTTTTTTTGTAGTGGGGATTTTCCTTGCCGGTATAAACGCTTTCACATTCTAGGTGAACCGGCCGCTCATGTTTTTTACCGGCACCGAAGAGTCTCATGGCCCAATGGCACTCGGTTAAGGTTCGTCACCCCCGCGTAGCAGCCCGTGACGGGCATTAACTAAGTGTTGAGATGGACGCCTCTCTCACTTTTGACGTGGTGTGCGTCAAAATGGATGTTGCGTAGTTACCCATCATGAACAAGATAAAACTCGTCGGCATCGATTTGGCAAAGAGCTGCTATCAAGTCTGTGCGCTCGATGAGTACGGCAAGGAGCTCTACAACCGCAAGTACACGGCCAAGAAGTTTGCCGAGGCGATGCAGCAACTCGAACCGACAACGGTCGCACTGGAAGCGTGTGCAGCATCGCATTACTGGCACCGCCACAACATGCCAAAGCGTTTCGGCGGGTACACAAGAGCGATTCGCACGATGCGCTCAGCATTATTGAAGCGTCGCAGCGGCCCCGATCGCAATCCAATGCACAATGTCGATAAGACATTCGAATTTATACGCCGGTAACGACGCAATTGACGATTCAAAGTATGATGAACGTCCAAGCATCTTGATTTGATGCCAGTCCTTTCAACGTTAGCCGCGGCCAATAGATAATGCGCGAACAAGAAGTAAGTCGTACTGCTTTGGCGACCGCCTATTTGCGCGCCGCTCACCAAATACTCGATGGTGCCGAGTTAATTCTCAAAGATCCGATTGCTATTAAACTGCTGGACTACGGTGCTGAGAGTCCCATCAACGAAAGCACTCAGAGCTTCAAGGCTGAGCGCTTCAAAACAGAGCGCTTCGACACTCCGGAAGATCGCGCTCTGCGTTGTCACGTGGTATTACGTTCGCGGTATGCCGAAGATCGACTTTCCGCGGCGGTTAAGCGCGGTGTGACTCAATATGTATTGATCGGCGCGGGATTCGATACGTTTGCGCTACGGCAACCCGATTGGGCGAAGCAGTTAACTATCGTGGAGGTAGATCACCCTGCCACGCAATTAGTTAAGCGACAACGCATCGCTGCCGCAGGTCTTGGTCTGCCCGGTAACCTAAGATTTGCCGATATCGATTTCGAATCGGAATCCTTGCTTGACGGCCTTACGCGTCACAAGGTATTGACCGATCGACCCACATTCTTTTCCTGGCTAGGTGTCAGCATGTATCTCACCGAATCGGCCATCGATAAAACCATTCAAGACGTGGCGAGTTTTCCAAAGGGAAGCGAGCTGGTGATGACCTTCTCTCAACCGCCCGCAGCGAATAGAGGTGCGTCAATTGTCGTGGCCGCTCGCTTGGCGCAACGGGTTGCCGACGCGGGTGAGCCCTTCATCAGCTTTTTCGATCCCGCAGAGTTGGAACGCAAACTTCTGGAAGCGGGATTTGACGGTGTGGAGTTCTTAACGCCGGCGTTGGCGAAGTCCAGATACTTCGATTCCATTGCAACATCGTTGCCGTCGCCAAAGCGCATAAGCATCGTTGCGGCGATTCGTCGATGATCCGCCGCTTAAGAATCGTGGACGTGCATCGACCTCACGCGAGTCACGATAATTCGCTCACAAAAAATTGTTCGCACTCGCACGGCGGATTCCAATCATCGCATAAACTGCGCGGCGCGTTTAAGGACGAGAAATAGTTTATGGAGCAATCGTTCGAATTAGGTTCTGGATGACTTCGCCATTGAAGAACGAAGTCGTAGCGGCTAACGAATCGACAGTGGAGGCTTCGAGCGTCAGCTCGACGAAGTATCTGCCAAACAATCGCGCGCCGACTGGAAATCTGTTGGGTGCATTGCTGCGTCTCTGTGCTTTAAGAAAAGCGAACGCGGATGCGATATCCGGTAGCGATGGATCGATCGCGGCGCTTATCGTTGTCGCGCTCGGAATTTGGATCGCGGTTGATCGCATAGCCGCCGGATCGAATGCAGAGTTCTACTTCGACAACGTTCCGACCTTGGCGCTCATTGGCTTAGGCATTCTGATGCTTGCCTGGTTCCTCGCCAGAAGGTCGAGTCCGCCGCTGGCGTTTCGTCGTGTGTTAGTTGTGGTTTTGGGATTGGTCTGTGTGGTAGTCGTCGTCGGCGCAATTGCGTCTGCATATGTCGCGCCGCAGTGGAGCTATTTTGTTTCCGTGGCGCTTCTTCTATATGGGCTTACCTACTTCGTACGCGCGCTTGGCGCTTTGACCGGTACTCGTCAAACTCGCGCGGCCGCGCTGGGGACGATTGTGGTTGTCGTCGCTTGGGTGTTGACGAGCTCGCTTAATCTCGACGCGTCGGTTTGGTACGAACCTGATGAAAGCGATTCGGCAGATTCGTTGCAAGCGACTCGCGAGCAGGCCGAATTGTTGCTGTTCGATCAACGCGAGAAGATCGACGAAGCGATTGAAAAAATTGGCGCAACGATTGGTGCAACGACCGAACGCCCAGCCAACGCAAAACCCGCCACGTTTTTTGTCGGCTTTGCCGGAGTCGGCGAACAGCGAGTATTCGCCGAAGAAATCGAATTAGCGGCGAAGGTCGTCGGCAATCGCTACCACACCGGAAACCGATCGCTATTACTCATCAACGATCGACGCGACCTCGAGTCTCACCCGCTGGCGTCCGTCACGGGTCTACACTATGCGCTGCGGCGTCTCGCCGAAAAAATGGATGTGGAACACGATATCTTGTTTCTCGGTCTGTCATCGCACGGCTCCGATGAGCCTGCGCTCTTGGTTTCGAATTCCGCGCTGCCGCTCAATGAGCTTACCGGCAATGAGCTGGCATCGGCCTTGGACGATTCCGGGATTAAGTGGCGCGTTATCGTGGTGTCGGCGTGTCATGCGGGCGCGTTCATCAAACCGCTGAGCAATCCGAATACGGTAATTATTACCGCCGCGGCAGCGGACAAAACCTCCTTCGGTTGTTCCGACGATCGCGATCTCACCTATTTCGGCGAAGCGTTCTACCGAGATGCGTTACCGAAATCGACATCGTTGGTCGATGCGTTCAATGAGACGAAGACGGCCATCAGAGCACGCGAAAAAGTAGCAGATATGACTGCTTCCGACCCGCAAGCGTTTTTTGGCGATGCGTTTAGGAACGCCTTTAGGAATTACTGAAGGGGCAACGGATGATTTCCGAAATTAAGCGAGCGTCACAGCGCCTCTCGGTTAGTTGCTACATCTTGTAACACCCGCACGCGATGGCGATGTCGCCAACGCGTTGAACGAAAGATGACTTGGTCATCATTTCATTCGTGATCGGGTGATTATTCGCGTAGTCGATCCACCCCTCGCCATCGCGTTTCGCGAGATCGAGCATTTCGGTCATGTAGGCGCGACCATTGGGATCCTTACTAAGTCGCGAGTCGTAGTTCAAGATGCGTGGGTTAACGCCGTGTGCGATGAACTTGTAGCTGGGGATGTCGCAGACAATGATATAAAGATCTCGTTCGATGAATTGACCTTTGTCGAGTTTGTTCACTTCCGCCAGCAATTGTTCTTTGCCATGAGACTTTAGAAACTCAACGGCACGTTGCACCATTGTCTGCGCTTCTTCCGGCGTTCCATGCTCGCGAATGCCAAGATCGAAGCCGGCAATCGATCGCAGCAGCGTGACCGCCTGTTCGTTTAGAGTGGCCGACGCTTTGATAATATCCGCGAACATGCGCGCGTTGCTCTTGTTCAAACGCGTCACTTCGCCGATGGTTGTGTTCACCGACTCGATCCCGCTCAGTTGCTCGCCGCTGGAATTGCTGATGCCTTGAATAATGCCGGTGAGTGATTTCACCGATGCAACGATGGCCGACATGGTCGCGCCCGCTTTATCGACTTGCTTACTGCCCGTAGCAATCGTGTTGACGGATTCGTTGATCAGCGATTTGATTTCCTTCGCTGCCGTGGCGGAGCGTTTTGCCAGTGTCCCCACTTCGTTTGCGACGACGGCGAACCCACGGCCGTGTTCGCCGGCACGCGCCGCTTCGACTGCCGCGTTCAGCGCAAGGATATTGGTTTGAAAAGCGATGCTGTCGATCAGAGCAATGATATCGACGATCTTTCGCGAGCTCTCGCGAATCGAACCCATCGTGGTGACCACTTGACCCATGGCGCTGCCGCCATTCACGGCGTAATCCGACGCCGAAGTTACCAACTGATCGGCTTGTTTCGCTTGCTCGGCATTGTGTTGGACGATGTCGTTGAGTTGCGCCATCGCCGCGGTCGTTTTCTGCAATGAGTCAATCTGCATCTGCGTGCGAACGCGCAGCGTTTCGTTATCGCGACTCACTTGCGACGACGTGCCGACTACCGTGGTGGATCGTGCGCGCACGTCGCTAATCAAGGTAAACAGGCGCTCGTTGAGTACATTCATCGCTTCCATAAGATCGCGCAGTTCCCCTGCCGATTCGGTATCGAACTTTGCGGTCAAATCGCCGGCGACAATTTGCTTTGCTGCCGCGATCGGTTGTCGGTATGTCCCGTTAGCGCGATTCTTGATGAACCAGGTGGCAACTAAGTTCAGAACGATGGCGGCAACGCCCGTCAAGGTAATCCAAGATCGAGATTCGACTTGCGCGTTGGCCAATGAGATCCACAACACACCGCAAAGGGGTGCGACCGTCAAACCAAATTCGATGGATCGATTTGTTTTCAGAGCGCGCATCTCAGATTAGGTAGTATCGAAATCGTCGTATAGTAAGGCGGCTCGCATCCTCTCCCTGAACGGGAGTTCGCTGTTCAAATATCGGCGGTGGCTTGGGGAACTTGACACTCGGTCTTCGACAAAAATTGTGACGCATTCACTGTGTACGCGAGAATCTCGTTTATGCGTCGTTTCGCGACGGAAACGGGTGAAACCGCGAACGCTTACTGAGGATCAATCGCCCTTCGGTACGGCGATTCCTTATAATCAAATTGTCGGGCTAAATGATAAAAACTCCGAGTCGCAGGCGCGCAAATAAATTAGCTTACGTTTTACGCATTCCCCCTCTCCAACAGAAAAGAAGTCTCATGGCCAACGTCACACCGCTCTTCAAACCGTTTCGCATTCGTGGACTAGAACTCAGCAATCGCATCGTGATGGCGCCGATGACGCGCTCGCATTCACCTGGTGGAATTCCGACCGACGATAACGTCGCGTATTACACGCGGCGGGCCGCTGCCGACGTCGGGTTGATCCTTTCCGAAGGCACGCTGACGCGTCGCAAGGGCGCATCCGGCGATGCAAACATACCGCTTTTTTGGGGCGAACAATCGCTCGCGGGGTGGAAACGTATCATCGATGATGTGCATGCGGCCGGCGGCAAGATGGGACCGCAAATTTGGCATCAAGGCATGAACCGTAAGCCGGGCACCGGCCACTTTCCCGATGCGCCGTCGGATGGTCCGTCTGGCATTACGCTAATGGGAAAAAAAGTCGCCGACGAACCGAGCGAGGCCGAAGTGCTCGATATGGCGCAAGCTTATGCCGACGCCGCGCGCGATGCGAAGCAACTTGGATTCGATTGCATAGAATTGCATGGCGCGCATGCTTATTTGATTGACGAGTTTTTTTGGGAGCGCACCAATCAACGCACCGATCGGTTTGGTGGCTCGATCGAGAAACGCGCCGAGTTTGCGGCCGAAACAATTCGTCGCTGTCGCGTTGCCGTTGGCGATTTGCCGATCGTCATTCGCATCTCGCAGTGGAAGTCGGTGGACTACAACGCGAAGGTCGCAGTGAATCCGCAGGAGCTAGATCGCTGGGTGAGCGTATTGGCCAACGCGGGCGTCGACGCCATTCACTGTTCGCAGCGTCGCATCGTCGAGCCGGAATTTCCCGAAGTCGATGGCCCGAAGGGTTTGAATTTAGCCGGATGGGTGAAAAAACTTTCCGGCTTGCCGACGATCAGTGTCGGTTCTGTGGGCTTGAGTTCGGAATTCACCGGCGCGTTTCGCGGCGAAGGGTCTGCCGCAGGCAAACTCGATGAAGTCATCGAGCGATTGGATCGCGGCGAGTTCGATCTCATCGCCGTCGGCCGCGCGTTGCTGCAAGACCCAGAGTGGGTAGTGAAAGTAAACGCCGGCCGCTTCGACGAACTACGCGATTACGATGCGAAAGCCTTGCAGACTTACTATTGAGACTGGCCGGCGCGCATCCGATCGCTGATATCACCGTTCGACAAAGTTAGTGCGTCGTTAACGGGCACGCATTTGCTCTACGCGCTTGGCCAACCAAGCTACTTTTTCAAATAGTGCACGAACAATGTAATCGATCGTTGATCCGGATCGACGCCCACGCCCGATCCGCGCTGCACAACGAACTGTTGCCCCGTAGCTGCCCGTAAAAAATTCGCGAGCTGCTGAGCGGCCGGGCGAGACGAGGCTGCGTAATAGAGCACGGTGGAATCGTACGCAAACCACGATGGACGCTCGGTGGCTGCATAGCTTGCCGACAAACTGTGCAGTCGATAACCAGCGGCAGTGAGCTTTTGATTAAGGCGACGCGTACGCTGTCCGGAAATCCCAAGGTTTGTATACCTACGAGATAGTCCGACGATTTGAAAGCCGCGTCTTGGCTAGATGCCGACAGCGCTGTCTCGACCAGTGGCGCGTTTGACGAATGGTTTGAGCCACCGCGAGTTGTACGGTATCGGTGGCTGAGTTTAATGCGTGCGTCTCCGTTGTCAATTTATCGACGCGCGCAGTCATCTGCGCATCGCCGGACTTGCTATTGGCGTCAGTCAATGCGACCAGAAGTTCGTCGTTTTTCTTTTGCAGTTGCGCAATCGTTGCATTGGCCTTTTCTAGCGCGTCATTGGAATTGGCTAGCTATCCGCTGATTACGTACCAACGATGAGGTTGTCAGCTCCGCAAACCCTTGTCCCGCGGGATTTCCTTCGGGGCATCTTGCGTGCGATGCCATCCTGAGAGGGCGGCGAACTTCGGACTTGTTCAGCGCTTACCTAGATTCGATTTTTATTTGCAACCGACGACGCTACCTTCTTCGAATCCCGCGTTCACTAGCACCGTGTTAAATTGCTTCGGGAACGCAAGCAACAGGATCGCCAAGAAAAACAGCGAAGCATCCCGCAGGGTCGAGACAATATCTTTGCCC
>JAYTQU010000098.1:0-9274 GCA_043746555.1 Pseudomonadota bacterium | reverse complement strand
CGACAATCGTTCTGGTGGTATTCTTACTTTCTACGAACAAGCGACTGTTTTTCGGGTCGCAAGCGCCTTCTAATATCAACGTCAAACTTTTTGTCGGGTCTTCATCGGCAGCGCGCGCGATCGGTGCGCACGCTAGCCACACCGCCGCAACGACCGAAATAAATATTTTGTAGTTCACTCGCTCCATCTTCACAGCCCCCGCCGGTCTGTCGCTCGTACCTTCTATCTGACTACTTCTCAGTCTGGAAAATTCGCTTCGACTCACCTTGATAAATGCCGAATACCGCGACGCCGCTCGGGTTCTCCAACCCAGGGTTTGTCGCATTCCAATCAAAGCGTAACCACGCAGGCACAACTGCCGTTGCCGTCACAGTTCCGTCATTCCCCGCGCCGGGAGCACGCAAAATCGCGATGAAATCGCCGGCGATCGGCGGCATTCGAAATTGTTGCCCCGGCGGCCCCGCCACAGAACATCCCGCGCCGCTTAAGCCCGGGCTTCCTGTATCGAGAATGCAAGTCGCACCGGCGCTTAGATTACCGCCATAAGCGCCCAACGACAAACTTACTCCTGTTGTGCAGCTATCGGCGCTGCTTTTGACAAATCCTGCCGCCGCACTTTGAAAATATTCGGCGTGCATCGGCAGCGGCAAATTGAGAAGCTCCGAGCCGACTGCATTGCGAAATGCGACGCGACCATAGCGCTGTTCGTTACCCGCGCTGAATGCGATGTTACTGAACGTCACGGGGTTGCTCGCCGTTACGGCATCGGTGTCGATGATATTTTGACTTAAGCTAATCTGCGCATTGAACGGCGCGATGGGCGTCGTTCGCAAAATCGACAGCCCGGCGCCGGCGCTGTAAGTCAGTGTCGCTACGCCATTGGTGAGATCGGTAATGCTCGGATCGCTCGCCGTTGATGGCAAACCGGAGGTGTCGAGCGCTGCGGCTAATACAGAGTAAGTGCGTCCGGTGAGAGAACCATTGGTGAGTTTGAAAAATGCGCCGGTGTAATTACGAGTTGTCGCACCGCCGACGGTGCCCGCCGTGACGGTGAATACCGGCGCGGTGGCGTACACAAACGGTTGACCGATGTAGGTGAAACTTCCCGTCGCGCAAGCGGTTTGAAACGACGGCACGTTTTGCGACACGCCAAAGTTGAAGGGAATGAATCGTCCCACATTGCCGGTGGTGGCGCCGACGACATCGCCGATACCTAAGTAATCGCCGTCTTTGATATGCGGCGTGAGTGTAATGATGCCGACTTCAGGCCAACTAAAATCCGTTCCGGTTGCCACCCCGTTAACGAACGAACCGAATCCGACGGGAGCACCGATCGCGGGATTTTGTCCCGCTGCCGGCAACACCAATATCGAAGTGAAGCTCACCGATTCTGGAATGGTCTCGTTGCCGAAATTCGGCGTTGCTGCGCCGGTGGAATCTTGTGCAGTGACTGTCGCAGTGAACGATTGTCCCGCTGCAATGAACACCGGCCCGGTTGCATTACTCGCCGCCGGGTTCGCAAAGTTATCGCTGGTCCGTTTGATGTTCGACACCGCAAACATCGCCGGTCGCACCACAAAATTTCCCGTGCTGCCGCGAATGCCGGTGGGCAATCCCGGATTGCCGGTCGTGTCGTCTTTCATCGCGATCGCAATCAACCCGGCGTCTTTGTACAGCGCAGTGACGCTCGCTTGACCGGCTGTGAACGTCACGCTTTGTGCAACGGAAGAGGCTTCCACAGTCGCGATCGCACCGCCATTGATACTGACCGTGCGTGTGCCGGTATTCGGATTCACATACGTGGACCAAAACTTCAAGTTCTTTGCGCCGGTGTAAGCCTCAATCACGCCGCATTGCGTATCGGTGGGAGTGGTGCCATACGCGGTGAGATAAGCGGTGAAATTCGTTCCTGCAATCTGTGGCGAGGCAAATGCGGGAATCACTCCGGGCGGCGGATTACTCAAAGGCGATGAAGTCACGGTGAATCCGCTCGGCGACCACGTCATCGTGCCTTCGGTGTTGTCGTCGCGAATGAGCGGCGATCCGGTTTGATAGACGTCGATGTCGATCGGCGTCGCGCCTTCCGGATACGACAGTGCGAACACTGCGGCGGTTTCGGCGGGCACCCACGTGTACGTCGCGAGTCCATCGTTAGGCGTCGCATCTAAAAACACGCCACTGCCCGAAACCAGTGACCACGTGCCCTTTCCGGATTGCGTATCGAGCGTGACATTTTGGCTGTATCCCACATAAGGATTGTTCGATGCATTGCGAGTATTGACCGTGATGTTTTGCGCGACGCAGTTAATACCGTAACCGCTATGCGTGATCGTGAAATGATCGATGCCCGGACACACATGCGTATAGTTCATGTCGTAGGCGATCTGACCGGTAGTGCGCACATAGTTGTACATATGCACTTCGTCGATACGACCATCGGCTGAATTACCCGTGCCGGTATTGCCGCCTGTTCCAATATACGCGCCGCGATTGTCGCCAATGTAGAGCGTATCCACATTCGCGATGTTGCCCGCACCGCCGGCGGTACTCGATGCGCTCAATGCACCATTGATATAGATCTGATAGCTCGGTGCAGTGAAGTCCCAGGTGATCGCTACATGAACCCACGTTCCGCCGACAAAAGTTTGTGGCGTGACGGAAAATCGAGTCACTGCGCCCGTTGAGTTTTCGACAACGAATTGCAGTCTGCCGTTACCGCGCAACATCAGGTAAAACAAATTTGAATTCGCCGCGCTCGACGCATCGATCAGCATGTGATCGCCGCCGCTGCCCCACGCCGCGTTGGCTAGATACCAAAAATCGATTGCCCCCGCGTTGCCGAAAACCGTATCCACCTCAAGGCCGGTATTCACGGCGCTGATTGTCGCAGTCGACGCATTTGCAGGAACGTCTTCGGCATTACAATTG
Organism: Pseudomonadota bacterium; assembly: GCA_043746555.1. Classification (GTDB taxonomy): domain Bacteria; phylum Pseudomonadota; class Gammaproteobacteria; order Steroidobacterales; family Steroidobacteraceae; genus CAZQYC01. The sequence continues at coordinate 6,346 of JAYTQU010000098.1, read as the reverse complement.
TGGCCGAACGTGGTCGTTTGCGCCGTTCCGATTCGCACGCCGTTGTTGTTACTTCCGGAACTGTCTTTTACTTCTCCGGCAGTACCGTTCCAGGACGTTTCGTCCATCGCGTAATAGGCGATGTAACCGGGACGAAAAAAACGAATCGCCGTATTGTTCAGAGTTCCGACCGTCGTAAATGCGTACGTCGAATAATCCGTAGTTGACAGTTCCCAACCGATTTGCGCTTTACCGCCTGACGGGTTGACGTTGTTGCCAAACTGATAGACGAAATCGCCATTCTCGTAAACGATGATCTGCAAATTGAATTGACTGGTCGGTTGGCTCCACTCCGGAACGTTGCTCCAGGTCGCGACGAAATATCGATTGGGCGCCGTGCCGCCGCTGAAATAACGCACGGTGCCGCCCGCGCTCGGATCCAAATCCGTGCCGTAAATTCTCATCGTATTAGTCAGATTGGCGTCCGGATACGGCATCGTATAGGTCGGTGGCGGGCCCACCGTCGCTGTACCGTTACCGCAATAGGTATTGTTGAACTGCAAACGGCCGTTCGACATGATACGAACGGTTGTGTAGTCCACGGTTCCATACGTGAATGTGAATCCCAGCGCCAGCGAGCTTGAGATATCGTCGTCGGACGGCGCCGACGCGCCAGTACACTGTCCACCTCCCGACCATACGACATTAGTATGAGTGGACGGGTCGATCCAAGAATAAGTGGTTGGTGCATTCGAATAGGTGGCCGCATTCGCCGCGCCAACAGTAACGATGAACATCAAGCCGCTGAATAGCCAATTGCGGTTCATCGTTACGGCGCATCCGTGAACGTTGCAAATACATGCCGCGACACATAGTCGGGCATACCGTAAGTACCGGCATAGGCCGTCGCATCGATGCGATAAACATTCACCGTGCCGCCGCTTTCGGCATGCGCGGTCGCCGCGCAAGTCACATCGACAGTAAATCCATTCAAGCCCGCTTCGGCGAGATTCAAGGTTGTATTCGCACAGCTACTCGCATCGAGCGCTTGATACGCGCCAAATTCGATGCCGCTCTGCGCCGCCGACAACGCACGCGCACTTAGCAGTTCAAGACTCACCGTTTGCTGCTGACTTGCGCCAATGCGCACTGCAAATGCACCGAGCGCGGCGATCACCACAATGAGAAATATCGCAGCGACGAGTGAGAAGCCGCGCTCGCGGCCGGCAAACTGGCGGCTGGCCACTGACCACCGGCAAGAAGAAGACCCAACAAGCGACCTGCTTTGCTCTTCCGATCTGGCCAGTAGCCAGTGGCCATTGACAAGCTGCCGCGCTTCGCGCGTCATGGCGCGTTCTCCACATGCACTTGATGCACTAGCCAAACGCTTTCGCCATCTTTGTTGAATGTGACACGCAGGGTCACCAATCCCGCGCGCGCGGCCGTTCCCGCGGCGTAATCAAATTGACAATTGGTTACGCGATCCGCGACCAATGCGCTCGTGGCGCCGGCGCCAAGCAATTGTCCGTTGGAATCGCGATTGTTTTGATTGGCGTCGATGCTATAGCCCGAGTAACGACGAATGGTTTGCGCAGTCGTATCGCACAGGTAAGTCACCGGGCCGGACACTAAGTACACGCGATGACCGGGCGAGCCATAGGCGAAACGAAACGCGGGAGCCAGCGTGATCAAATCCTCGTTGGGCGTCGTGCTGTTGTCGATCGTGATGCTGGTGCCCGGGGGCGTGATGACATTGGTCAGCGAATACGCATCGGCGCCGGGTACACCCACGTTGTAGATGGATAGATAATAAGCACTGGTAGTGAACGGTCGCGTGATGCCGTCGAATTGACTAAGCGACGCGAATGAGTTGTCGGGACTTGCGAAATCCAGTTCCTGTGTCGGATCTGCCGTCGCGCCGCTATCTCGATAACGCACTGCGTCGACAGCGGCCAGCATCTCCAGTGCGATTACCGTGCCGTTATTCGCGATACGAATGCTATTGGGCAACGCCGCGCGCACATCGCGACCGACGAGTCGCAGCACTGCGTCGGCAGCGTCCACCAACTCGGCGCGTCGTGCTTGCGCGCGATAGGAATTCACGGGCGTCACGATGAACATCGCGGCGAAGGAAATCACGATGGCGCTAAGACTAATCGCGATGACGAGTTCAATGAGCGTAAAGCCCACGGCCTTTTTCATAAGGCCGTCCTATATCCGCTCAGCGTGAAATTCACGCCATCGGGATGTTGCACGTTGACATCGATACGACGCACAGATGCTGCCGGCACTGCACCCAGCACGCCCGCGCCGACCGTAACCGTCACTGTGTATTGACTCAATCCGGCGATCGGATTGCCGAATTGATCGCGCGCGCCGACATCCACCAAGCCGTTGTAGTCGCTAATGTCGTCGTATAGCGATCGCGACGCGGGTACGCCGTTCGCCGTGAATTGTTTCAGACGAATCTCTTCAAGATATGCAGTCGCAATCGCCACCGCTTGATTGCGAATCATCGCCTGCGCGCTGCCTTTCGCAATCAAGGACAACACACCGAGCACCGCACTCACCGCGATAGCGATGATAACGATTGAAATAACAAGCTCGATGAGTGTGACGCCACGCTGCGCGTGGGCTGTAGACTGTAGGCTGTAGACTGTAGGCAAGAGTGACGAGGCATCTGGTCGCCGGCCTTCAGCCTTCAGCCTACCACCTACCGCCTGCGAAGCCCGCATCACTGTACCTCCACAAACCCACTCGCCGCGTCGAGCGTCAACGTATACGCGCCGATGGTGAGATTGGTTGCGCCGCTAATCACAGCGCCTTTGCTGTCGAAGATCATCGTTGCAGGACCCGCGACATTTGCATCGTTCGGCGGAGTGCCGGCTAACGCGTCGCCATCGGGACGTTTCACCACGGTCGTCCACGATGCGCTAGCCGGATTGCATCGATTACCGCTGGCCACTTGCTGCATGGCGTTGTAACCGGCAATCGTAATCGCAAAACGCACATTGCAGCCGCTAGCCACGGAAATCTTTTGCGAATAACGCATGGCACTCGCCACTTCATCTGCATAGCCGCGTTCCGAAAATACTTTAGTGCCGAAGAAACGCGGGCCGGCGATCGCCGCGATCACACCGAGAATGACGATCACCACGACGAGTTCGATGAGGGTGTAGCCACGGGCGAAGCATGGGGCTGTCGGCTGTAGGCTATAGGCTGTAGATGAAGGAGAGTCGCGCGTCGCACGCCTCGAGTATTTCGTTTTTTCTTGCCCAACACCCATCAGTTTTTCCTTTCGCCACAAACAACAAAGCGCCCATGCGGGCGCCTGTTGCGTGACGGCCTGTAGTGCGGGCATTAAATCAAATTCACGCCCGACTCAATTCGCCGCTGTTTCCGCACCCGTTTATTAGCAAGCCGATTTGTCGACTGCAATGCCGGGTGACCCGCCAACTGCCGCTGCTGTGTAAGTCACACTGCAATTCGCCGGCGTTGCCGCGCCATTCTTAGAAAATACGCCCGTGCCTGCCGTATAAGTAAATCCGGTGGTGTCGGCCAATGTGCTGTTGATGGTGGTGAGATCGGGATAACCGTTGGTCATGGTGATCGACGTGCCTTCCATCGAGATCGTGGCCGGACTTCCCGACGCCAACCACAAACTATGAGTAAGTGCGGCTGAGCTGCGCAGACTTCCGGCGATGCCGTCGACAGCGGCTTGACGAGCTTTACCGTCGAGTGACAGAAAGCGAGGCACGGCGAACGCCGCAAGAATGCCGAGAATAGTAATGACCACCACTAACTCGATCAATGTAAAACCGCGAGACGTTGCTTTAGACATACTGGATACTCCGCACAAAAATATAGATGCTCGTCTTCAATTTGGAGTCGGATCGTTAGCAGCCGGTTTTTACGACTGCGAAGCTCGGGGCCCCGCCCACCGCAGCAGCGGTATAGGTCACCGAACAATTAGCGGGAGTCGGGGCACCATTCTTAGTGAACGCGCCCGTGCCTGCCGTATAGGTAAATCCGGTGGTGTCGGCCAATGTGCTGTTGATGGTGGTGAGATCGGGATAACCGTTGGTCATGGTGATCGACGTGCCTTCCATCGAAACGGTGGCTGGACTGCCGGAAACCAACCACAAGCTATGCGTCAATGAAGCGGCGCTGTGCAAGCTGCCGCTTAATCCGTCGACGGCCGCTTCGCGCGCCTTGCCGTCGAGCGACAAAAAACGCGGTACCGCGAACGCCGCGAGAATGCCAAGAATAGTGATAACCACCACTAACTCGATTAATGTGAAACCGCGTGCTGTACCTTTTGACATGATCCGTAAACTCCGAAAAAACTTTGTTGCTCGAACCTAACTCTGAACCGCTGTATCTCTAGACTCTTGTCTCCCCTTGTCGACTAACGGGGTAAACACTTAAGCGCCGGTGTCACGCACCGCGCGTATATGTGATGGAATCGAAGTCGATCAACTGCAATTGCTCACGTCGTAAGTAATCGACGGCGGATTACCGAGCACTGCGGGCGGTAGATAAGTGACGCTGCACGTTGAACCGGTGGTGGCGCCGATCTTGATAAATACACCGGTCGTGTTGTCGTAGGTGAATCCGGCCAAGTCAACCATCGTATTGTTGATGGTGGTGAGATTCGGATAACCATTGGTCATCGTGATGGTCGCGCCTTCCATTGGTATCGTCGCCGGCTGTCCGGTCACCATCCACATGCTGTGGGTTAACGCAGAGGCGCTGCGCAACGCGCCTTGTAAACTTTCAATGGCTGCTGCGCGCGCATTCGATTGCATGCCAATGAATCGCGGGACGGCGAATGCAGCCAAAATACCCAGGATGGTAATGACGACGACGAGTTCAATCAGCGTAAAGCCGCGGTTCCTTTTCCCAACGAGTATATGATCAGACATACATAATCTCCCATGTCGATAGATGGCTCTCAACACCACATTGATCGACAACGAGGGTTCTTTCTTGAGTGACTAGGATCAAAGATGCGACATGAGTCTCTAACAACAGACACAGATATTTGTGTTCACAATCTCCAAGAATGCGCGGCCCTAGCCGGGTCTGTATGTGCATCAGTCAACCCCGGAAGAGTCTCTCGGCAGATTGGCCGACAGGCTGCTAGGCATGAAGACATGAACGAACATCTTTGGGAACGTCGCAGTAATCACTGCAATCCGCGAAATTGCTATCTACAGGCATCGAGGGAGGTCACCAATGAGCCGCCAAATTAATTCAAGCCGAATCAACATATCCTTATTATGTTGCGCAGCCTGCGCACTGTTGACAACCACTGCATCGGCGCAAGAGTCTGCTCACCAAAACCGATGCGCGCGGAGTGACCGTCACGTATAGCTACGGCGCGCTCAATCGCGTCACTCAAGCGGTGACTGCGGATCAAACGATTCACTATCACTACGATCTCGGCGCGAATGGCAAAGGGCGCTTATCCGATCTGACCGACAACTCCGGTCAAACGATCTGGAGCTATGATCCGCGGGGGCGTGTCGCGTCGCGACAGCAAAGTATGGGCGGTGTCGTGAAGAGTCTAAGCATGAGCTACGACAGCGCCGGACGAGCGCAGTCACTCACGTTGCCCTCGGGTCATGTTGTTCAGTACGGTTATACGAGCGGCAAATTGGCCAGTCTCACCTTGGATGGTAGTACAACGATTCTGTCGGGGGTATTCTACGAACCCTTCGGGCCGACCCGCGGTTGGACCTGGGGCAACGGCACTTTGTCGGTACGGGTGTTCGACGCCGATGGCAAACTCGCCGCGCTCGATAGCGCGGGCATGAAGAGTCTCAGCTACGACAACGCGTTTCGCATCACCAGCGTAGTGGACAGCACCGATCCGTCGTTGAGCCAAAGCTACGGCTACGACCTACTCGATCGCCTCACCACCGCGACTGGCAGTGCGCTCAACCAAAGCTTTACCTTCGATGCTAACGGCAATCGGTTGACGCAAGGCGGCAGCGCCGTATCGACGTATTCGATTTCGAGTGCCAACAACAGAGTTAACAGCGTCACCGGCGCGCTCACCAAGACCTATAGCTACGACGCAGTCGGCAACACCTTGAACGATGGCGCCAACACATTCACGTTCGACCAACAAGATCGCATGATCGCAGCCACCACCGCGGGCACCACGACCAGCTATTCAATCAATGCCCTCGGTCAACGCGTAAAAAAATCAAACCTCGCGAACACAACCTACTTTATGTATGACGAAGCAGGGCACTTACTCGGCGAATACGACGCCACCGGCGCACTCATCCAAGAACTCGTGTGGCTCGGCGACATTCCCGTGGCCAGTATCCGCGTCGATGAAAGCGGCACCAGCGTC
>JAYTQU010000097.1:0-3643 GCA_043746555.1 Pseudomonadota bacterium | reverse complement strand
GCGCAATATCGAATCGGCGTGCTTATCCCAGGGAGCGCCCGCGCCAATGCCGTTGCGATAGTCGATTGACGCGGAATTCAATGACAACTGTGGATTGGGCGTCTCACCGGCGGTCGCGACGTCCGCACCACTCGCTTCGAGCGCCAGTTCGGCGACCCGTAAAGCGGGTGAATTTTGACGCATCAATTCCTCGGCGCGCACCAGGCTCAATGCTTGGCCCGGTGTTTGGTCCTGGCTCCGATTCAACCTTTCGTTCGAATGCTGCCGCAATGTGGCCCGGTCGGTTGAATCAGTCGCGCCCGATCGTGGCATTAAAGATACCGAAGCAACGCACAAGTATAGGCATCCGGGGAACAATCGAAAACGCGAATTCATACGGCAATATTTACGGGCCAAAGGGGACCATGTTGAGCGAGCTATGTTTGTATTGCTGTCGTTAGATCGACGGCAGCCAATCGATTTCCGGAAACCAAGTACAATTTCAATCTGCCCGTCAGGTCAGTGTACCGTCGGCTAGCTTTCAGCAACCTTACAAGTCAACCGTCATCCTGGAAATTGTTCGTGACGCGCGCGGAGCCGCTAGACTGTTCCGACTTCATCATCGACCATAAACCGACATGCGTTTGCTGATAGTAGAAGACGATACGGATCTGCGCTTCGCGTTAGTAGATGCGTTGCGACAATCGGAGTTCGAAGTGGACGCGACCGCCGATGGACAACAAGCGTTCAACACGCTGATGTCGAACGACTACGATCTCGCGATCGTCGATCTCGGTCTGCCGAACATGGACGGACTGTCCTTGGTGCGCCAATTGCGGCGCAAATCGCGCGGACTGCCGATCATTATCGTTACCGCGCGCGACGCACTGGACGAGCGAGTAGTTGGACTCGATGCCGGTGCCGACGACTATCTCGTTAAACCCTTCGAGCTTGCTGAACTTGAGGCACGCGTGCGCGCGCTGTTGCGACGGCATCGTGCGGATCGGAACGCCGAAATTACCATTGGATCGCTGACGATTACGCCTGGTCTGCCGCGCGTGGTGCTCGATGGCTTGCAAATCGATTTGCCGGCCGGCGAGTTTGCATTACTGGAAGTTTTGGCACAGCGCAGCGGGCGCATTGTTCGACGTGAAGAAATCGCCAATCGACTAACTCGTAACGGTGAACCGCCTTCCGATGCGGCGATCGATATTTGCGTGCATCGGCTGCGACGCCGGCTTGCTCCGTACAAATTGGCTGTGCGCACCTTGCGCGGTTTCGGCTACCTATTGGAGCAAACCGAGCAGGGTTGCGGATGATTGAAACGAGTCTGCGTAGCGGTTTGGTCGTGCGGCTCATGGCCGCTATAGTCATGCTGCTGGTTCTCGATTCGATCGCTTGCTATTACACCGCCGCGCATTTTGCCAATCTAGTCTACGATCGCTGGCTGATCGACTCCAATAGATCGTTGTCCAAAGCGGTTAAAGTGGTCGATCGCAGAGTCGAATTCGACTTACCCCACGTAGCGCGCGACGTATTCGAGTTCGATGAAGTCGATAAGACCTATTTTCAAATCTCATCGCGTAAACAGGGCTTCATTGCCGGAGTAGCCGCGTTGCCGCAGCTGATCGAATCAAGCGAAAATGGGCTAAGACTTGTCGATGCGCGCGTCGACAACCAACATGTGCGCTTGGTCGCAACGAATATTTCGTTGGCGGATAGTGACGACGTCGTGACTGTTGAGGTTGCGGAAACACTGAATAAGCGCGCCCAATTGCGCACGGAAATCCTGTTAGCAATGTCGGCGCCGCAGGTCGGGCTATTGATTGTCGCACTGGCGCTCGCTTGGTTCGGCATCGCTCGCGGTTTGAAACCGCTGACGGATCTCGCCGCGCAAATCGAAGCGCGCGGACACGACAACCTGACGCCGGTTCCGGAAGCAAACTTGCCAAAGGAGGCGCGCACACTCGTTTCAAAAATAAACGATTTGCTGGTGCGGCTGGAGCGTGCAATGGTTGCGCAAAAGCGCTTCGTCGCGGATGCCGCTCATCAACTGCGAACGCCGCTGGCGGCAATATTGCTTTATACCGAACGTGCGCAGCGCGTCGCTGATGGCGACCAAGGACAACTCGCATTGCTGGGTTTGCACTCCGCTGCGGAACGCGCCGCACGGCTAAGCCAACAACTGCTGACGTTGGCGAGAGCGGAGCCGGAAGCGGCGGCTGCGATTGAATTGAAACCCGTGAACTTATCTGAACTCGCGCGCGCGATCGGCGAAGAATGGATTGCGCGCGCGCTCGCGCAGGAAATCGATTTTGGTCTGGTGGTCCCGGATTTTGTAATCATCGTCAACGGCAACGCCGGTTTGCTGGGTGAATTGCTATCTAACTTGGTGGACAACGCATTGCGGTACAGCGGCCGAGGCAGCCGCGTTACCGTTGCCGTGGAGGCGCGACCCACACCGCGTCTCATCGTCGAAGACGACGGCCCCGGCATTCCAATTGATGAACGCACCAAGATATTTGAGCGTTTCTATCGTGCCGGCGGCGAAGCCAGTTCCGGTTGCGGACTTGGACTGGCGATCGTCGCTGAGATTGCAAAACTGCATCGAGCAGCCGTGCAAGTCGAAAGCGGCAACGAACAACACGGCGTGCGGTTCATCGTAAAGTTTTCGAATTAGTTCTCCGTCGTCTGTCGAAGTGTGACTGTTTCTACTTTGTCAGGTTGGGATCAAGCGATGCGGCGCAAGGCGCAACGGCCTGAAAAAGCGCAGCGTACACAGCAGTACGTGAGTATTTTTCAGGCCGTTGCAACGCCGCACCGCGCGCTTCAGCGCAACCCGACAAAGTAGAACTAAATGTAATGACGAAATGGTAAGGGTGGCGGCGGAGCCGCCAACGGAGCTGCGGTAAGTATCTCCCCCACTGCATCGGCAAACCTCAGAGTCACCGGTACGCCATCACCATAGCTACACGCGTTGTAGTTTAGCTTCGTTAACATGAGTACGTCTTGAGCGATGACTTCAATTGGCACCACTCGATCTCGCGTTTAGACCCGAAGCCAATTCGCCGTAGTGACTGCTCAGAGCCTGTGAAAATATGTTCCGAGCCCAGGCATAATGACAGCGTCGACGGTTAATGAACAAAACAGGTGGGCGATGAAGCAACAACGAACCGATCGCGGAGTGGTTCGAGTCAAGATGCCGAATCGCGCGCAGATGGAATTGCGTGCCAGTGATTTGGAGTCGTTGTTGCCAGAGGGGCATCGTGCGCGGTTGGTATGGGATTACGTGATGGGATTGGAGTTGAGCGCTTTTTACGCGCCGCTCAAAGTAGTCGAAGGCGGCGTTGGCCGCGCGGCGACCGCACCGGAAATTCTGTTGTCGCTGTGGTTGTATGCAACGCTCGATGCGGTGGGGTCGGCGCGCGAGATAGAGCGATTGTGCGAGGCACACGATGCGTATCGCTGGATCTGTGGCGATGTGCGAATCAACTATCACACGCTCGCGGATTTTCGCGGTGTGCATGGCATGCGCTCGCGCACAACTTCATCCGCACACTGGCGCTGATGGCAAGTCGCGCCCTCATTCCGCCTGCGCAGTGCGCGATGACGATGAGTTGAGCGAAGTGGCCTCTCTATCGATCAACATCGGCTCACTCCCTCC
>JAYTQU010000096.1:0-4518 GCA_043746555.1 Pseudomonadota bacterium | reverse complement strand
CCGCCGAACAATTTATCTTGCAACCAGAAACCGTGGCGGGCAACGCCGATGGCGGCGCGTTGTGTGCAACGCAAGGGTTCGGCGGTTATAACGGTGCAGTGGTTTTTCGATCGGCCAATCCAGAAACGCTGGCTCGCTACGAAGGCGACCGCAAAGTGCTTAACGCCTATCTCGAACGGTGGCCGGAAATTCGCAAGCAACGAAAGGCTAGCGAACGATACTGGCGACGACGACGTCGCGGAACATTGGAGCTCGCGCAATTGCATCGTTGGCGAGGAGCGGAATGATCGCCCGATGATAGAAGTCATCGGCATCGACCACATCTATATCGCTATCACGGACCTCAAGCGCTCGGAAAACTATTACGACAGGGTTTTCCTCAACCTCGGCTTTCGCAAAAGCTCATTCGTCATCGACGGTGATCCGCATGTGCAGTACTACAATCGCCATTTCGGCTACGTGCTGCGTCCTGCGAAATCGAATGGGGCTCACGACTCGTATTCGCCGGGGCTCCATCACTTTTGTTTGCGCGTCGATTCGGTCGAAGATGTTTACGACGCGGCTCGAGTTCTCCGCGCAGCCGAAGTTACCGTTAGCGACCCTAAGCTTTATCCGCAGTACGCACCCGACTATGTTGCCATCTTCTTCAACGATCCCGACGGGCTCCGCTTGGAGATCACCAACTATCGGCAAGAGCGTCGCGAACGACACGATCGCTGGCGCTAGTCGAATTGTCGCCAATTAAATTATCCCGGTTAAACTAAACAGCCTAGCTCGTTTAGAAATTCTGGCTCGTCGATAAGAAAAGCGATCAGCGCATTGGATTCGATTGCGGCATGATCTCCACCGTTGTGAATTCACCGGAGATTCGAATGTATAGCCTGTACATCGCCAACAAGAATTATTCGTCGTGGTCATTGCGACCCTGGGTGTTACTGAGCGAGCGAGGTATTGAATTCGAAGAACAACTAACGCCTTTCGATAGCGAAACAAATTGGCAGCGCTTTCGGCAGTTCTCGCCCACCGGAAAGGTGCCGTGCTTGGTGGACGGCGACACCGTTGTGTGGGATTCGCTTGCCATTGCCGAGTATCTGGCCGAGCGTCATCCGGGCGTGTGGCCGAACAATGCAAGTGCTCGCGCGTGGGCGCGCTGTGCGGCCGCCGAGATGCATTCCGGTTTCGGCGTGCTGCGCGATATCTGCTCGATGAACTGTGGAATCCGCGTGCGCTTACATGAGTTGCCCGCGGCACTCAAGAAAGATATAGCACGCATTGAAGAGTTATGGAATGAAGGACTCAATCGATTCGGTGGACCCTATCTTGCGGGAGCGGCATTTACCGGGGTGGATGCGTTCTTCGCACCGGTAGCGTTTCGCGTACAGACTTTCGGATTGCCACTCGGTGACGCCGCAGCATCGTACGTCGCACGTTTGCTTGCTTTGCCGTCAATGCGCAATTGGTACGACGCCGCGCTGGCTGAAGTATGGCGCGACGCTCCCCATGAAGCGGACATCGAACGAGTTGGCACAGTGACCAAAGATTTGCGGGTTCGCTCGAATTGACCTTGTCAAATCGGTGTCGATCAGGGTGACCGTACTATCGCGATCCGCGGCGATGCCGGTTCTTGCTAGGATGTGGTTTCTTCCGGTAGCAATGGAATAGAACGCCCATGACTCTTCTCGCGCAAGTCGGTGTGTTGCTCGCCGCCACCGTGATCGCCATTCCACTATTTCGACGGTTTCGATTGAGTTCGGTGCTTGGCTATCTTGCAGCCGGCATCGCAATCGGTCCGTGGGGACTGCGTTTGATTCCCGATACGCATGGCGTCCACGATATCGCGGACTTCGGCGTCGTTTTGCTGTTGTTTGTCATCGGCCTCGAATTGCAGCCTTCGCGTTTGCACGCGATGCGCCGCTCAATCTTGGGTCTGGGTCTTCTACAAGTTCTGGTCACTGCTGCTGTGTTTGCATCGATTGGGATACTGTTTGGATTGTCTTGGAGTTCGGCGGCCGTCGTTGGATTCGCGTTGTCGCTATCGTCCACGCCGCTCGTCTTGCAGTTGCTTGCGGAACGCCAACTACTCAACACGCATCATGGGCGATCCAGTTTTGGCATTCTGTTATTTCAAGATATTGCCGTCATGCCCATGTTGGCGATACTGCCGCTGCTCGCCGGCAGTTCTCGCGTCAATCAACTGAGCGATACGTGGCCCGCTGTGCTCAAAGGGCTGGCGGTGTTGGCGTTGTTGATTTTTGGCGGTCGTCACTTGCTAAGGCCATTGTTGCGCATCGTGGCCAAAACAAAAGTAAGCGAGGCGTTTACGGCAGCGACGTTGCTCGTTGTCGTTGGCACTTCGCTGTTGGTCAGCGCGGTGGGATTGTCGATGGCGTTAGGTGCATTCGTCGCCGGTTTGTTGTTGGCGGATAGCGAGTATCGTCACGAGCTCGAAGCCGATATCGAGCCTTTCAAGGGTTTGCTACTCGGGTTGTTTTTTATTTCCGTGGGCATGACCGCGAATCTTGGCTTGGTCATCGAGCTACCGGGCACGGTGATTGCACTCGTGCTCGGCTTGGTAGCGATCAAGTTGGCGCTTCTTTGGGCGCTCGGCCGAGTCACCGGTCATAACGGAGAGAGCGCTCGCGGTCTCGCATTTGCATTGCCTCAGGCCGGCGAATTCGGGTTCGTGTTGTTTGCGCTGGCGGTGAGTTACGGAATCATGGAACAGTCGCTCGCCGATTTGTTGGTGATCGTTGTCACGGCATCGATGATCGTGAGCCCGTTGCTCATGAATTTGCAGCACGCCGTTATCGAGCCGTTCTTTAAGAAGGATAAAGAGCCCGAATACGATCGTTTCGATGCCGAAGAATCGCGCGTGATTGTTTCCGGCGTCGGGCGCTTCGGTCAAATCGTCAGCCGAATCTTGCGCATGCGGAAAATTCCGTTCACCGCCTTAGAGGCCGACGCCGATCAAGTCGAGACTCTGCGTCGCTACGGCGCCAAAGTGTATTACGGCGATGCGTCGCGGTTGGAATTGTTGCAGGCCGCGCACGCCGACCGCGCCGAGATTTTCATTTTGACCATCAGTGATGTAGACGCGACGATTCGTACCGTGGAGACATTAAAGAAGCACTATCCGCATTTGAAGATTTTCGCGCGCGCACGCAATCGCCAGCATGCACTGAGGTTGATTGAACTAGGCGTGCGTTACGTCGTGCGCGAGACATATTTCTCGAGCCTCGATATGGCGCAATACACGCTTGAGACGTTGGGGTTCGCTCGATCGGATGCCGAGGACAGTATTACTAAGTTCAAAGCGATCGACGAGCAGGCGCTGCACGCGCAACTTCAGTTCAAAGACGACGAGCAAAAGCTTATTCAAAATGCGCAGTTGGTCGCCAAAGAACTGGAGCGTCTGTTTGAATCCGACCAACAGCTGACAACCGAACAGCCGCCCCCCGCAGTGCAGCCATCCCGATAGCCTTTTTTGAAAAATCGCGGAACGGACCAGGCCGATTGGTGGTACTGTCCGCGTAAGCGCTGAACCGGTCCGCAGTCCACTACCCTCGCATTATGGCATCGCACGAAAGATGCCTCGAAGGAAATCCCGCAGGACAAGAGTTTGCGAAGGTGACAATCTCATCATTGGCACTTTATCAGAGGACAATTGTTTTATCGGGAGACGGGGCATGACGATTCGAGAACACCAGGACACACGCGCTTCGGCTACGCGGCTCCCCGGCGAATTAAATACCGACTATCGCGAACGCATGGCGCGCGCGCAAGCGGACGCGGCGGAAGCGCGCCGCCGCGAGTTAAATCAACAAGCCTCGACGGTGAATACACCGGATCGACGCATTCGAATTTGGGAACATCTTCATGCCGTGCCGTTACCGCGTACCGACAACCATCCGCTGTTGGCCGTAGTGGCAAATCAAACCGGGTTGACGTTAGAACAAGTTCAAAACGAACAACGCAAGCGGCAAGCGTAGAAACGTCGCCATAGAAACCTCGTCATAGAAACGTCGTCGATGAGCGTCGCGGACCGTACTATCGACGCAGTGCGCGCGTTGATCGAAGGCTCGTATGCACATCAAGCGTGGCACATGTCCACTGGCGTGATCCACTCGCCGCAACTAGACGGCAGATTCATGCTTTTCAATGGTGTAGTGACGAATCTTGGTATCCGTGCCATATCGTCGATGATCATTTGGATCTCATTGTGCTCGACGACAACCGAACGTGATTAGCTCGCCACAGAAACGTGCCGTCTTGTTTGATCTGGATGGAACGTTGCACGACCGCGCATCGTCGCTACGGAAATTTATTCGCGAGCAATACGCGCAGATCGAGGCGTTGCAGATTGTTTCGGCCGATCGGTGGACCAGAAGATTCATTGAGATCGACGCGGGTGGCCTGGTATGGAAGGATCGCGTATATCAGGAGCTGCTGTCGGAATTTAAGATCAACTACTCCTGGGAACGCCTGCTTGCTAACTACCAATCCGATTTTGCGCTGTTC
>JAYTQU010000095.1:0-9393 GCA_043746555.1 Pseudomonadota bacterium | reverse complement strand
CTGCGCCGTAGTCCATTTGGTAGGAATGCTCATACATGTCGAGCACCACGATTGGCTGCGTCAACGCGGGCGCAGTAGCGTGATCCGCCATCCAGTAGTTTTCTAATAGCTTGAGCTTTTCGTTGTAGCCGAGCATGACCCAGCCGGAACCGCCGGCCAACCCTTGAGCAATTTTGCGAAACTCCGACTCCCACGCATCGAATGTTCCAAACGACGCAGCGATCCTCGTGCGCAAATTGCCGCTCGCTTTACCGTCGCCGCCAAGATTGGCGAAGTAGAGTTCATGCAGTACCACCGATCCGGTGCGCATAAGTTGTTCGCGCTTCAAGTCGTTATAGACGTACGGCGGCGTGCCTGCGTCATTCAATGCTTGAGTAAGACGACCGCGAACGACGTTGAGCGCTTTGACCGATCCAATGTAGTTGTTCTCCCAATGCGATTGAATCAGCTTTTCCGATATGCCTTTCAAGCTCTTGACGTCGAACGGCAATGGAACGGGGGAATGTTGATAGTCAAATGCGAAGCTTGTCCTCTCAGTGCCCTTTGCTGCCTCTGCCTGTTTGGAAATTCCCGTGGCTGCAATCAGCGATGCGGCCGCTGTCGTTTGCATAAATGCGCGGCGTGTCGAGTCGGTCATGATTTCACCTCTTTTAGAATAGTTTCCGGATACCAGCCGTGCCGTTCGGCTTTGAGCGAGCGGCACCCTGTGTAGAGTGCGTCGTAGATCACACATCCTTGTTGCAAGAGCGCGTGATGGTCGGAGATATTCGCACCCAACCCAAGCGTGATCGCAAGCAGACCGGGCGCTTCGCGAGACTGATCGCGAGTGTCGGTATCCGCAGCGCGGGTCATCGCTGCGAGACTCGTCAGTGCCGGATCGTCCAGCGCATACTTCTGCAAGAATTCATCGAAGCTACACAGCGGGCCGTCGTGCGTAAGTTCGACGCCAGAAACGTCGAACGGCGTGGCCGATTGTTTTTGCGCAACACGCAAATCATCGCGCGTGTGACCGTACAGAATCTCGGCATCGCGATCGATGAAGCGCTGTATCAGCGACGGACAAGCGATACGATCGAATTTTGGGTGTTCGCGAGTGATCCATTTCATGGAAGGCACCGACGGTGGGTCGTAGCACAAAGAAGGAGTATGTTTACGTTACTACAGCACGGTAGAATAATCTACATGATACAGAAAAACTGGCTTTTGCTCATCATCAACTTGCCGGGTCGAAACCAGACGCTACGAATGCGCGTATGGCGGGCGCTCACCGCCGCTGGTGCGGCAGCGCTTCGTGATGGCGTGTATGCCTTACCGAACTCAGAAGATGCGCGACGCATATTTGAAGAGCAAGGTCGCGACATTCAGTCCGGCGGCGGAAGCGCTCACGTCTTGTCGGTCAATGAAGATTCGACCGAACAGCATGCAACACTCATCGCGCGCTTCGACCGGACTGACGGCTACCGTCAGATCGTCAGTCGCTTGGACGCACTGAAGCGCGAAGTCGTCAAGCTTAAGGAATCGGAAGCGCGGCGTCGCGTGACCGCGTTGCGCCGCGAAGTCGCCGCAATCGTGGCCATCGATTTTTTTTCGGGGGAGTCGCGCAAGCAGACGGAAGCGGCAATGGATGCGACAGAGAAGGCGCTGAATGCTCGGTTCTCACCCGATGAACCGCTGGCCGCTCACACGAAGATCGTGCATCGAAATTTGAAAGATTATCGCGGCCGAACCTGGACCACGCGCGAACACATGTGGATTGATCGCGTGTGCTCGGCATGGCTGATCCGGCGTTTTATCGACCCGAAGGCCAAATTCGTTTGGTTGAAGCGAATTGGCGACCAACCCAAGAATTCCGTGGGTTTCGATTTCAACGGCGCGGAATTTACGCACGTCGGCGCCAAAGTCACGTTTGAAGTATTGTTGCAAAGCTTTCGGCTGGAGCACGACGAAGGACTCACTCGCCTAGGCGCGCTCGTGCACTATCTTGACGTGGGCGGCATTCCAGTTGCGGAAGCCGCCGGGTTTTCGTCAATCGTTGCCGGCGCGCGGTCGCTTGCACAAGACGATGATGCGCTCTTAACAGCGATTGGCCCGGTAATCGATTGCCTCTATGCGAGCTATTCGGGTTCTAATTCTACTTTGTCAGGTTGGGATCAAGCGATGCGGGGCAAGACGCAACGGTCTGAAAAAGCGCACCGTACACGGTAGTACGGGAGTATTTTTCAGACCGGTGCAACGCCGCACCGCGCGCTTCAGCGCAACCTGACAAAGTAGAACTAATCTCGATTGAAGAACCGGTATTCATCATGGTGAATCATAGTCTCCTCATTAAAGCATCTGATGCTCCGACTTCTAATTCGTACGCTCTTCTAACTCGATCAATGACTTCAGCAATTTTCAAGTCGATTTCGAATCGATTTGGGGTCGTAGCTGCCATCAACGGCTAACTGCTCCAGAAAGTGCTTCAGGTCCGCCGCGACTCTCGGCGCAAGCAGGATGCGTGTATCCGGTACAAGCAATTGCGAAAGACGAATGATGTCGTTGGCAGGTTTACGAATATCATTTTCGTCAACCTTGACGCGTTTTTCGGTGGAGATCGTCGAGCAGTTGGATCTATCGAGCAAGACGCGCGCGTATCGTGGCGCTCGATGGCACGAAGCTGCATGCCAATGCGTCGCGCGACAGCGCGTTATCGTACGGCCATGCAGAGAAGATCGCAGCGCAACCGAAAGAAGAAGTGACGCTGTTGCTGGCGTTGGCGGAGCAAACTGATCGTGCCGATCTATCGGATGAGCTGTCGATTCCAGCGGAACTTGAATGTCGTGCCGAACGCCTTGCCGCGATTGCGCGCAAGCGAAGATCGAACCGCTGCTCGCATTGAAACGCGAACACCATCATCGGCCCTGGCATCGGCCCTGGCAAGAACGCTTCAGCGAACCGAGCGCTGCGCCACCGGACAACGTCACGGCACTGCAAGCGATGGCGCATCGCCTGAAAACCCTTGCGGGATGCAAGCGGGACGCACTGCGCAAACACACCGTCGAACCGGTGTTCGGCACCATTTAAGTCCGCGATGGGTTTTAGACAAATCCTGCTGCGCGGACTCGACCACGTTCAAGGCGAATGGAATTTGGTGACCTTAGCGTGGAATTTCAAGCGCCTGTTTGCCATGAAGGTCTGCTGAATTGAAACTCAGCATCAATCACGCTGACTAAATCCATTTGCATTCGTTCGAATCATGCTTGATTTCGGCACCACAAAACCGCTTAAGCCGCTTCCGCAAGAGCTCAGTCCGACAGGCTGCTAGGATGCGTTGTTGAGTTCGCTCTCGATGCGATCCCGATCGAGCGTGCCGGAGACTCTTCGGCCGTCGGCGAACCCCAGTGTCGGAGTTGGTTTGAATTTCAGCCTATCGGCAAGAACGCCGAGAGAGTCGACGGGCGTGGCATCGCATGCGCACGCCCTGCTCATGAGATCATGACAGCGAATGATTGCAGCCGGACGAAACCCGCTACAATCGTTGTGTCGCACCAACTTCCCCGCTGGACCCCGGTGCATCGCAAAGGGTTCGTGCCTGATGTCTCGCTCCAATCAACTTCCCGATGTCATTGCCGCGGTCGATCTCGGCTCCAACAGCTTTCACATGGTGGTTGCGCGTTTTTCGCATGGTCAGCTGTTGATTGTCGATCGACTGCGAGAATCGGTGCGATTAGCCGCCGGGTTGGACGATCGCGGTCGTCTTGAACGTAGCGCCATCGAACGTGCGCTTGAATGTCTGGAGCGATTCGGGCAACGGTTGCGCGATATGAAAGCGCAAAGCGTGCGTGTCGTCGGCACGAATACGCTGCGAGAAGCGAAACGCTGCGGTGCATTTTTGGACCGCGCTCGCGTCGCGCTCGGTCACCCGATCGATATTATTTCCGGCATCGAGGAAGCGCGACTGATTTATCTCGGCGTGCTCAACACCGCGCCACGACAGCCCGGCAAACGATTGGTGATCGACATCGGTGGCGGTAGTACAGAGCTGGCCATCGGCGACGGCGCGACAACGAAACTCTTGGAAAGTTTACACATGGGTTGCGTAACGCTCAGCAAGCGCTATTTCGATGACGGCGAGGTTACCGACAAACGGATGAAGCGCGCACGACTTGCAGCAAGACTTGAACTCGAACCGATTCAAGAAGCGTTTCGAACTTTCGGTTGGGACCACGCGCTGGGCGCCTCGGGCACAATACGCTGCGTTGGCGAGATTATTCGCGCCCAGCATGGACCCGACGCGGCGATTACGTCGAAGGAAGTCGAACAGTTAGTCGAACAAACGCTGCGCGCCGGACAGGTCGATAAATTGCGCTGGCCCGAATTGGCAAATGATCGCAAATCCATATTCCCGGGCGGACTGGCGGTGCTGGCGGAAATTCTGGATGGACTAAAAATTGCCACGCTTAAAGTCGGCGATGGCGCGTTACGCGAGGGATTGCTCTACGATTTGATTGGACGTCTTACCGACGAAGACGCTCGTGTTCGCACTGTGCGCGCCATGCAAGGCCGCTATCACGTCGATCTCGCACAAGCCGGTCGCGTCGAAACGACTGCACTGGGGTCTCTCAAACAAACCCAATCCGATTGGGAGCTCGACGACCCGTTATCCGAATCGATGCTGAGTTGGGCCGCCAAGTTGCACGAAATTGGCTTGGATGTTTCGCACGCGCATTACCATCGCCATGGCGGCTATCTGCTTGAAAATGCCGACATGCCCGGTTTTCCGCAAGAAGAGCAACGCCTGCTTGCTTGTCTCGTTCGCGCGCACCGGCGCAAATTGGATCTGACGCCTCTTGAAGAATTGATGCCTCCGTGGCATATGAAAGCGGAACCGTTGATCGTGTTGCTGCGACTCGCGGTGTTACTGCATCGTGGCCGGAGTTCCGCGCGCCTGCCGGAAATTGTTTTACGCGCGAAAAATCGATCGCTGGATTTGGAATTCCCAAAAAACTGGCTACAAGAACAGCCGCTGACTTCCGCGGACTTGGAACAAGAAGCCGACTATTTGAAAGCGCTGGGTTTTCGCTTACGTCTGAGCTGAACTGGAATCGCCACAACCGGGGCTTCCGCCCCATCGTTCAGGCGACGCAGCAATTCCGATTGCGCGTCGATGCGTGGATCTCGACCGGCCTCTACTCGCGAATAGGTGCCGTCGGAATGCAACCGCCACGCATTGACGTTGTCTCGCAAGTAGAGCTCCAGATCGGCGATAATGCGTTCGCGGTTCTGTTTGCCTTCAATCGAAAAGCACACTTCGATACGGCGAAAGAAATTCCGATCCATCCAGTCCGCGCTGGCGCAAAACACTTCGGGGCGACCGCCGTTGTGAAAATAGTACACGCGTGAATGCTCGAGAAAACGACCGACGATCGAACGCACCGTGATGTTTTCGGAAACTCCCGCGATTCCGGGCTTTAGCGCGCAGATGCCGCGAACGATCAAATCGACTTTGACCCCCGCCATCGACGCCTCGTAGAGCGAATGAATGACTTGCGGCTCGATCAAAGCATTGAGTTTCACAATGATGCGCGCTTCCTTCCCTTGTCGAGCAAACTCAACCTCGCGTTTAGTCTTCGTCAAGATCGCATCATGCAACGAAAACGGCGATTGCAAAATCTTCTGCAACTGTGCCGGCCGCGTTGGACTGGTCAACTGCAAGAACAACTGATGTAAGTCGTCGCCGAAAGCCGGATCGCAGGTGAGCAACCCATAGTCCGTGTATGTGCGCGCCGTGTTTGGATGATAGTTACCGGTGCCAAGATGACAATAGCGACGCAGCTTGTTGCGCTCGCGTCGGACCACCATGATAAGTTTGGCATGTGTCTTGAAACCGACAACCCCGTACATCACATGCGCGCCTGCTTCTTGTAACCGCGACGCGAGTTTAATGTTGTCGGCTTCGTCGAAACGCGCCATCAATTCGATAATGACGGTCACTTCCTTTCCGGCGAGCGCAGCACGCACGAGTGCGTCGACGATCGGCGAATCCGGTCCGGCGCGATAGAGCGTTTGCTTAATCGCCAACACATCCTTGTCGGCACCTGCTTGTCGCACGAATTCCACTACAGGAACAAACGATTGATACGGATGATGCAACAAGATGTCGGCGTCGCGAATAGCCGCAAACAAATCTTCCTTTTCCGCCAGTCGCTTCGGCACGCTCGCCACAAACGCCGGATACTTCAAATCCGGTCGCTCCACCAGTTCATAAATCGCCATCAATCGATTTAGATTCACCGGGCCGTTCACGGGATATAGGTCGTCGTCGGTTAACGCGAAATGCTGGAGCAAAAAGCCGGTGATGTCTTCCGGGCAGTCGGTTGACGTTTCCAGTCGAACGGCATCGCCGTAGCGCCGCTGCGCAAGTTCGCCTTCCACGGCGCGCAATAGATCGTCGACTTCTTCGTCGTCGACGAACAAATCGCTATTGCGCGTCACGCGAAATTGCCAACAACCGGTTATTGTCATTCCAACGAATAGTCGCTCCACGAATATCGCCACCACGGCGGAAAGAAAAGTGAAACAACTGGTGTTGTCGTCCGCACTGTTCGCCGGTAATTTGATAATTCTCGGCAGTGTGCGCGGCACTTGCACGACAGCCAAGCCGGCGTCGCGTCCAAAGGCATCCTTACCCGACAGCCGCACCATAAAGTTCAAACTTTTATTCTGTATTCGCGGAAACGGGCGAGCGGGGTCCAAACTCAGCGGAGTCAAGACCGGTTCAACCTGTTGCGAAAAATGCTCGTCCAACCATTTGCGTTGCGAACTCGTCGCGTTGCGCGCATCGACAAAATGAATTCCTTGCGCCGCAAGTTCGGGAAACACCAACTGATTCAGCAGTTCGTATTGATCTGCGACGAGTGCGACCGCGCGCTGACGTATCGCTTTAAGTTGTTCAACCACGCCCATACCATCGGGGCCGCCGTGCACCGATCCCACCTCCAGTCGCTGCTTCAAACCCGCAACGCGAATTTCAAAGAACTCGTCGAGATTGCTGCACGAGATGCACAGAAAGCGAATACGCTCCATCAGCGGCAACGAAGCGTCTTGAGCCTGGGCTAGAACTCTCCGATTGAAGTCCAACAGCGACAATTCGCGGTTGATAAAGAAATCGGGCGATTTGAGATTGACCGCGAGCATGTTTAACGAAATCATAGCTTGTATGACAAGCATATTGCATTTCTGTTTACAACAATGTGACAGCGCCGCTAACACGCAGTGTCGCGCACTGCGTAAATATTATCCAGATTATCCATCGCCGTTGTAGCGAATCGCGAATCCGCGACGGCACGAGATAAACGTGGCTTGCCCCCACCGTACTTGCGTATGCTACTACCCGGTCTCTCTATCAGATACGGGTACTCGCTATGTCTCAAGCTCACGCCAACAACATCGATATCGAATACGAAATTTATGGTGCCACTCACGGCGCCACTCATGGAGCAAGTGGCGCACCGACCATTTTGCTCATCATGGGCTTGGGCGCGCAATTGACGCGGTGGCCGCTGCCATTTGTCGAGCGGCTCGCAAGCAAGGGCTTTCGCGTCATTCGCTTCGACAATCGCGACATCGGTCTTTCCACCAAGTGCGACGCCGCGGGCATGCCGAACATCGGCGCGATCGCCACGGCTAAAGCGACCGGCAAACCCGTTACGGTGGCATACACATTGGACGACATGGCGGCCGACGCGGTGGGACTGCTGGATGCTTTGCATATCGATCGCGCTCACATCGTCGGCGCATCGATGGGCGGTATGATCGGTCAGTTGGTGGCGGCAGATTATCCAAAGCGCGTATTGTCGTTCACCTCCGTCATGTCAACGACAGGTAACCCAGCGTTGCCATCGTCGAAGCCGGAAGCGGCCGCACTGTTGAGTACGCCGGCACCCAGTCCAAAGGATCAGGAAGCGTTCGTCGCCTATGCAATCAAATCCGCCAGGACAATCGGCAGCCCGAAGTATCCGGCAGCGGAAGCCGTAATTCGCGAACGCGCATTGAGCGATGCGGCGCGCAGTTATGCGCCACTTGGCATGCTGCGGCAACTCGCGGCCGTGACGGCAACCGGCGATCGACGCGAGCGTCTCCAGAAAATCGTCGCGCCCACGCTCGTCATTCACGGCGCCGATGATCCATTAGTGCCCGTGCAAGGTGGCGAAGACACCGCTGCCAATATTCCCGGTGCGGAACTGAAAATTATTCCCGGCATGGGGCACGACTTGCCGGTGGAACTACACGCAACCATAGTCGATGCAATCGTGGCGTTGATTCAGCGAGCAACAGGATAACCCGCGAAAGTTGCGGACATTTGTTGTGAACATTGTA
This sequence comes from Pseudomonadota bacterium, assembly GCA_043746555.1. Lineage (GTDB taxonomy): Bacteria > Pseudomonadota > Gammaproteobacteria > Steroidobacterales > Steroidobacteraceae > CAZQYC01. Next base: position 1,035 of record JAYTQU010000095.1, on the reverse strand, counting down.
GTTCTACTTTGTCAGGTTGGGATCAAGCGATGCGGGGCAAGGCGCACCGCGCGCTTCAGCGCAACCTGACAAAGTAGAATTAGGCGCCGGAATTTTGAGTGGCGGCATACACGTTGTCTGCCTCTTCTTCTAATCCCGCCTCGTCTTTTCTGGCACTCTGGTGGGAACGTCCTGACAGGACTATCCTGGCAAAATTATCGTGGAGAAAAACCGTCGATGAACGCACAAGCCCAGCCGTCCAAAGCCCGCGCGTTCTCCGCGCTGTTCCTAATCGAAATGTGGGAGCGCTTCGGCTACTACGGCATGCAGGTGCTGCTAGTCGTTTTCATGATTCAGTACCTGGGCTTCACGGACGCGCGTGCGAATCTGACCTGGGGCGCACTGGCATCCATGATCTACGCCGTACCGTTGCTTGGCGGATGGATTGGCGACAAGATTCTCGGCGCGCGCCGCACGACCATGCTGGGCGCAATCGTGCTCGCGGTTGGCTACTCGCTGTTGTCGATTCCATGGGATCAAGTGTTTCCCGGTCCCTGGGCGACGCCGTTGCTATTTTTTTCGATGGGTGTGATCGCAACCGGCAATGGTCTATTCAAGGCGAATCCCAACAACCTCGTCTCGCGTTTGTATGAAGGCGAACCATCCAAACTCGACGGCGCTTTCACCATGTACTACATGGCGATCAACGTCGGCGCTTTCATCTCGCAATCGCTGACGCCATGGATTCGTGTGCGCTATGGTTGGCATCTGGCATTTCTAACCTGTGTTTTGGGCCTGATGATCGGCATCGCGCAATTTCGCTTGCAGCGGCGACTGATTGCGCATATCGGGTCCGCGCCCGATTTCAAACCGATGCGCACCGATTGGCTGATCGGCGTGATCGCCGGAACTGTGGTGCTGTCGGTATTGATCGGTATTGTCATCCAAAGTGTTGCCGTCGCCCGTGCGATTGTTTGGTTGTCGGGTTTGATTCTGCTCGGGTTGTTTGCAGTACTGATCGCGCGCGGCCAAAAGAGCGAACGCAGCGGCCTGATC
>JAYTQU010000094.1:0-2958 GCA_043746555.1 Pseudomonadota bacterium | reverse complement strand
TGGCTTGGACCGAGGTCGGCGGCGCGACGCTCGCCATCGAGGTCGTCGATGTCGCCGGAAGTGTGGCGGTTCATCAAGACCAAAGGATTCTTCGCGATGATCATCCCAAAGGACTACGGTGGCTTGGGGTTTTCTGCATACGCGCATTCATGCGTGCTCGTGAAACTTGCGAGCCGATCGGCAATTGCCGGATCAACGGTTGCCGTTCCGAATTCGCTCGGCCCCGCCGAATTGCTTCTTCACTACGGCACGGACGAACAAAAAAATCATTACCTACCGCGACTCGCACGCGGCGACGACGTCCCCTGCTTCGCGTTGACTGGACCCCGCGCGGGATCCGACGCCGCATCGCTTCCCGACACCGGCATCGTCTGCAAAGGCGTATTCGAAGGCCGCGAAATTGTCGGTATCAAACTCAACTTCTCGAAACGCTACATCACGCTTGCGCCGATTGCGACCGTAATTGGTCTCGCATTCAAACTTTACGATCCCGACAAGCTGCTCGGTAACGAGCAAACCGATTACGGCATCACCTGCGCGTTGATTCCGCGCGATACGGCAGGCGTCACAATTGGTCGTCGCCACTTCCCGCTCAACGTGCCGTTTCAAAACGGTCCCATCCAAGGTCACGATGTATTCGTGCCGCTCGACTACATTATCGGCGGCGCAAAAATGGCCGGACAAGGTTGGCGCATGTTGGTCGAACAACTGTCGGTGGGCCGCTGCATCTCACTGCCCTCCAATGCGACGGGCGCATCGAAAGCGGCAGTTTATACATCGGGCGCTTACGCGCGCATTCGTCGTCAATTTTCTACATCGGTTGGCAACTTTGAAGGCGTGCAAGAAGCATTGGCACGCATCGTCGGTCACACTTACATCATGGATGCGGCGCGTTCAGTCACGGCAGGTGCAATCGACGGCGGTGAAAAACCTTCGGTACCATCGACGATTTTGAAATATCACTGCACCGAGTGGGGCCGCAAAGTCGCCAACGATGCAATGGATATCCACGGCGGCAAAGGCATTTGCATGGGACCAAAAAACTATTTGGCGCGCGGTTATCAAGTAGTGCCCGTTGCCATTACGGTCGAAGGCGCAAATATTCTAACGCGCAGCTTGATGATCTTCGGTCAAGGCGCGATACGCTGTCATCCCTTCGTGCTTAAAGAAATGAATGCCGCGCGCGAGAAGGACAAACAAAAGTCCGTGAAGGAATTTGACGCGGCGTTGTTTGGACACATCGGTTTCACACTGAGCAACGCGATTCGTTCATTGGTGATGGCGACGACGTTTGCACGCTTTTCGTATGTGCCGGAAGCCGGCGCGACCAAACGCTTCTATCAACACATCAATCGCTTTAGCGCATCGTTCGCCTTCGCCACCGACGTGTCGATGCTCACATTGGGTGGCTACTTAAAGAAAAAGGAAAGCCTCTCCGCGCGATTGGGCGACGTGTTGGCTTATATGTATCTCGCTTCAATGGTGCTCAAACATTTCGACAATCAAGGTCGTCGCGCAGAAGACTTGCCGCTAGTTGAATGGTCATGCCGCACGCTGCTCTATCAAGCACAAGAACAACTGCATGGAGTGCTGCGCAATTTTCCGAATCGTTTCATCGCCGCATTCATGCGCGCCATTATCTTTCCGCGTGGTCGCACCTATTCATCGCCTAGCGACAATCTATCCGCCGATATTGTCGCCACCGTCATGGAGCCGAGCGAAACCCGCGAGCGCTTAACCGACGGTGCCTATAAAACCTTGGAACCGACCAACGCACTCGGCTTGCTGCAAGAAGTACTGGTGCTTTCGCAGACTGCCGAACCGCTGGAACGCAAATTGCGCGTCGATGGCGTCAAGACCGGCAAGGTCACCGCGCTTGAATTACCGCATCAAATCGATCAAGCGCAGTCGCTCGGCATCCTCACGGAAACAGAGGCCGACATGCTTCGCGATTACGACAAGAAAGTGATGAACATCGTCAACGTGGACGACTTCGATACCAACGAGATGGCCGCGGGAACACATTGAGCGAGAAACTTATTTCTCGCGCCATTCAAACCCGCAGTCGTCGCAGCGCTTGTCGTTGCGACTAAACGGCAACGGAATCGACAACAGAAACAACGTCCACCATGCGCGGCGTTTGCGCTGCTCGTTCGACGAAACGCGTTCGCTGCCGCAACGTGGACAGCAAATCTTCGCGTCGACTGCCGATGCATCATCCGCACCGGTCAACGCATAATCGCCATGCTGAATCGCGGCCATAATCGATTGCGCCCGAGCACGTTGATCCGCCGGCACCATCACACGCACGCCGCCTACCGCCGTCGATAAAAACCAGTTTGACGATACCAAGTTCTGGTCCGCGAGCGATGCGTCGATGCCGTCGACTTCAAGGCGCGCACGCAAAATCTCCGCAGGCCAGGGTTCGTTGAAGCGCGTCAACACGACCAACTCTGAACCGGAAGGCCGTGGAATCGCTTCGGCTGCTGACGGTTGCGCCAACGCAGCTGCAGAAGTCAGACCGCGTCGAGAAAGTTCCGCATGGGCCAAGCGTTGAGCGAATGGCGTTAGCTCGCCCGTTTGTATCCGCGCAATCAATTCGCTATCGGCAAGACGCGCCAAGTTCGCAGCAATTTCTTCTTGTGTTACTTCCATGACGCTTTGAACAACAATGCAATACCGCCAAACTATACCAAGCGATACACGCTTGACTTGTGAATCCGACAGCAAACGACAGCGTTCGCACCCATGATATTGCAAACGTGTATGAACCCGCGTGCACGACACGCGCCCAGAATTACACCATGCTCGCGGCCTGCGTGCCGGCAGTACTCACGCCCATCGCCTGCGCAACCAACACTAAGCTCGCGAACACCACGAGATTTTCCACAGCGTTGTAGTGCGCAGCCTTCAATCGAGCCGCCCAAGGCGCGAGCGGTTTTTGGTTTTCCGGATAAC
>JAYTQU010000093.1:0-7294 GCA_043746555.1 Pseudomonadota bacterium | reverse complement strand
CTATTTTATCAATTGCTTTATCACGAAGTCGGTCACTTCGTTTTTTTCTTGGCGATTAGCAGCGTTGTAAAGAAGCAGTGGGTGACGGAAATCTTCCCGGGTTCGGCAACGGTTTCTTCATACGGTGCAGTCAATGCCGCTGAAGATTTTGCCGAATCCTATGCGTGCTATGTGCGCGATCGAGAGACGTTGATGAAACTGCCTGAGAAGTTTGACTTTATGCGTGACAGCGTGTTTTCAGGAAAGCCGGAAACGCGAAAAGAAAAGGATTGGGTGAAGTAGTCGCCCGTAAGCGCTTCGATTTGCTTCTTCTGATTCGCTTGGCGCGCTCACGGAGTTAGGACAGAGCCGCTTTGTCTCGATTCGATAGGCGTCGACATCAAGTGTTCAACGCCTCGCCGAACTAGTTGGGTATTCGCGAACGCCCCTTTTGCAGGTTCGCAATCAACCAACATTAAGCCGTCTCTGACTATGCCCGACGTCGCGCCGGTTTGGATCGTTGTTTGCGCCACCAACGTGTTTTTCGTTCGCTAGCTGATGCTAATGCGCACGCGGGACACCACGATTTCTTATTAACAACATTGTCGAACGACGCCTCCCATCTATGCCGATTTTCGCATTGCCAAAGTAGCGGCAGACGAGCGGTTTCGTAACTAGTAGAGAGACATTTTCCGCCGTGCTTACGAGCCAGTCGCTGTGCTGCCGTCAGAAATTCAACCTGTCGCGGTAGCGGTTGACATTGCGGGCACCATAGTCCGCGTAAGATGTTCTTTGGGGTGATCTTGAATCGGTGATCATTTGCGCACCTCACCGTCATCGGCTTACGCAATATGGAATACGAGCGATCAACGATGTTGCCGCCCTTCTTGCGCGCAATGCCTGTCAATATAGCAAATCGCTTCGTTCGAAATTCATCGCTCATTGGCATGATAAATCCTCACTTGCTTGCGGCCATTGCAATTCAATTACCGGTCAAGTGTACGATCATTCGGGGCACATTGGAAAGCCCTTATAGCGGTGATCGAATTGAGCATGGCTCCGAGCCAATAACCGTGAACTCCAACAGTGAGTCAATCGTGGACGGGGTTAAGGTCAGAGCGGTGACCGGGATTCGGTATTCGGATGGGCGACGCTGTCGACGGTGGCAGTGTTGAGCGTTGGGAGCGAGGTTGGCTTTTGTGCGGATCTGAAGCGCGCGCATCGGCTGGTGCCTGGTAATGACGAATCGTAGAATGAGGACTGACTGCTTGGTATGGGCGGGGGCGTGAGTAGCGACGCGCAATCGGACATCGACGTACGGCGCTTAACCTCAGATTGTCGGCCGATTAAATTGACCGCTCGAAGTTCATGTCAGTTATGAACATCCGTATTTTCGATAAAGTGAGTTGGCGATGCGCCGTAAAGCTTGGTGAACGCGCTCGACAAATGCTGTAAATCGGTAAATCCCGCAGCTTGAGCGACCTCGGTGATTGTCATGCCCGGTTTGTATATTCGTAAGGCCCGGCTCAACTTTAGCGATAACCTGAAGAGGCGTAATTCGATTCCCATCATTTCAGTAAATAGGCTAGAGAGGTAATTAGTCGATAGACCTACCGCGGGTCCGAGCGCTTCGATTCGTAGTGTCGGATCGGCATCGATCAGCTGCAGCACGGAAGCTATTCGGGGATCGAGCGGAGGCGGCTTCGGTAGTTGCTCTTCCAACAGTTCGGTCACATCCCTGAATAGATTCGCGGCTGCTTCCAGCTCAAGTTTGCCTTCAAAAGCTTGAAGCAACTGTGGATCGTGCCGGCGAAACAGCATGCGCGAAACTAGTTGCACTGGGTGTTTCGTTTGAGCGTGAATCGCGCGATAAATTGGGTGTTGTGGGTAAATCACAAAACCAATCGCCGGAACGCCTTGCAGATAAAGTTGCCGCACGCCACGACCGGCGACATAGGCGTGCGTTTCATAGTTGCGATCATGAAGCCGCACGCGTAACGGTGTATGCCCGATACTGAGTTGCACTAGAGCATGCATTGAGACCATTTGCTGCGAGGGATAATGCGTCGACGCAAATATGTGTCCTTCGTCCTTGATCAGATAAGACTGGCTTCGGTTGATGGTGGTGGACATTGCGAGAGGCGGTGTGTGTTGCGCAGGGTCGAGATTCGGTTGCATGCGGCAAAAAGCCCGGTCCTCCCTATCTAACGATCAGTGCCAAAAAATGATTATGTCGCTTCACAAATCCTTGTCTGCTAACTCCATCTGGGGCCTTCATCTACGAAGTTGATCCGCGTTTTCTTAAACTACGAAATATTTTACACCCGGCAGTGATCGGATGTTGGTACGAGCAATTTGCTTTTACATGAAAGGATAATCGGCGTCGCAGACGACGGAAAATACCAACTTCCCATCGCGCGTGACCGCGTTCGGCGCGGAAAGGAAAAGATACTCGGCTTCCGATTGCCCAATTTGTCAAGTGGATGGGGTGAGCGCATGGTCGCAGTATTCAGTAAATCAAGCGCAGATCTTACAACATATGGGCGACCATGGAATGTAAGACCAGCGGTGGAAGGACGAGTATGTAAGTTGAACATGGAAGATCGAAATGATGAGGCGGGGCCCGTGCATGTCGCTGCTGAAACGTCGACATTCACTCCAGCACGTCCGGAATAGAACAACCCTATCGCGAGTGCACTGGGCCGATGCGACAAGATTCAAATTCAAAACGTTCGTTGCCGGCGAAGTTGACGATGCCGACTCCGACGGACATAACCGACAGAGAACGTCTTTTTAGTTCGATAGATAAAGGCCGGCAGCGGCCGATCATCTGGATTTCGGCGCCGGCGGGGTCTGGCAAAACGACACTCGTTGCCAGTTATCTTAAAAACAGAAAAATACCGGCACTTTGGTATCAGGTAGACGAGGGCGATAGAGACGTCGCCTCGATCTTTTATTATTTAGGTGTCGCGGCAGAGAATAAAGGTTATCTGTCCAACAGCCAACCACTGCCGTTATTTACGGCGGAGTATCGAAGTGGTCTGAGTGTCTTTGCCACGAATTTCTTTCGCGCGCTGTATGAGTGTCTGGGCGAGCCCGGGATATTGGTGCTGGATAACTTCCAAGAACTGAGCGTTGAAGAATCCGTTCAGGATGTTCTGCAAGCGGCATTTGAACAAATTCCGGAGAACGTCAATATTATCGTGATCAGCCGCGAGGAGCCGCAAGGAATATGGTCTCGGCTGCGTGCCTCGAAAAAGATTGCGCTGATAGACTGGCAGGAGATTTGTCTCACCCTGCAAGAGTGCCGGAATATTGTCGGCATACAGTCAAAGCGAGCACGGTCCACGCAGTTGAATGTCGAAGACTTGCATCGCTACACGCGGGGTTGGGCGGCGGGCGTGATTTTGCTCACCGAGCAAATGGATTGCGACTTCACTCGGCAACTGCGGCTTGAAGATATGACGCACCAATCCATCTTCGACTATTTTGCCACCGAGATTCTGCGGCGCAGCAGTCCCGATGTTCAAGAGTTTTTAATCAAGACAGCTTACTTGCCAACCGTCTCTTTGAACATCGCCGGCGAACTCGTCGGTAACCTGCCATGCGCATCGATCCTTAACGATTTAACTCGGCGAAATTTCTTTACAACGAAAAACGCCGACGGAGCCTACGAGTACCATCCGTTGTTTCGCGCCTTCCTGCAAAGTCGCGCCGAACAATGTTGCGGCACCGAAGAAATTAAAGCGCGGAAGCTTAGAAGCGGGCAGTTGTTGGTCGAAAGTGGCGATTTGGATTCGGGAGTAGCCTTGCTGCTAGCGGCGGAAGCATGGGGTCCCGCATCGGAGTTGCTATACAACTATGCGCGCAATGTGCTTCGGCAAGGACGAAGTCTGACGGTCGAAAATTGGATGGTGTCGATTCCCGCAGCGGTAGTCAACGGCAATCCGTGGCTTCTCTATTTACGCGGCGCCTGCCGCCTTCAAGCAAACCCAGTGTTGGCGCGCGCCGACTTCGAAGCGGCGTTTTTAAAGTTTGAAGAACACGACGACGCGTCGCCTTTGTATCTTTGCTGGTCCCGGATTATCGAGTCGTATCTCCTTGAGAAGAACGATTACTCGCCGATGATCGAGTGGCTCACACGATATAGCGCACTAAACCGTCGCAGTAACCATGTTAGTCCCGGAGTTAGTCCCGGAATCGAAACTGCCAGCATCCTTACCTACATTGTTGGCTTGACTCATGCGTGCTGCAACCATCCGGACTTGCCGATCTATGTCGAGCGCGCCGAGCGATTAATTCAAGCTGAAATAGGGAGCGAGCGGAAAATCGCCTATATGACTGCTTTGACTCCCTATTACCTGTGGACGGGTGAAATCTTTCAAATTGGTACCTTTGTAAAACGGCTCGAGGAGGGCGTAACTAAATCAAATATTCGTGTCCAATTAAACTGGTTGATCTGGAAGACTTTTTATGAGGCGAATGTTGGTGCGGCAGATGAGTCGTTGCAAGCGGCGATGAAAGGACTCGAATTGGCTGCATCGACTGGCGCGCACGAAGGGGATTTTCAGTTAATCGGCTACGCCATTATTGGCCAACTTGGCGTCGGTAACGTTGGGGTTGCACGTTCGCTTTTAAACAGAATGGCGCAACTACCACTGAGTGGGCAAGTTAACGAGGCGATGTATAGTCACTTTGTCTTCATGGTAGCCCTGCATGAGGGAGACTTACAGCGTGCGGCAACGGACGCGGCGAAGGCGGTGCGTTTGGCGAATAGTTGTTCTTTGGATGTGGGCTCGATTAGTTATTCAGTAGGGCTGGCGTTTGCCAACTTGGCGCTCGGAAATACTGATGAAGTAGTGAGATTGCTTAACTACGCGAAACCCAAAGCGCTTGCAATGCGCAGCAAGCTTTATGGCTCTTTCAGCGACTTTTGCTTCGCGGCCGTTCATGTGGCGCGTGGAGATATCGGCCAAGCTTTAATTGCTCTTCGCGATGCCTTGAGTGTGGCGCGAGAGTATGGTTTTGTCACGGCAGCCTATTGTCCTCGCGACACCGCTGCGCGGCTTTACAATTTGGCGCTTGAGCACGACATCTGCTCTAGTTACGCGAAGGCGATGATCGTTACCACCTCGTTGTTTCCGCCGAGCGATCAAGTCGCTGAAAAGTGGCCGTGGCCGATTCATCTATATACATTAGGGAGTTTTTTAGTTCTTAAATCCGGCGAGCGTCTAGTGTTTTCCGGTAAGGGACAAAAGAAGCCGCTTGAGTTGCTGCGCACTCTCGTGGCCTTAGGCGGTCGTCAAGTGAGCGTGGTGAAGATAGCGGAAACGCTTTGGCCCGATAGCGATGCGGATGCAGCGCGAGTTGCGTTTCGCATGACGCTGATGCGTCTTCGCCGTTTGATCGGCGAAGAGGCGATCCTGATCGAGCAAAGCCATGTCACGCTAAATGCCGAATACTGCTGGCTGGATGTGTGGGCGCTAGAGAAAGTGTGTGCCGATGCAACCGATTGCGTGTCGCCGGTTGCTTGCACCGACTATCTGCTTAAGCTTTATCGTGGATCGTTTCTTACGGATGAGGACGACCTATGCGTGCTTGTCGAGCGCGCGCGGTTGCGTTCGAAGTTTCTGCGCGCCATCGTCTATTTCGGACAATCACTGGAAGCCAGCGGCGAGAATGCGATGGCTATTCCGATTTATCAAAAAGGCCTGGAAGTCGACCCACTGGCCGAAGAGTTCTACCGTCACCTCATGAGTTGTTATTTGCGTTTAAACCGCCGCGCCGAAGCGCTTGCGGTGTATCAACGCTGTTGCACCACACTGAAGTCGGTTCTTCACCTGGACCCGAGCATGGAAACGCGCATTCTTTACCAAGAAATATTGCGCAAAGTCGCCTGATGTCGGCGATTGACTGGGACGACGAACTCGCGTCATCGTGCTCGATCGTGGCAATCGTCGCCGTTAATGAACGAGGTCCCCGTCGCAATCTCGGTGTGACCGTTCACAAGAGTCTGTCTCGTTCCTGGTACCGGTTGAGCAGAGGGGACTTGCCTGCGGCGCTAGCGTCGAGTCATCAGCGTCGAGTCATCAGCGTCGAGTCATGGCAATCACGTAGTGGATGTTCTAGCTTGACGAGGGTGCGTCTCGATATTGCTCGTGGCCATATAAGCCTATCCGCTGAGTTCGGCAATAGTTTAGCGATTTTCAAAAAAATATAGTTTCCGGCTTTGCCCCGTCCGTTACGGGTTTGTTACGCCGAGCTTGTTAGCGTCGCGGGTACGGGCAGCTGTCGCTTCGGCAGACCCACAAATATTTATTGAGCGACGATTGGTCTTGATCGGGAGCCCACGCGTTTGATCATGTTTGACTAATTAAGATTGACAGATTTTCGCGATCTGTCGGATTGGGGATCACTCTATGGTTGGCATTGTCAGCGGTTCAAGTTTAGGCCTGTTCAACACATCGGCGACGACGCTTGGGGGTGCGAGTCAGGTGGGGCCTGGGATGCCGGGCCGGGATGGCGAGCAGGCGCTGGTCAACACCGCCACCGGGAATTTGGTGGTGCAGCAAGTCGATGAGAGTTTAAAAGCGGTCGGTTTGGATTTGGCGCTGACCCGCACCTACAACTCGCAAGGGCTGGTGGACGGCGACAACAACGACAACTGGCGGATCGGGGTATATCAGGGCCTGTCGAAGTTAACGGGCTTTCGCAACAATAACGGCAGCACGATCACCAAGACCTTCGGCGATGGCTGCGATGTTGTGTATACCTACAACACCACCCTCGCGAAATACGTGAGCGGCGCGGGCGATGGCGCGGATGACACCCTCACTTGGAACGGTGCGACCTCGCAATGGACCTGGACCGACGGCAGCGGCCGTATCACGGAGACTTATAAGTGGTCGGGTGGTGTGGGCCAGTTGGTGAACTCCCAAGATGCCGACGGCAACAAGGTGAGCTATGGGTACAACGCGGCGGGTCTGATCACCACGATCACCGATGCGTCGAATCAGGTCACCACGTTAACGTATGACACGGCCTTTGGGCGTACGAATCGTCTGCTCTCAATGAGCGTCGCGTCTAACGGCGTAGCGCAGGCAATAACGAGCTATCAGTACGACGTTTCCGGTCGATTGCGGAAAGTAACGGTGGATTTAACGCCGCAGGACAATAGCATTGTCGATGGCAAGACCTACGTCACGACGTATGGGTACTTGAACGGCACGAGCAAGCTCGTGACCTCGATCACTCAGAGCGACGGCAGCTCGGTTGCTTTTACGTATCAGCAGCTCAATGGCCAATATCGGCTAAA
>JAYTQU010000092.1:0-12644 GCA_043746555.1 Pseudomonadota bacterium | reverse complement strand
CGGGGCAATTCGGCAAGAACACCGCGACACGATCGCCGTTTTGCGATCCCTGCGCTTTGAGCACGGCAGCAAATCTATCCGATTGATCGTTTAACTGTGAGTAGGTAATCGTGGTGCCGTAGTAAATCAGCGCGGCACGATCTGGGTTTTGTTTCGCCCAGCGTCGTAAGTACTCCGTGAGCGGCGCCTCGCCAAACGGATAAACAGGCTCACGTTCCGGACCCGGCAAAGCAGCGGCCCAAAGCGGACGAAGTTGCTTGAGTAATTCTTCGGCTTGCATATGCCCTCCCCGATTGAGCGAGAGCATAACCGATCGCGCAAGCGCGCTTCCGGCCGAAATATTTTTTACGGGATCGCGCGCGGCAAATCGAAGACCAACACTTCCGCGGTTTTACCCTGCGATAACGAAAGCGTCGGAACGTCGATCAACTTCAACCCGTCGCCGACGTTGAGCGCCTCGCCATTCGCGTTGACCGCGCCGCGCGCGACATGCACGTATATCTGTCGATCGGCGTCAACCGTGAGTTGCGCATTTTCATCGCCATCGAACAATCCCGCGTACACGCGCGCGTCCTGATGAATGCGCACCGAATCTTGCTCACCCTCGGCGGAAGCAATCAAACGCAACCGGCCACGCTTGTCATCGATAGAGAAATGCTTTTCTTCGTAACCCGGCTCGATGCCGAGCGCATTCGGTTGAATCCAAATTTGCAGAAAGTGCACTTGTCGATCGCCCGATGCATTGAACTCGCTGTGTGTCACGCCTCGGCCCGCGCTCATGCGCTGGACGTCGCCCGGTTTGATTGTCGAGCCGGTGCCCATGGAATCCTTGTGCGCCAGCGCGCCGTCGAGCACATAACTGATGATTTCCATGTCGCGATGTCCGTGCGTGCCGAACCCCTGACCGGGTGCCACGCGATCTTCATTGATGACGCGCAGCACGCCAAACTCGACGTGCTTGGGATCGAAATAATCGGCAAACGAGAATGTGTGATACGACTTGAGCCAGCCATGATCGGCATAGCCTCGTTCGTTACTGCGGCGAATTTCCAACATAGTGCGACTCCTACCGGTTGAGTTCCATTAAACTGCTAATGCAACCGAGAACGCAAATGCCCGCCAACAAATCATCTCGCATGCCCGCCGCCTTCATTGGCCACGGCTCGCCGATGAACGCACTTGAGACCAATCGCTATTCGCAAGCATGGCAAGCGTTTGGCCGTTCGATTCCAAAACCCACGGCCGTCTTGGCAATCTCCGCTCACTGGTACACACGCGGTGTGCGCGTCACCGCGATGGAGAAACCAAAAACGATTCACGACTTCGGCGGCTTCCCGCAGGCGCTATTCGATATGCAATATCCCGCGCCGGGCGATCGGAAGTTAGCTACACGCGTAAAGGAATTACTCAAACCGCTTGATGTTCAACTCGATACTCAGTGGGGATTGGATCACGGCACGTGGTCGGTTCTGGTCCACATGTTTCCCAACGCAGATATACCGGTACTGCAACTCAGCATCGACGGCTCGCAGCCCGCGCAGTTTCATTACGACATCGGCAAGAAGCTCACCGCACTACGCGACGAAGGCGTGCTCATTCTTGGCAGCGGCGACGTTGTGCACAACCTGGGCTTGATGCAACGTAGCGATCAAGCTCCCGCTTACGATTGGGCCACGCAGTTCAACGATCACGTAAACGATTGCCTTGCACGCCGCGATCCTCAGTCATTGATCAACTATGAAAGCTTTGGCGAAGCAGCGCGACTCTCCATTCCAACGGCCGAACATTATTTACCGTTGCTCTATGTCTTGGGCGCACAGCGCGATGACGATGCGCTGTCGATTCTCGTTGATGGCATTGATCTACGTTCGATCAGCATGCTGTCGATTGGCATTGGCGCGTGATGAAGCCAGAAGATCTAAAACTACTGGTCACTCGCGAGATGCCGTTTGGCAAGTATGAAGGGAGAGTGATCGTTGATCTGCCGGGACATTATCTTGCATGGTTTTCTAGGCAAGGATTTCCGAATGGCGAGCTGGGTCGATTGTTGGTGACCGCAATGGACTGCGGAAATGCCGGAAATGCAGGAGCAATTTCCGGCCGCTGATGCACGAGATCGATCACAACGGATTGAAGTCGCTATTGGAGCCGTTACGGGATCGGAAGGATTTATTGGGATATTGATTTCAACTTCGGTTCGCCGCTCGCCGCTAAGGAGTGGCGAACATTTACCAAGGCATCACCGAAAATCAAAAAGAGAAACGCAGTCCCAGACCCACGCCGATGTCGTCGCGATCGACAATCGAGCTGGTGCGATTCACCTCGTACGTCAAGCTCCAATCGCCGCGCATATGGACTTGCAATTGCGTGGTCGAAAATGACAAAGACGTGCTTTCAACGGTTTCTTTGGCGATTGGCATGATGTATTGATAAATCGACATGCTCGAACTTGCCGTTCTGCCGCTGACACTATAGGTGGGGGCGCGAATCGGATCGACGTCGAAGGCCCGCCGAGTGATCCAGCGCTCGGCAAAATAGTCGTCGATACTTTCAAAGATCGACGCCGACGCAATGCGTCGCTGGGTGGTTTTGAGTAGCTCGATGGGATGGCTTAGCCCAGCCAGCGTATCGCGTATCGGCGTGATGATGGTGTTTGCAATTCGTTTCGATGTGCTACCGGAACGCTTCTTTGCGGGCAGCACTGGCGCGACCGCCGAAGTAACGACATGGGTCGCGACCGGTTGCGCGCTCTTCCGCGCGGAGTCGCTATTCGCGCCACCAACGTCGGACATACCGAAACCTAGTTGCTCCGTAACGGTTGGCGCCTCCATCGCATGCGTTACGGAACACGACAACAGCCACACCGCCACTACTAACATCGAATGAGGTTGCTTAGCGCCAACTCGACGGTGCATGTCTTTCACTGTGTACCCTGAAGCGGCCCGACGAAGAGATCACGAAATCGTGTGTTGAGAACTCGAAGTGAAACCTCGTCTGCCGAGCGAGAGATAATTTTGTAGGTCTCGAACTGCGGTGAGTGCGCGGAATACTAGCTAAGTTACTGGGCTTGCAAGACTGTCGTCGATTCGCGACCTTGCATCGCTGTATCGAGGTCGTTTATCGACTTCGATTCGTGACATACATCTCGAAAAACCATTTGTTAGGAGATTGCCGAGTGCCGGTTTTGGAAATCGCCGCCCGGCGCACCAAGGCGTGTTGCGCAAATTGGCTTACTTAAGTTCAATCGCCGAAGGGGTAGCAACTCAGCCGGCGTTTACCGAGACTTTTGTTAGCGCTCGACGTCGATAGCTGAAGTAAAGAATTGGGATCACTACCAGCGTTAGCAAAGTAGAAACCAAAATGCCGGAGATCAGCGACACCGCGAGTCCGTTAAAGATGGGATCGTCGATGATGAAGAACGCGCCGGTCATCGCGGCCAATCCGGTTAGCACAATCGGCTTGGCGCGAATGGCGCCAGCGTTGATGACAGCATCAACCAAGTCACCGCCTGCTGCCAGTTCGCTATCGATAAAATCCACCAACAATATCGAGTTGCGGACGATGATGCCGGCGAGTGCGATCATGCCGATCATCGACGTCGCCGTGAATTGTGCGCCAAGCAACGCGTGGCCCGGCATCACGCCGATGATGGTCAACGGAATCGGTGCCATGATAATCAGTGGTGTCAAATACGAACGAAACTGCGCAACCACCAGCAAATAGATCAGCACCAAACCAACCGAGTAGGCGAGCCCCATATCGCGAAATGTTTCGTACGTGATCTGCCACTCGCCGTCCCACTTCAAACTGAATTTGTTTGAATCGTTCGGTTGTGCCAAAAAATATTGCGGAACATTGCCGCTGGAAGTTTTGAGTTTGGCGACCTGTCCGACCAGATCGAACATGCCGTACAGCGGGCTATCGAGTTTACCGGCCATATCGCCCGTGACGTAAACGACCGGCAACAAATCCTTGTGATAGATCGCGCCATCCCAAGTTGTTTCTCGAACATGAACGATCTCGGATAGGTGAATCAACACGCCGCGTGTACTCGGAACTTGCAATGCGAGCACGTCGTCGATGCGCGCTTTTTCGGCAACCGGCAATTCCAATCGCACGGGAATCGGATAGCGTTCGCGTCCGGTGTGCACATAGGCGGCGTCGACACCGCTTAATCCCGCCGCAAGCGTTTGCACTGCGGTCGCTTGATCGACGCCAAGCAACGCGGCCTTAGAACGATCGATGTCGACGATGTAGCGCTTGGCCGGTGCCTCGACGCTGTCATCGACATCCACGATGTCCTTCGTACTATCGAATAGGCCACGAATGGTTTTTGCCAAGATGCGTTGCGCCGTGTACTCGGGGCCATAGACTTCGGCGACTATCGGCGCTTGCACGGGCGGACCCGGTGGCACTTCCACGATTTGTACACTGGCGTGATATTTTTTTCCGATCTTCGTCAATGCGGGTCGAACCGCGAGTGCTATTTCGTGACTCTTACGATTGCGATGATGCTTATCGACTAGGTTCACTTGAATGTCGCCGAGTTCCGGCGCTTTGCGCAAGTAGTACTGGCGCACAAGTCCATTGAAATTGATCGGCGCCGCCGTGCCGGAATAGAGTTGGTAGTCGGTTACTTCGGGAACGGTTTGGATTTGTGCCGCGAGTTCGTTTAGCACTCGCGTGGTTTCTTCCAGCGCGGTACCTTCCGGCATATTGACGACGACTTGAAACTCCGACTTGTTGTCGAATGGCAGCATCTTCATCACCACCAGCTTCACGCCGGCCAAGCCAACGGCCACCACAATGGCGACGCCAATACCGATGTAGAGTTGATGACGACGCTTGCGACTTTGCTCGCCGCGTAAGAAGGGCGTCAGCACTCGTTGAAACAACCTTTGAATTGCCGCGTTGAGTTTGCTTTCTGTTTTGTGCGAGCCGTGTTGCGCAGTGGCCGTACCGAGCAACCTACGCGTGAGCCATGGCGTGAATATGAGCGCAATTGCCAACGAAATGATCATGCCCATGCTGGCGTTAATCGGAATCGGACTCATGTACGGTCCCATGAGTCCGCTCACAAACGCCATCGGCAATAACGCCGCAATCACCGTGAAGGTGGCAAGAATGGTCGGTCCGCCCACTTCATTGACCGCTCGCGGAATCACCTCTCTAATCGTTCCGCCTTTCTGAAGGTGACGGTGAATGTTTTCAACCACCACAATGGCATCGTCCACCAAGATACCGATGGAGAAGATCAGCGCAAACAGCGAGACGCGATTGATCGTAAAACCCCACGCCCACGACGCAAACAGCGTGGCGGCGAGCGTGACAATCACTGCGGCACCGACGACGATCGCTTCACGCCAACCCATCGCGACGATCACCAAGATCACCACGGAGAACGTGGCGAATATCAGCTTCTGAATCAGTTTTTGCGCTTTGTCGTTCGCGGTGACACCGTAGTTGCGCGTTTCGGTGTAATGCACGCCGTCGGGAATATAAGTGCCGCGAAGTTGTTGCATGCGGGCGAGCACGGCGTCGGTCACGTCGATCGCATTGGTTCCCGGTTGTTTGGTGACGGCAATGGTCACAGCGGGAGCGCTGCCTTTGAGATCGATGCCGCGCTTCGCTGCTGCGGGTCCAGCGCCAAACCACACAGCTTGCTCGGGTTGATCCGGACCGGCGGTAATATCGGCTACGTCGGCGAGATAGACGGGATGACCGTCGTGCGCGCCGACAATCAGATTCGCAACCTCATCGCGATCGGCGAGAAATTGGCCCGCTTGCACGGGACTTGTCGTGTTGTTGTCCACAACACTGCCCGCTTGCAACACCACATTCGCGCTTTGCAATGCCTGAGTAAGACCACCGACGCTCAGCCCGTGCCCTGCGAGTCGTTGCGGATCGAGCAGTACATGTACGATGTTGTCGGGCGCACCGATGGTGTAGACATTTCTGGTGCCGCGTACGCGCTTGATTTCCGCCTCAATCGAATGCGCGACTTGCGACAGATCGTAAGCGCCGCGATCCGCATCTTTAGTCCAAAGGGTTAACGTGATAACCGGCACATCGTCGATACCTTTTGGTTTGATCAGCGGTTCTTGAATTCCTACTCCGGCTGGCCTCCAATCGCGATTCGAGTAGATCGCGTTATACAACCGCACAATCGCCGCAGTTCGCTTTTGGCCGACCTCGAATTGCACGGTGAGCACGGCCACTCCCGGTTGCGACGTCGAGTAAATATGTTTGACGCCGTTGATCTCACCGAGCACTTGTTCGAGCGGCGAGCTCACTAAACTCTCTACTTGTTCGGCGCTCGCGCCGGGAAACGGCACAATGACATTGACCATCGTCACATCGATTTGCGGTTCTTCTTCTCGCGGTGTGACGAGCACGGCGAACACGCCCATGAGCATGGCTGCGAGCGCGAGTAGCGGCGTGAGTTCGTTTTCATAAAACGCGCGCGCAATGCGCCCGCTGAAACCGAGTTTGTCGTCAGCGCTACTCATGCGCAGCGGCTAGGTGACCGATTGCAGCGATGGGATCGAGCGCGACGGTTTCTCCCCGCCGAAGACCGGCAAGCACTTCGATGCGGTTATCGAATCGATGACCTATGCGTATTTGGCGTAATGCGGTCTTGCCTTTGTCGTCGACCACATAGACCGCTGTTATCTCGCTGCGCTCGACCAATGCGGAAGCGGGAATCAATAGTCGCTCGGATTCGCCGATAACGAACGCCACCTTGACGAACATGCCGGGATACAGATCGGTGGCGTTCTCGGGAAGATCGACGCGAGTTTTGAAAGTATTCGATTGCGCCGTTGCTTCTGGAAAGATCGTAATCTTCTTAGCCTCGACGCGCTTGCCATCCACGTAAATCGCCGCCTTGCGAATATTGCGCACTGTCTCGACGACACTCTGCGGCAGATCGACATTGACGCGCAAATATTGCAACGACAAGCCGCTCATGAGCAGCGTGCCGGGACTTACCGATTCACCCACTTCGACGTGACGCTTCGTCACAATGCCCGCATAGGGCGCGCGAATTTCCGTGTAACTTACCCCCTCGCGCGCCGCATCGACGCCGGCTTGCGCGGATGCAAGACGAGCCACAGCGGCATCGCGTTCCGCGGCGATTTGATCGACTTGCTGTTGCGACACCACATGTTCTTTGAGCAATTCCTGCACACGCGCGTACCGTTTTTGCACCTCCGCTTCGGCGGCGATCGCTTCATTAAGTGTCGCTTCGGCTTGTCCTAAATTCGCGCGCTGCTGCGTCCCTTTCAATTTCACGATTACCGCACCCGCCGGCACGAAATCGTTCACGTCGTACAACACTTGCACAACACGACCGGAGGTTTGTGCCGACACCGTGCCTTGATTCACGGCTTCGATCGTGCCGTCGAACGCGCGCTCCAGCGGAGTCTTTTCCAAAGACACTGTTTGCGTTTGCAACGCAGGCTCGGCGGCGAATGCGATCGTGGCGATCCATAGTGTGATGACGACGCTGATCCAACGCATGCTGTTCACCCAGTTGAAGTCCTCTGTTCCGATCTCGGAAAGAGGACGAATGTCAAAACGCCGCGCCTGGTTTCAACCCCAGCTTCTTCAAGATCATCGCCGCCGGGCAAAATCCCGTAAACGAGGCCTGAAATAGATTGGCGCCCACAAATGCCGTCAACCAAAACCAGTTTTGATTAACGAAGATTCCCAGTCCCAAGCTGATCAGGATTAGCGCACCTGCAAACGCCATGACAGCTCGATCTACGCTCATGTCGATATTCATAAGGCTCTCCAATTGAATAGGTTGTGGCGTCTTTATATTAGACTTACCTAAATTAGTCAATCCGTATATACTTGCCGCCTGCTAGATTGAGATGACCGCTTCATGCCAAAATCCAATGCCAAGACCAAAGTCAATGTCAAAAAAACTGCTGCCAAAGACCTACAACGCCATGCCGGCGACGCGGCCGCCTTACTCAAAGCATTGGCCAACGAACAGCGCTTATCGATTCTCTGTAGTTTGCTGGAAGGTCCGATGTCGGTCGGCCAGATCAACAAATGCGTGGACCTAAGCCAGTCCGCGTTGTCGCAGCATCTCGCGGTTTTGCGCGAAGGGGGATGGGTAGAAACCGAGAAGGAAGCGCAAACCGTTTACTACTCTGTGCCGAAAGGTCCGGTGCACAAAGTGCTGGAGACTCTAAAAGACATCTATTGCCCGCGATAGCGGCCAGGAAAAACTCCTAGAACAACGCCTCGCTTTGTTCCGGCAACATCTGCGCGCGCACCAAAGGAATCGGCGGACCGCCATACGATAGAAAACTGTCGTGAAATTCGCGCCATGCATCGCTACCGCCATGTTTGGCGGTCCAATCCACGCGCAATTTGCGAATCATTAATTTCCCCATCGTATAGTTGAGATACGCCGGGTCGCGTGTCCCGCGAGCGGCTTGTTGGCGAGCATTACCCGCATCTTGCATTCCTTGTTCACGGAACATCTTCTCCGACTCGGCAACCGTCATGCCCTTGGTATGTAAACCGATGGCGCATAAAAAGCGCACATCGCGCAGCAGCGCTTCTTGCAGTTGACCGATATGCGTCTCAGGGTCGCCATTCCCCAAGCCGCTTTCCCACATCATCTCCTCCGAGTAATGCGCCCAGCCTTCCGCAAAGGCATAGCCGACGAACAGTTGGCCGAAGCGAAACGACGAGCGATTCGAATGCAGAAATTGCAAGAAATGTCCGGGCCACACTTCGTGCACCGAGGTGAACAACAAATCCGCTTTGCCGGGCAAATACGCGTCTTGTTCGGCTTTGCTCCAGGCTTTATCGGGCGGAGCGATGTAGTACACCGATGGAAGTCCTTGGTCGTACGGGCCGGGAATAATGATGTACGCAAAGTTCTGCGCGTTGTACGACGGCGCTTGATCGACCTGCACTTGCTCGTCGCCCGGGATGCTGACTACTTTGTGGTCGATGATAAATTGTTTGAGCCCCGCCAATTGCGCACGCGCGCCTTCGACGGCGCCGCCTTTCTCCTTGTCGGCATTCATCTCTTCGGCACACTTTTGAATAGTTGCGTGCGGCGCGTATTGTTTGCAGGCGTCTTTCAGCGCAGCCAGATTGCGGTCAAGATCCGCGCGGCCTATCGCCTCCAACCGATCGAGCGGCGTGTTGACACGCTCGGTCATCCACAACATGTCTGCGAATAGTTTTGGACCCATCGCGAAATCTTGCGTCGCGTCTTTCTCATTGCTTTTGAGCCAATCAGCTAGTCCTTGCATGGCGTTGGCTGCGGACTCGATTGCCGTCTTCAGTTGTTGCTGGACTTGCGCGTCGTTCACCGTCGCGAATACTTGCGAAACGTCTTTGCGATAAAAATCCGCCAGCCCACCGAAACCCGCGACGCCGAATTGCACAAAAGTCGCCGGCATCGGTAGCCGCAGGTTGGCGCGAATTTGCTGCGCGGCTTTGGGAATCGCATTGGCATAAACGATGAAGGCTTGCGCGCGCTTTTCCAACGACGCATAGGGTCGCGACACATACATCGCCGGATCGATACTGTCGATGCTGTCGAAATAAAATTCCGGATTGCGAAACGGTAATGCCGCATTTTCCTGCCAAAAGAGATCGCGATCGATCTGCGCCAACAAATAATCTCGTTCGAATCGTTCCCGCTCTGTGAGTCGCTCGTTGGTATAAGCCGACGCCAAGATACGTTGCCGATGTAAACGAGCGATCTCGTTGGCGATTCCTGCTGCGGACCAATCCGGCATCTTGCCGTCGTATTCGTGACGACCTTGCGATGCCGCGAAGGTGGGATGCGCCTTAAAGTAATCCTCGATGTATTGATCGAGAAACACCGACCACGCGGGCGTAGTCGCGGCGTTTACTGTTGTCGTCGTATTTTCCGGTTGCTTACCGCACGCACCGAGCAACGATAACAACAGAGCTGTCGCGACTATCGACAGCGGTTGCGAATAACGACGAAAAACGTGGGGCATTGCAATCTCCGAACAACAAACAGCGAGCTGGCAATTGTGATTGTCGGATAATCCTAACAGATCAAAGGGCGCTATTTTATTAACAAACTTCGAATCCTGTTCCTCAAACCGTTTGCCAAACCACTTGATTAATGTATTGAAAATATCGGTTGCTTCGAAGCTGCGCGCGCAGTCGCTAGGCGAGCCTGAATGTTGTATCGACTTCGCTTGCCCACGCAAGCAAGCCGCCTTCAAGATGCGCAACCGATAAAATTCCGCCGCGCGATGCAATGCCGCAGGCTGTGAGACTGCGCGCGCCGCTACGGCAGATAAAGATAGGCGTGCGCGATGGTGGAAGTTCGTGAAGTCGATTGGCGAGTTGGCTAACGGGAATATTAATTGCACCCTTTAAATTCGCAATTTTAAATTCGCTAGGCTCGCGGACGTCGATCAATACAACGTCGGCGTCATTCAATTGCGATTTCAGTTCTCGTGCAGACAAGCGGCGGATGGTCTGCAAAATCTCGACGCTACATATTTCCGGCGCATCTCGCAGTTCGGTGATGGTCGGATGCGGTCCGCAGACCGCACAGTCATCGCGACGCGTAAATTTGAATTCATCGAAGCTCATCGACAACGCATCGTAAGTGAGCAAGCGGCCAAGCAACGGCTGACCGATTCCGGTGATGAGTTTAATCGCTTCGGTTGCTTGAATCGTGCCGAGCACACCCGGCAGTACGCCGAGCACGCCCGCTTCGGCGCAATTCGGAACGAGTCCATCGGTCGGCGGTTCGGGAAACAAACAGCGATAGCACGGACTTTGCTTTGGGACATACGTCATCGCCTGACCTTCGAAGCGATGAATCGCGGCAGAAACGAGCGCTTTTCCGAGAATAACGCACGCGTCATTGGTGAGATAGCGCGTCGCGAAGCGATCGGTGCCGTCCAGTACGATGTCGTAGTCTTTGAATATCTCGCGCACGTTGTCAGCGCGCAGTTCTACCGCATGCGCGATGATGTTGATCTCGGGATTGAGTGCGAGCAGTCGTTCGCGCGCCGCTTCGGCTTTTGAGCGCCCGATGCTTGCCGTATCGAATAACACCTGTCGCTGTAGATTCGAGATATCGACCCTATCGAAATCGACAATTCCAATCGTGCCGACTCCCGCCGCCGCCAAATACAAAATCGACGGCGAACCTAGCCCGCCCGCGCCGATCACCAATACTTTTGCGGCTTTCAGTTTTTCCTGGCCTGCAACACCGATCTCCGTCAGAGAAAGATGGCGGCTATAACGAGCGAGTTCGTCAACGGACAAACTCATGTCAGCCGCCACTCAAGGCGCAGATGAGATGAACCGTATCGCCATCGGCAACGGGTGCGTCGAGGTTTTCTACTTCGCCGGTGTTTACAAAGAGCCGAATGTGTTGACGAATGCGATTTTGTTCGTCGATCATTCTAAAGCGTATGCCGGGAAAGCGTTGCTCTAAATTGGCAAGCACATCAGTTACCGACGTGCCGACCGCCGCAACCGTCGCGGAGCCATTCGTGTAGGAACGTAACGGACTCGCGATGCGCACAACGCACGACACGTCACGCTCCGGTTGTCACTGCGAAAATCTGCGGGAGATTTTTGGCGATGCATTTCCATGCTTCGCCTTCGTTGGCGCTCGCCCACACTTCGCCAAGTGTGTTGCCGAAATAAAGTCCAACCTTTTTATCGGTGTCGGCGCACATCGCCTGTCGATACACGGTGAACCAAGCCTGCGAGCGCGGCATGCCTTTGTCTTGTCGTTGCCAGCTCTTGCCGCCGTTGTGCGTGACGTACGCAGCGGGTTTGCCATCGATGGAAGTGCGCGGCCATACCGAACCGCCATCCATCGGAAACACCCATGCGGTATCCGGATCGCGTGGATGAAGCACGATTGGAAAACCAATGTCGCCGATCTTCTTCGACATCGCTTTGCCGATGCGCGTCCACTCGCGCGCTGGGCGATCGACTCGATATATGCCGCAGTGATTTTGGTGATACAGGCGATCGGGATTCAGCGGATGCATCGCCACGCAATGCGGATCGTGACCGAATTCCACGCTGGGGTCGGGAAGAAAATCCGCCTCCACGCCTTTGTTCAATGGCTTCCAGTCTTTACCGCCGTCGGTCGACTCGAAGATGCCGCCGATGGAAATGCCTATATATAAGTGCTGCGCATCGCGCGGATCGATCAAGATCGAGTGAAGAATTTCGCCGCCCGGCGTTGCATTACCCGCCGCCCATTGCGGCCGCATGGGATGATCGTTGAATCCCGCAACTGGCGCCCAATGATCGCCGCCGTCTTCTGAACGGAACAAGCCGGCCGGTACGGTGCCGGCGTACCACACATTTTTTTCGCTCGCGTGTCCGGGCGATAGCCAAAATACGGCGTCGACGGCGCGGCTCTTCGCACTCTCGCCTTCCGCTGCTTTGCGAAACGCGGGCGGTTGTTTAACTTCTACCCACTTGCGGCCGCGATCGGTGGAACGATACATCGTGGGACCTAGGTGTCCCGTCTTTGCAGCCATCAGCACGATCTTCGGATCGCGCGGATCTTGCACGATGTGATGAATCACGTGGCCGAAAAGCTGCGGACCATTCAATTTCCACGTACGACGCGCGGCATCGCTACG
>JAYTQU010000091.1:0-9744 GCA_043746555.1 Pseudomonadota bacterium | reverse complement strand
GGTTGGAAAAACGCAGCGTACACGGCCGTACGTGAGTATTTTCCAACCGGTTGCAACGCCGCCATGCGCGCTTCAGCACAATGTGACAAAGTAGAACTAGTAGGCCTACCAATGAAATATCTCCACACCATGGTTCGCGTCGCCGATCTCGACGCTTCGCTCAAGTTCTATTGCGACGCGTTGGGCTTGCAAGAATTAAGGCGTCACTCAAACGAGAAAGGTCGATTCACGTTGGTGTTTCTTGCCGCGCCGGGCGATGAGCAGGCTCAAGTCGAACTCACCTACAACTGGGATACAGAAGAATACAAAATCGGCCGCGCGTTCGGGCATCTTGCTTATGAAGTCGACGACATCTATGCGACTTGCCAACGCCTGCAAGAACATGGCGTGACGATCAATCGACCGCCGCGCGATGGTCGCATGGCGTTCGTGCGTTCGCCGGAAAATATTTCGATCGAGCTACTGCAGAAAGGCGCGGCGCTCGCGCCGCAAGAGCCTTGGATATCGATGCCCAATGCCGGCGAGTGGTAACGACGCAATGATCGTCATTCCCTCGGGCGAATCCGAATGCTTCCGCCGGACGTGCGCGCCACCAGCGCCGGACCGCCGCCGTTGATGTCGCCGTACAATTCGTTGCGATCGTTACGATCGTCGCCACCTCGAGTGGTCAACGGAAGATCGCACGACACCCCGCCGCCGCTGCTATGCGCATCGATAGTGGCTTTGAAATCGTTCGGCACTGCGATGCGAATCCCGCCGCCGGACGTGCGCAGCTCAACACCATGATTGACGCCGTGGAAGCTCGCTTCGATGCTCCCACCTGAAGTACGCACACTCACCTTGCCTTCGATATTCTGTAGGCGAATGCCGCCTCCCGACGTGCGTAGGTCGAGTTCCGCGTCGCTATCGACAATCGTGATACTGCCGCCCGAGGTGTGCAGGCGCGCGTCGCCGGTCAATTGTTCCGCGTGAATACTGCCGCCTGATGTGGAAACATCGACGACGCCGTTGATCGAGTTCAATTGTAGATGGCCGCCGGATGTGTGCCCTCGCACATCGCCTTTGATGTTCTGCGTTTCGATACCACCGCCCGAAGTGCGCACATCCAAGTGATAATCGCGTGGCACTTGAATGTCGTACTTCACGTGCAGGCCACCACCGAATAGCCACGACAAGTCCAACCACCAAGTCCCATCGCGCGTGCCGCGCACGGCAACGCCATGGCTATCCGTCTCTCAGCGGTAATCGCAAAATCGTCTACCTGGTTCGCCGTTCCACTCACGGTTGCGTGAACCGTCACTTCGCGAACGTCGGCGCCGTTTACCGTGATGGCCCCGCCCTCGGTATCCACGGTGAGAGTGCCGCCCGCAGTCGCCGAAAACTTTTTGTCGAATACTTTTTCCGCGGCAAACGCAGTTGATACCGACATGACTGCAACTAACAGCATCGACAGGGCCAACTTGGGCCGATTTGTTGCGCGCATAGCAGTATCCCCTAGCTTGTGGTTTCGATTGAGACGTCGCCATGAAGGAAAAGGTTGCAGTCGAGTTATGCTACGCATCCCAATTTTCTCGGATCAAGTAAATGACCGTTTTGTATTTAGTGCGCCATGCCAAACCTGCGGCAACATGGGGCGAAGCGACAGACTCTAAACTCGATGATCCCGGGCTCGACGAACTCGGCCGGGCGCAAGCGCAAACGACTGCCGACACACTGCGAAAATTGCTGCCGGCGTTGCCCGTCTACACGAGTCCGCTGCAACGTTGTCGCGAAACCGCCGCGCCACTTGCGTCGCATTGGCGTTGCGAGCCAATCGTGTCGCCGCAAGTCGCGGAAATTCCTTCGCCGCCGCTCAAGGCACAGGCGAAGCGGATTTGGTTGACGAAGGGAATGGAGGGCACGTGGCCGCAATTGCAAACCGATTCTCCCATGGGCTCACCGGATTACTTAGCTTGGCGCATGTCGTTGTTAGACTCCTTATTCGAACTAACAACGGACAGCGTAATTTTTTCCCACTTCATCGCGATCAACGTTGCAGTCGGCGCGGCACAAGGTCACGATCGCGTAATCAGCTTTCGCCCTGGGCATGCGTCCGTTACCGAGATCGAAATCTTTGGAAAACACATCGCGATTCGCAAGTTAGGCGCGGAATTGAACGGTAACGATATTTTGCTGGGAAAGTAGCATGAGTACCTCGCCTCCAAGCACATTGCCCTCGTGCAAATCACTTCGTCCCTATCTCGGCAGCACGCCGACACTTGGCGCGCGCGCGTTTGTCGACGCAAGTGCCGTGATCATTGGAAACGTCACGATCGGCGACGACTCGTCGGTGTGGCCTACCGCCGTCATTCGTGGCGACGTGCAGACCATCACCATTGGCGCACGCACCAGTATTCAAGACGGCAGCGTATTGCATGTGACGAGCCCGAATCCCGTTTATCCGCAAGGACTTCCACTCGTTGTCGGCAACGACGTCACTGTCGGGCATGCCGTCATTTTGCACGCTTGCACCATCAGCGATTTTTGTTTGATCGGCATGGGCTCGATCGTTCTCGATGACGTGCAAATCGAAGAATTCGTGATGGTCGGCGCAGGTAGCGTTGTGACGCCGCGCAGTAGACTTGTCGCCAAGGGTCTCTATGTCGGCAATCCCGCACGCCGTACTCGCGATCTCAAAGATAACGAAATTGAGATGATCAAGCGCTCGGCAGAACACTACGTGAAAGTGAAAAACAACTATTTGATCTAATGCCGAGTCAGCACGCGGTGCAATGCTGCGCCCAAATCCTCGACCGTGTTCGGCTTGAGCACCAGATCGCGAATGCCGAGATCGCGCACCAACTTCATGTCTTCGTCGCGAATGTAACCGGAGGTCAACACGATGGGGATGTCGCCGCGAATCGCCAGAATAGCGCGCGCCAATTCCGGGCCGGTCATCCCCGGCATGGACAAATCGCTTACGACGGCGTCGAACATCTGCGGATTAGCGCGAAATTCCTCGAGCGCTTGCTTTGGATCGACACGGCCGGTCACACGATATCCCAGCTTCTCGAGTACCCGAGTGGCGAGAAATACCAGTGCTTCTTCATCATCGACATAGAGAACATGTTGACCCGCACCGAGCGCCGTCGGCGCTTGCGGTATCGCTTCAACGGGCGCGACACCTTCAATGGCCGGCAGGTACACGTTGAAAATCGTTCCTCGACCGGGCTCGCTGTCCACCGTCACAGCGCCGTCGTGACTGCGCACGATGCCGTGAACTACCGACAAACCAAGGCCCGTTCCCTGACCGGCTGTCTTGGTTGTAAAAAAAGGTTCGAAGATACGCGCGGTTATTGCCGCATCCATGCCGGCGCCGGAATCGCTCACGGCGAGCAGCGCGTAGCGTCCCGACGTCAAGTTGACCGGCGCATGGTGCTCGGCTTGATCGACCTGAACCGTGCTCAATCGAATCGACAGCACGCCGCCGTGTTCGCGCATCGCGTACGCGGCATTGGTGCCGAGATTGATCACAACTTGATGAATCTGCGTGGCATCCGCAGCAACCGTTGGCGAATTAGTATCGAAGTCGGCGCGAATTTCGATTTGCGCCGGCAAGGTCGCGCGCAGCAGACGCAACGCTTCCGCGACAACATCCGCAAGCCGAATATTTTGTCGTCGCGCTTCTTGTCGGCGACTGAAAGTCAGAATCTGCCGCACCAAATCGCCTGCCCGCAAACTGGCCTTCTCGATTTCACGAAGCGGCGTACGCAGTGGATCATCCTCCGACAAGTCACTGCCGGCGAGTTTGGCGTTGCCGTTAATCGCGGCAAGAATGTTGTTGAAATCGTGAGCGATGCCACCAGCCAACGTGCCGATGCTTTCCAGGCGTTGCGTGGTCAAAAATTGTGTTTCAAGTTTTTTACGTTCGGTGATATCCGTGTTGATCGCCAAGATCGAGTCGGGTTCGCCGTCTTCATCGCGCACTAAGGTCCAGCTTGCGTCGATACAAACTTCGCCGCCGCTTTTCGTCAAGCGCGTCAGTTCGCCCGACCATTCGCCCTGCCTCACGAGTTTATCCAGCAACGCTCGACGTTCCGGTGTGTCGCGACAAATTAACGCCGTGATTTTTCGCCCAACAGCTTCGCCCGCTCGCCAACCGTAGAGACGTTCGGCGCCCCGATTCCAGTAACGCACGGTATCGTCCATGCCATAGAGCACAATGGCGTCTTTGGCCTTGTCGAGCAAAGCGGCTTGAGCGGCGACCTGATTTTCCGCCTCGCGACGCGCGGTGACATCGGTTATGAAACCCTCTAAAAAGCGCAATGCGCCCTGTGCATCGTAAACGCCACTACCTCGCTCCCAGACCCATTTCGCATCGCCTTGTGCCGTGACAATGCGATAGACCATCTCGAAGCGTCGTTTGTCTCTGACTCCGGTCTCAACTTCCAGGCGCACGCGTTCGCGATCGACCGGGTGAATTACGCGCCCGTAACTGATATTTTTGTTCTCAAGAAAACTCGCTTGCGAATAACCGGTTAATTCGAAACAACCGGAGCTTACGATCTCCATCGTCCAATACTCGTCGTCGCGACAGCGATACGCCATCCCGGGCAAGTTGTCGAACAAGGTCGCCAACATGCGCTGATGATCTTCCAGTTCGCGGTCCTTCAGCGCGGACGCCACTGCAAAAGAAATGTTGTCCGCCAACGAATTCAGAACGCGCAATTCTTCATCGCTAAAGTAGCCGGGTTGATCCGAATAGATCGCTATGATGCCGGACACGACGCCCGCTGTTTTAAGCGGAAAAACGCCGCACGCGCGCAAACCGAGTTTTAACGCGTCTTCTTTCCAGTAAAAGGACGCGTCGGTGGCGATGTCGTTGGCTACCGCCGCATAGCCGTCGCGCCAGACGCGTCCCGCCGGTCCGGGAAAGGTCGGATTGCTGCGAATGCGCTCGAACACGCGATCGACGAATGCTTCGTTACCGCCGCAGCGGGCGATCAACTCAAGCTGGTCGGATTCGCGATTACGCACCCCGATCCATGCCAACGGCAATTCGCCTTGCTCCACCGCAATACGACACGCACTGCGATACAACTCCCGCGGATCGCGAACACGGACGATGGCTTCGTTAACGCTGCTCGACACAGCATAGAGTCGCGACACGCGGCGCAGTCGTGTTTCCGTTTTCTCCACGAGTTCGCGCAGCACGACTCCGATCGCGTCGGCGTCGATATTTCGATCGGCGAGCAAGGCAAGCAACGCGTGATCGGCGCGCGCCAAATCTGCGAGACGAGCATTTGCCGCATCGGCCTTTCGTTGTCGATGATCGCGGTCAGGATCGGGTTGTCGATCGCGGTCTGAAGTAACTGGCTCGTGCATAGGGCTCTTTCACAGGAGCAGAGCCGCGTGGTCAATTGAGCTAGGAAGCAGCTCGCTGCGGCGGCGGCGATGTTACCGCCTTGAGCACCGGGGCAGTATCAGGCCGAACCCCACGCCACAGATAAAATGACTCGGCCGCTTGCTCGATCAGCATGCCCCAACCGAGCTGCGCCCGCGCCGTTCCTTGTTGCTTAGCCCAATGGGTAAATGGCGTGTCTTCTTTTCCATAGGCCAGGTCGTAGCACACGGTCTTGCGCGCAACGGTCGAAGCGGAAATTGACGGCATGGCGTTTTGCAAGCTCGCCGCGGTTGCATTGACGATCAAGTCGTACGCTTCGCCGTCGGTGGCATCGAACCCATCGCCGACCAACTCGCCCATCGTCTCAAATTCCTTTGCCAGCGCCTGCGCCTTTTCGGCGCTGCGATTCAAGATATGAATGCACTTAGGCTTTTCTTCGAGCAGCGGACCGAGTACGCCGCGTGCCGCACCACCGGCTCCGAGCAACAGAATGCGTTTATCCCGTAGATCGAATTCCAGATTTCTCTTGAGGTCCGCGATGAGACCCGCGCCATCGGTATTGTCGCCAAGCAACGAGCCGTTCGCTTGCACAGCAATCGTGTTGATAGCGCGCGCTCGTTCGGCGCGCGCGGTGCGCTGTTTGCAAAATTCGAACGCGACTTGTTTGTGCGGAATGGTGACGTTGAGTCCCTTGCCGTGATCGACGAAGAAGCGCATCACCTCGTGCTCAAATGCCTCCGGCGCAACTTCCAACAAGCGATAGGTGAGATTCTGTCCGGTTTGCTTCGCGAACATGCCGTGAATGAAAGGAGAAAAACTATGCGACACCGGGTACCCGATAACCGCGTAGCGATCCGGCGTCTTCAATATGGTGTTCACTGCCGAAGCCATTGCGCCGCGCGCTTCGCAAAATAGGTGAGGATCGCATCGGCGCCGGCGCGACGGATGGATAGTAACGATTCGAGCGCCACGGCGCGTTCGTCTAGCCAGCCGTTTTGCGCGGCGGCCATGAGCATGGCGTACTCGCCGCTCACCTGATAGACAAAAGTCGGCACACCGAATTCATCCTTTACGCGCCGCACAATATCGAGATACGGCAGTCCGGGCTTGATCATCACCATGTCGGCGCCTTCTTCCAAATCGAGTGCAACTTCGCGCAGCGCTTCATCCGAATTGCCGACATCCATTTGGTAGGTGTACTTGTCGCCGGTACCAAGATTTTTCGCAGAGCCGACCGCATCGCGAAACGGTCCATAAAAACTCGACGCATACTTTGCGGAATACGCGAGGATGCGGGTGTGAATGTTGCCGGATGCCTCAAGCGCATCGCGAATTGCGCCGATGCGCCCATCCATCATGTCGCTTGGCGCGACCACATCCGCTCCAGCCTCGGCATGTGAGAGCGCTTGCTTAACCAGTGCTGCGACCGTCACGTCGTTGATCACATAGCCCGCGCCATCCAAGATGCCGTCCTGACCGTGCGTCGTAAACGGATCGAGCGCCACGTCGGTCACCACGCCCAATTCGGGCACGGCCATCTTCACGGCGCGCACTGCACGCTGCGCCAACCCCTCAGGATTGTGCGCCTCGCGTCCGTCGAGCGACTTCGCTTCGGGCGGCGTCACCGGAAACAGCGCGATTGCCGGGACGCGCAATTTGTATAGCTCTTCGGCTTCCTTCACCAGTCGATCGATGGTCACGCGCTCAACGCCCGGCATGGACGCCACCGGCTCACTGCGACTTTCGCCTTCGATCACGAACATCGGATAGATGAGATTGTCGACGCTCAATGTCGTTTCGCGAACCAAACGCCGCGAGAATTCGTTACGCCGATTGCGACGCAAACGTGTTCGCGGAAAGACGCCGTTAGTGGGGTAGCTCATAAGGTTAAGTAGTAGCGCGATCCCCGCCAAAAGCCCAGCAACGATCGCCACTCTCGCATAGAATTTGTGAACGAATCGACTACTGCGACCGCTTTTTGGCCGTCTTCGCGGGTAATCGATTGGGGATACTCCCGGTCTTTATACATGAATCGTTCTATGCACGGAACAGACCAAAGTCAACGCCTTTTCGCCGCAGTGATCGAGCCGCTGCGAACCGATCTATATCGGTTCGCTTTGTGGTTGGCTCGTGACCGGCAAGTGGCCGAAGACGTGGTGCAGGAAACCCTGCTGCGCGCCTGGCGATCGCTCGACAGTTTGAAAGACGAGCAAGCCGCCAAGCACTGGCTCTTGACGATTGCGCGCCGCGAACATGCGCGTCTATTCGAGCGCAAACGTCACGAGACCGTGAATTTAGACGATCTGATCGCTGTGGAGTCGCACATGTTGGCTAGCGAGGATCATCGGCCCGACGACGAAGTCCATACTGTCCGCCGGGCGATCTTGAAACTCGACGAGGAGTATCGCGAGCCGTTGGTGTTGCAAGTGATGATGGGCTACACCACCGAGGAAATCGCCACGCACATGAACCTAAATCAAGGCGCAGTGCTTACGCGTCTGTTTCGGGCGCGCAATCGACTGCGTGCTCAGTTGGGCCTTAACGTCGACGCCGAGGATTCAGAGTGAATTGCCTAGAGTTTCGCCGCGCAATCGGCGCAGATCCGAACGACGCCAGCGCCGAATCGCTGGCGCATCGGACTGAGTGCGCGACTTGCGCGAAATACGCGCAAGAGATGCTGCGATTAAACGGGTTAATCAAGCGCGCACTCGATGTGCCGGTGCGGCCCGTAAAAAGCGTGACAATGAAAGGCGTGACAAGGAGTTCTCCGGAACGCACGCAGCGAATGCGTTGGTACGCGACAGCAGCAAGTTTCTTGTTTCTTGTCGGCGTCGGCGGCGCACTGTGGTTCCTCGGTTATCCGCGTGCGAGTCTCGCGAGCGACGTCGTAGCGCATATCGCACACGAACCTCAAGCGTTGACCATCACCGCATCACGCGTGTCCGCTGAATTGCTCGACGGCGCTTTGCGCGCCAAAGGAATGCACTTGGTCAAACCGATGAACGATGTCTCTTACCTGCAAAGCTGCGTGATTCGCGGCAAGCTGGTTCCGCATCTCGTGGTGCAGACGGACCGCGGCCCGGTAACCGTGATAATTCTCCCTCAAGAAAATATCCCAGGGCCGGAGCGCTTCGACGAACAGCAGTACCATGGCGAATTGGTGCCGATGGAACACGGATCGATGGCCGTGATCGCCAACGATAGCTCGATTGTCGACACCGTGGCGAAGAAAGTGCGCGAGTCGATCGCGTGGAACTGATTATTATTTGTTTACTTTTTCACCGCGAATACGCCGTCACCGACTAACTCCGTCGCAAATCCCGCTTTGCGTAGACGCGATGACACTTCGTTAGGCACATCGCGACCGCTGGTTAATTTGTTGGGCGAACCCGTGTAGTGAAACAGTCTGCCTTTTCGTTTCAGCACGCGTGCAAGCTGATCGTAAAATACCTGAGAATACAGCTCGCCGGCAATTCCGAACCTTGGTGGATCATGCAGCACCGCGTCGAACGATTCGTTCGCTAACGCGCCAATCTCGGCTGTGATATCGCTTTGCGTCAGCGTCAACAAGTCACTAACCTTTGGCGACCACGGGTTCAAACTGCGCAGCCAAACCACATCGGGATTTTTTTCGAACGACATGACTCGCGCGGCGCCGCGCTCAAGACACCATGCCGCGAAATAACCAAGACCGCCGCAGGTATCGAGAATCGTTTTGTCGCGTGGCTGCACTAGATCGACTTTGCGTTCGGCGTCATCGTAGGGGGAAATTTTGGCGGTCGGAAGCATTTTGATCCCGTCGATTTCAAACGTCGGCGCACCCCACTCCGTTGGAACTAGCTTGATGAGTGACGTGCTGTAGCGCGCGATGGGCTCAAAGTCTTCGCCTGTCCAGAAGTAAATCGTGCGATCTTTGCACCGATCGAGATAGGGAAAGCGTTGCCGATTCCAACTCCAGCCATGTTCGTCCACCAAAACCGTCGTGATGGATCGTTGCAGATCAAGCGAACATTGCAACGTTACCGCGCCGGCGTGTACCGCAGAGCGCAATTGCTCGTGAACAGATAGCGTGAGAAGTGGCTGCATTGCGTCGGCAAGTGTTGAGGAAGACGGGTCGGTCTCGCAAGCACTATAATCGTCGCCACTTCCACATTGGTCACAAAGCAATCAGGGTTTACTTATGAGCAACAACCTCGGCATGAATCTGCAACTGCGTTCTCTCGTTAAGAAAAGCGGCGAACTGGAACTCTCACTCGTTCAAATCCCGGTTGACGAACCCGCTGCCGACGAAGTGGTCGTCCGCGTCGAGGCCTCGCCCTTGAATCCATCGGACCTAGGATTGCTGGTAGGCGCGGCGGACA
>JAYTQU010000090.1:0-15572 GCA_043746555.1 Pseudomonadota bacterium | reverse complement strand
GCTAGTCACGTAGATCCCGTCCGGTGAATTTAAGAAACACATCTTCGAGATTGGCCGATCGACGCAGTGCGCGTAAATCGCTAAATCCTTCGAGTGATTTCATCAGCGGATCGGCTTCACGGCAATAACAAAATGCCGTGTCGCCCGCGAGTTCCGCGCGTATCGAGAGCGTTCGTCCGTGCGATTCGAACCACTGCTCAACGTTATCGCCGTAGACTTCGATGACGACGGGCTCGATCTCGCGGTCAATCAGCGAGTGCGGCGCGTCTTCGGCAATGAGCACGCCTTTGTCCATGATGGCGACACAATCGCAAAGCCGTTGCGCTTCGTCCATGAAGTGCGTTGTCAAAATGATGGTGCGACCTTCGGAGAGCAGCGTCTTCAATCGATCCCACACTAAGTGGCGAGCCTGCGGATCGAGACCGGTGGTCGGCTCGTCCAAAAAAAGTATCTGTGGGTCGTTCACCATTGCGCGCGCCAATGTGAGACGTCGCTTCATGCCGCCGGATAGAGATTCGATAGAGGCTTTTGCCTTGTCCGCCAGTCCGGCGAATTCCAGAAGACGAGGTACTTGTGTTAGCGCTTCTTTCCGGGAGTAGCCAAAGTAGCGCGCGTACATCACCAAATTTTCGGCGACATCGAAATCCGGATCGAGACTATCGAACTGCGGCACCACGCCGACACGAATGCGCGCCTTGAGCGCTTCGCTGGGAACGGGCAAGCCGGCGAGCGTGATCGAACCGGAGTCGGGCGCGATCAAGCCTAAACAACAGCGCAACGTGGTGGTTTTGCCGGCACCGTTCGGCCCGAGCAAGCCGTAACAATGTCCAGCGGGAACACTGAAGCTGACGCCGCGGACTACTTGAAGATCGCCGTAACTTTTGTACAGCGATTGAACGTTGAGCATGTAAGCGCACGGAATTGGAAATACGTGCGCTTATTGTAGCGGGTTGTAGCGGATTAATTGCGCGGCGCCGGCCCGATGTAATGCGCGGAGGGACGAATGATGCGGTTGTCCTTGCGCTGCTCGACGATATGTGACAGCCAACCGAACGCCCGCGCGGCGGCGAAACTGGCGGTAAAGTAGTCCTTAGGAATTCCGAGTGTCAGATAGACGACGCCTTTATAGAATTCCAAGTTGGCGCGTAGCGCGCGACTTTTCGCCGAAGTCTGTTCGACAAATTCTTTTTCCACTGCGGCCAAGGTATCGAAGAGCAGGCGATGTTCTTTCGATTGCGCAATTTGATCCGCAAGATGTTTGATGACCTTGGCGCGTGGATCGACGACGCGATACTCGCGATGACCCATCCCCATCACCAATTTCTTGTTGGCGATGCAGTCGGCGACATAGTTGCGAGCGTTGGCGGGCGATCCAACGTCTTGCGCCATTTCAAGCGCAGCTTGATCGGCACGACCATGCAAGGGTCCGTACAACGCGCCGAGTGCCGCCGCGAGTGCGCACGCTGGCGGCGCCAACGTTGAAGTGACGACGCGAGCGGTGAATGTGCCGGCATTGAAGCTGTGATCGAGTTGCAGAATTTGCGTCTGTTCGAACACATTGACGGCCGCCTCACTGGGTGGTTGGCCCGTGAGCATGTGTAAGTAACGTTCGCCGTAACGGCGTGCCGGCGAATAGTTGAATTGACGTTGCGCTCGCGTGGCGAGAGTCAATGCGATGGCGGCGGGCAAGCGGGCGGCGACCAGCAATCCTTCCGCTTCTTCGGGAGTACGGCCAATCGAGTCGAGCGGCGCATCGGCGGCAAGCAGCGGCGCGGTCGCCTGTAATATCTCCATCGGATGCGCGCTCGTGCGGGCGAACTGAACAATCAAATCGCCAACTGTCTTGGGAAGCTGTCCGGATTTCCAAAGATAGTTTTCAAATTGTTCGCTTCGCGCCGCATCCGGCAATTCTCCAAATACAATGAGATGCGCCACATCGGCAAAGTGTCGCGGTGTCAACGACTCGACCGTATAGCCTCGATAATAAAGGCGTCCCGCTTCCCCATCGACATCGGAAACGCAAGTGGTATCGGCGATGACGCCTTCCAGGCCTTTCTTGATTTCGACGGACGATTTAAGCGCAACGTTCATGAAGTTCTCCTCTACTGTGCAGCTAGGGTAGCGAGTTCGATTACGGGTTGGGAGAGCGTGGCGTCGATAGACTTATTAGCGGCGCAGATAAGGAGACGTTTAATGAGAGACGTGACAAACTCTCTTCCATCACCCATCACCCAACACTCTTTATGTCCATCGAACGTCACGAAATGCGGTGCTTCCAAGCGGTGATCGATGCCGGCGGGTTTAGTCGGGCAGCCGAGCGCTTGGATTTATCCCAGTCGGCCGTAAGTCAGGCAATTGCGAATCTCGAGCATCGCTTAGGTGCGACGTTGTTACAACGAGGCACGCCGCCACAATTGACGGAAGCCGGGCTGCGATTAATGCGTTTTGTCGAGGCGACGTTGAATGAGGAGCGCGAGGCTTTGGCCGACATCGCGCGGATCAAATCGGGCGAACTTTCCACATTGTCTTTGGCGATTGCCCCATCAGCCAATGCATTTGTCGGCGTTGCTCTATTAAAGGAATTCAGCGAACGCAATCCGCTTACAAGATTGAAGGTCGTGGTCGCACCGAGTCGCGAAATCGTCTACGGCGTAACTGAAGGTCGCTGGGAGCTAGGGTTCGGACCGTTTCCGCACAACTTGCCGGCGCAGTTTGCGTTGTATGCTTGCTTTGGTGAAACACGGCGCTTGATGATCGCGGTGAATCATCCAAGTCGCTCGTCGTTGCTGCGCGATCCGGCGGGTACGCTGCGCAAGTTGCCGCTCATTACTTCGTATCTCGACGAGCACGCGCGGCGTCCATCGGGAGAACGGCTGCGCGACGCGTTCGGATCGGTGTGGGAAGTGAGTCATATGGAGTTGCGACTCGCACTCGTCGCTGACGGCAAGGGCGTCACCTATGTTTCCGATCTCGTGCAACCGGCATCGAATCAATTGACTCCAATTTCCGGTTTACCGTTTTCCAGCATCGAACGCCAAGTGGGTGCTTATTGTTTGAAACACCAACCGCTCTCGCAAGCGGGCATGCGATTTCTGGCGCTCTGTCGGGAACGCTGGCCGCAGAAATCCTGAGCGCGGTCACAGTCTACCCGCCAGCTTCTTGCTTTTTGCTGGGTTTATTCTTTTTCGGCGCGCGAAGCATCGCCGCCAACCGTCGCTCCGAGCTCGCTGCACGGTTGCAGTGATTGACGAAGAGACCGTCGGATTTGTAGTCCAAGAACAAGGCCCCACTCGTTCGATCCGTGACGATGAGTTCGCACCTACCCATCGATGCCTTCTGCGTACCGGCGGCCACGGGTGTACGCATGCTCCTAAAGCAGTTGGGATGTTGGCTAGACCGAGTTCATATCCGCGCCCACCCACGCTTGCCGCAAACCAAGGAAATGCACGAGGCCAAATGCAAAGCAGATGGACGAACTCACAAACCAGAACAACAGACTATTGCCAGGGAAGTATTTCATGAGAGGCGCAAAGGCTACACCGCGCAACAAATAGATGCCGGTAATGATGATGAGCGCAAGACGAGCCAATGGAAGCCTACGTATGACGCCAGCCCCAGATAGGGCGTAGAGCGACCAAATGGAAAGAATGGTTGCGACAACCAATGCGACAACCGTTGGATACCAGTGACCGATAGATGCTAAGTGCGCGATGCGCTCGCCTGCCCCGAGAAAGCGATACAACGGAGCACCGAACGCGATGCACGTGAGATGCAATATTGCAGCGACTGCACTTATATGATGCGCCGATGAGCAAGTAAGTGTTTTGGGTTCTTTCCATGGAATTGCTGTGGCCTAACGAATGAGCGCCAGCGCATCGATGTCGTTCATAGCATCCTCTATGTCTCTCTCCTGCGGTAGATGGAAGGATTCAAAACATGCCTAATCTCAGTTACCCGACATCTCGATTGTTGTTAAGGATTGAAATTCATCATTGTAGTTGTATTCGCGGTAATCGTAAATGCCTGCACACCGAAGAAGGCCAGCGTGTCGATTATCGTCGGATCATCGCGTGATGCATTACAGGTCCAAGCAGCGGTGTACGAACCTGCTTCCAAGAAGCCAACCGTATAGCTACCCGTCCCATCAGTAGCAACTTTGGCGGTCGTGAGGGGGTCCGTCGCCGCACCACTAATGTCGGTGGGCGTAGTGACTGTCCCTGTATACACGTAGACCGCACCCATATCCGTACCCGTGCAGTGCGCACTGGTGAGCCCCGAATCCACTTTGCCGCTCAGCGTTCCCACTTGTTCGTTGTTGATGAGCCGCAGCGCGGGTTTCAATATAAAACCATTCGCGTTGCTGGCGAGTGAATGCGCGACATTGAATTCGATAGTGAAGTTAGCGTGGCCACCCTGCGCCAATGTGAAGCCTTGCACTAGCTTCAATCCTGTTTCAGCGCCGCTCGGGATGAGTAGTTCGTGATTGCCGGTTGAATTGACCAGATAGGTATCGTTGGTGCCTCCGGTATCCACCAGTAAACGTATCCACTGATAGTTACCGGCAGACAGTGCTGCATTCGTCAGCAGCGGTGCTGCATTCGTTCCTGTCTCTGCGAGTAGATCGATCTGCTCGGGTGTTGTGAAGTTGATCGTGACCGTTCCTTGCGGTCCTTGCAATTCGACTCCGTGGAATTGAACAAAGACATGCGTGACATCCGTTCCTATCGGCGCATCCGTCACGCCTAAACTGAGGAAGGAGGTGCCGCTGGTGCTGCTGCTCCCACCACTGCAACCCGTCAGCAGGGCGAGGATTGAGATACCGCCGAGAATCCGTGAAAATGATTGTCGCCACATAAAAATACCCTCGTAACAATGCACG
The DNA here is from genome assembly GCA_043746555.1 of Pseudomonadota bacterium. Taxonomy (GTDB): domain Bacteria; phylum Pseudomonadota; class Gammaproteobacteria; order Steroidobacterales; family Steroidobacteraceae; genus CAZQYC01. The sequence goes on along the minus strand of JAYTQU010000090.1, from coordinate 10,693 downwards.
GTCTAGGCGAAGCATACATGAGAGATAACGTCCCACCAGTGATTAGGTAGGTGTGGTGCCTCACTTTTCATTGGCTCTGTGACGCAATTAACACCGAGTGTTGCATACGTTCGGTTCATCCAGTGCTTAACTCGCGTAACAGTGTGCACCGACCCAGATTAACGAGACCGACGGCCGGTGTTGGCAAGCTACATCAAGGCGCGCAGTAATTTCTCTAACCGCCAATTCAATCAAGCCGATATAGTTCGTCGCCCGTCAGCTCAGTATCAGCGCGGTTGAGGTTCACGTTGCGGCTCATGGCAAGGTAACTTACGTCCGTCATCGGCAGTCTTACTTTCCGCGCCACGGCAGTGCAAATTGCGCGCGCCGCACTAATTTAAAACTAGACATCATTTCTACACCGCTAAAAAATCCCAGCGCATTCGATTTGGCGGTGACCGATCTCAGCATGCCGGGAATGTCGGGAATGGACACGGCGCGTGCGATATGGGCGGCGCGCGCCGACGCGCTGGTCGTGCTTGCATCGGGTTATGTACGTCAGTCCGATGTCGATGCGGCAAAGGCCATCGGCATTCGCGAAGTAATTTTAAGGCCTAATACGGTGGATGATCTTGGCCCCATCGTGCAGCGATTGCTGACACAACTCTAACCCACCGGCGCAAGTCAGTCTTGTTGCGCAGTCGCGAGTTCTGCATAGTGCGCAACCTTGTTACTCTTGAGCGCTTTCTTCCGCCATGTCACTTGCAATCGAATCGCGCATCGCAGCAGAACTTTCCGTCAAACCGCAACAAGTACTCGCTGCCGTTGCGTTGCTCGACGAAGGCGCGACGGTGCCGTTCATCGCGCGCTATAGAAAGGAGGCGACCGACGGATTAGACGATGCGCAACTGCGCACTTTGCTGGAGCGTTTGAGTTATTTGCGCGAACTCGAGGAGCGGCGCGCGGCGATTCTCAAAAGCATTGAGGAACAAGGCAAACTTAACGCTGCGCTCAAGGCAAGCATCGATGGCACCCAAACCAAGCAGCGCTTGGAAGATTTGTATTTGCCGTTCAAACCGAAGCGTCGCACCAAGGCGATGATCGCTCGCGAAGCGGGGCTCGATGGTTTGGCGAACGCCTTGCTGGCCGATGCTCAGCTCAATCCGGAAGTGGAAGCAGCGAAGTATCTTCGCGAGCCCTTCGAGTTCGGTCCCGATAAAGATAAAAATCCCGGTGCGCCGGATGTGAAAGCCGCGCTCGAAGGCGCGCGTCAGATTCTCATGGAGCAATTCGCCGAAGACGCGGAGCTTTTGGGACAGTTGCGCGTCTACTTGCAAGCGAATGCGGTGTTGACGTCGCAGGTGGTCGACGGAAAAGAAACCGAAGGTGCAAAGTTTCGCGATTACTTCGACTATCAAGAACCGTTTAAGAGCGTGCCGTCGCATCGCGCGCTGGCGTTATTTCGCGGCCGTAAGGAAGAGTTTCTGCGCGTGACACTTAAATTGCCGGAAGAGTTAAACACTGAAACCAAACCGGGAACGCAGCTGCCGCTGAACGCCTGCGAGCAGAAAATCGCCGCGCGCTATCGCATCGCCGACCAAGGTCGCGCCGCGGATGCGTGGCTGCAACAAACCGTGCGTTGGACTTGGAGCGTGAAAACCGCATGGAGTTTGGAGAGTGAGCTCTTCATGGCGTTGCGCGAGCAAGCGGAAGCCGAAGCCATTCGCGTGTTCGCGCGGAATCTCCATGATTTGTTGCTCGCGGCACCCGCGGGTCCGCGTGTAACCATGGGACTCGACCCCGGTATTCGCACCGGCGTCAAGGTCGCGGTGGTCGATACCACCGGCAAAGTTCTGGAGACCGCAACGATCTATCCTCACGAACCGCGCAACGATTGGAGCGGCTCGCTGGTCACGCTCGGCCGAATCGTGAAGCAACACAAGGTCGATGTCATCGCCATCGGCAACGGCACGGCATCGCGCGAGACCGATAAGCTCGCGAGCGAATTGATCAAACTGGTTCACGAACATTTTACCGGGCTGCAAGTCACGAAGATGGTGGTGTCAGAAGCCGGTGCGTCGGTGTATTCCGCATCCGCACTCGCGTCGAAGGAGTTGCCGGACCTCGACGTGAGTTTGCGCGGCGCGGTCTCGATTGCACGTCGTTTGCAAGATCCACTTGCCGAGTTGGTGAAAATCGATCCGAAGTCGATTGGCGTCGGTCAGTATCAACACGACGTCAATCAATCTAAATTGGCGAAACAACTCGATGCGGTCGTGGAAGATTGCGTGAACGCGGTGGGTGTGGATGTGAATACCGCATCGCCGGCGCTGTTGGCGCGCATTTCCGGATTGTCCACCGTGCATGCAGAAAACATTGTCAGCTACCGCGATCAGCACGGCGCGTTCGACAATCGTCAAAAGCTCAAGAAGGTGCCGCGACTTGGTGCGAAGACATTCGAACAAGCGGCGGGATTTTTGCGAATTATGGACGGCGACGATCCCCTCGATGCGTCGGCGGTGCATCCCGAGTCCTATGTCGTTGTACAGCGGATTCTTGCCGATATGAAACACAGCGCTCGCGAGGTCATGCGCGATAGCGCGGCGTTACGCAAGCTCGATCCCGCGAAGTACACCGACGGAAAATTTGGGTTGCCCACGGTCCGCGACATCTTGAGCGAACTGGAAAAACCCGGTCGCGATCCGCGCCCGGAATTCAAGACGGCGACGTTTCAAGAGGGTGTGACCGCAATGGGCGACTTGAAAATCGGCATGGTGCTCGAAGGTGTCGTTACCAACGTCGCCAACTTCGGCGCGTTCGTCGATGTCGGCGTTCATCAAGATGGGCTGGTGCACATCTCGATGCTCGCCAACAAATTCGTTAAAGACCCGCATGAAGTGGTGAAGACGGGCGATGTGGTGCGCGTGAAAGTGTTGGAAGTCGATTTGCCGCGCAAGCGCGTTGCGTTGACGATGCGCTTGGATGACTCCGCGCCGCGAACAAATAATGGAGGCGCGACTGGGCGTCAACTCGATCGCTCACAATCTCAAATCAAAGCCCAATTCAAACCGCTATTAGGGCCACAACTTAAACCGGAGCCACAAGGCAACGGTTTGATGGCGGAAGCGCTGGCGGCAGCGCTAAAGAAACGGGGTTAGTGGTCGTACTATCGTTGCTACCGTGCACTGCTAGTGGCAAAATAGTCTCGCAGAATGAGACGGCGTTCGAGAAAAAAATAAATCGCGCCGCGTATAAAAACAACGGGTATCGCAATAACGAAGGATAGGAATCATGACAAACAGTAAGCGTTTTCTGCTAGCGATTGGCGTCTTTGGGTTCGGTCTGTGTGGGTTTGCCGCGCCTTCGACGGCGGCGAATAGCGGCTCGTCCGGTCAGGTAGGATTTGCCGCCGCGCTCGACGCCGAATTCGGCGGCGACGATATTTTGAAAGTGAAGTTCACCAATGGATCGACCCAGACCATGCATGCGGGTCAGGGAGTGGGATTCAATGTCGGCGCACATTATCGACCGGAGAATTCCAAGTTCGATTTCCTAGGAACGATCGGTTACAAGTACGTCACGACGGCAGCGAACAATGCCGACATCCATTTGGATCGTGTGGTGTTCAAACTCGCGGCTTACTACGATCTGACCGACACATGGTGGGTGAGCGCGGGCCCAGTGTGGCATACCGGCGTTCACTTGAAGGGCGATGGCTTTACTTCCGATGTGAATTTTTCGGATGCGGTTGGTTTCAACTTCAGCGTCGGCTGGCGCTGGATCGGAATCGGCTATACCAATATGAGTTATGAAGCCGAGCGGCCGTTTGTCGGTAAAGTCGACGCCAGTAATTTTGGCATTTACTTGCAATGGCGCGGACTTCGCTAGTGTTTTGGGCCAGTCTTTTTGGATAGTTTTTTTGGGATACGGTTACCGTGACTCGAAGCATCAAGTTCAAAGATTGACTTGCGCCGCGTCGCGCGCTTTGACACCGATGTCGGGTTGGTCGCTAAAGAACCCATCGATGCCGGTCGCCAAAAATGTTGCTATTTCGCCGGCGAGATCGCCAATCGCTTCTGGGTTGGCGTTGCTCGCGAAGGACTTCGGTAAAAAATAATTTTCCGCGCGCATCGTCCAGATGTGGACTTTGAGACCTGCGGCGTGCGCGTGATTGACCAAGGCGGTCGGCACTAATAGTTCATTGTCGGCGTCGCGCGGGATCACCATGGCTTTATCGACGCCGACGGCATCGGCATAGAGAGCGACGTCGCGCAATCCTTCGGCGCTCGCGAGATCGGCATAGGTTCGCTGATCGCTGCGCGCGATAAAATCGTACGGTGCGCCGCCGGCTTCCATCAACTGCACTAACGGCAACTGCGTCTTCTTGCGCAGCGCTTGCAAATTACCCACTTCGAACGACTGAATATAAATCGGCGCATCCTTGCCGCGATAACCCCAGCGCTTAAGCGTGCGCAGTAACGAGCCTTCGAGCGGGAGACCGATGGCGCGAAAGTAACTAGGGTGTTTAGTTTCCGGATACACACCGATGCGCGGCGCGGTCGGTCCGCGCATTCGTTCGAGCGCGCGCACCATGGAGAGAATTTCGTCGAAGGTAGGGATCTCAAATTGACCGTCGAAACGCGCGTTCGCGGGTCGTAATTGCGGTAGTCGCTCGCGCGCGCGTAGCGTTTTGATTTCATCCAGCGTGAAATCTTCCGTGAACCAACCCTCGACCGATTTGCCGTCGATGGTCTTGGTGGTCTTACGTAAAGCGAATTCGGAATGGTCGGCGATGTCGGTGGTGCCGCCAATTTCATTTTCGTGGCGCGCGATCAAAACACCATCTTTTGTAGTGACCAAGTCGGGTTCGATGAAGTCGGTGCCCTGCTGTACGGCGATAAAATAGGAAGTCAGTGTGTGTTCGGGTAAGTAGCCGCTTGCGCCGCGGTGTCCGATTACGATGGGGTGCGGCACCTCGCCTGCGGTTGCGGACAGCGTTACCATGACAAACACTCCTACCAAAAAGATCGCGCTGCAGAATTACATTGACTCAACCTTGCGCACGCCGTGCATCGTAACGCAATCGACTGGAGGCGGGCGGCAGAAGCGGGTAGTCTTGACCAAATACAACTAGAAACCAGTCATGAGTTTCAAAACCGCCGACCTCTGCGACGAATTCTCCGCAGAATTGCAAATCGCCACACCGATATTCAAAAGTTTCGGTGGACGATCCGCCTTTGCAGGTCCGGCCTCCACCATTAAGTGTTTCGAAGATAACTCGTGTGTGAAGGAAGCGGTGGGCGAGCCCGGTAATGGTCGCGTGTTAGTGGTGGATGGCGGCGGTTCGCTGCGTTGCGCACTGCTCGGCGATCTGCTTGCCAAGCAGGCAGTCGATCGCGGTTGGTCTGGTGTCATTGTCTATGGATGCGTGCGCGATACGGCTGATATGGCGGGGTTCAATCTCGGCGTTGCGGCGCTTGCCGCCATGCCGTTGCGTAGCGAAAAGAAAGGAGAAGGCCAACGCGATGTGACCATCCAGATACCCGGCGCTCGCGTGCGGCCCGGCGATTGGGTTTATGTCGATCAAGATGGCGTGATTGTGGCGAGTCGGAAATTGACGTAACGGGTTATCGCTCTGCCAATCGCCCTGATTAACGTGGACCACGCAATCTTTTGGCCGCCTCGCCGATTCGCTCGGCTATAATCCGCGCCCCTCGCGGCTGGCCGAGCTGCGGGATGACGGGGCGATGCGGGTCGATTTTGGCCGATTCGCTGCGTCTTCGATGTGTGGTCATGGTTCTTTCGATTCGGTGCGCTCATTTGCGAAAGTGGCGGAACTGGTAGACGCGCTGGATTTAGGTTCCAGTGGGGTAACCCGTGGGGGTTCGAGTCCCCCCTTTCGCACCATATGGCGCACCACGTGAGTCAACCATGTTGGCCGCACGTTTTGATTTGAGTGGCGGGTGTTCAATCGAATGTTCCATGCGGAATTTTGCGATCGATATGCAAGAGGTTTTGAGGTATGCAGGTTTCGGTAGAGTCCATCGGATCGCTCGAGCGTCGGCTGGAAATTCAGGTTCCGGCGGCGGAGGTCGAAAAGGCGATCGACGAACGGTTGCAAAAACTGAGTCGCACCGTGCGGCTGAAAGGCTTTCGGCCGGGCAAAGTGCCGGTGAAAGTCGTGCGTCAGCAATTCGGCGATCAGGTACGTCAGGAAGTGCTGGGCGATGTCATGCAATCGAGCTTTGCCGAGGCCGTTGGCCAGCAGAAACTCGCGCCGGTGTCGGCGCCGAAAATCGAGCCGATCGATTTTCAGTCCGGTGTCGATTTGAAGTATCGAGCCGTCTTCGAGATCTTTCCCGAGATACAGCTAAAAGGTCTTGACGCGCTCGCGGTCACCAAGCCGCTCGCCGAAGTGACCACGGGCGATGTCGACGCCATGATCGAGAACCTGCGTAAACAACGACCGAATTTTGTGCTTGTTGAACGCGAAGCGCGCGATACCGATCAAGTGACCGTCGATTTTCTGGGCACGTTGGACGGTGAGCCGTTCGACGGCGGCAAAGGCGAAAATGTGCCGATCATGTTGGGCGCCGGTCGCATGTTGCCGGACTTCGAAGCGGGTCTTCAGGGCGCACGCGCCGGTGAATCGAAATCCGTCGCGGTGAAATTTCCCGACAATTATCAAGCGCAAAATTTGGCGGGCAAAACCGCAACGTTTGATATCACGGTTCATAAGATCGAGGAGCAACAACTGCCGGAACTCAACGACGAATTCTGCACGCACTATGGCGTGCAGGAAGGCGGTATCGAGCAGCTCCGCAAGGAAGTCGAAGAAAACATGCGCCACGAATTGGGCGAGACCGTGCGGGCGCGATTGAAGCGTCAATTGTTCGATGCATTGTTGGCGGCGAACCCCATCGACGTACCCAAGGTGCTCGTCGAAGAGCAAGTGAGAAACATGCAGGTCGATATGGGCCGGCGCACGCGCGCGCGCGATGTCTCGCAATTGCCGCCCGCCGCGCAATTTCAGGATGCGGCGAAGCAGCGCGTCACCATGGGGTTGTTGATTAGTGAGGTCGTCAAACACGCTGCGCTGCAAGTCGATCGTGCGAAGGTGCAAGAGAAGTTATCGGATGTCGCGCAAAACTATCCGGACCCTCAACAGGTGGTGAAGGCGTATCGCGAAAACGCACAATTGCGCAATCAATTGGAATCCGGCGTTCTCGAAGAGCAGGTGGTCGATTGGATGTTGGAGCGCGCCAAGATTACCGAGCAAGCGTCGACATTTAAAGAGATGATGAATTTCGGCGCGTAGTACCGACTCTATAATCGGATTCATCGACAAATCATTCGATCGACAGATGGGTTGCTGCGGCGAAAACGGAATCGCGGCTGTCGATTTGCCGAATAACAAATTTTTTGGACCAGTTTGAGACTAGTTTGAGATAAGGGTCTGGTCAGACGCGGCCGGTGCGAGCACACTTGCGTTTCGGCCGCTCTATTCGGCCACTCTATAATGAGTGGTCAAAAAAGAGTCGCTGATTGAGTCTCTTGTTGAGTTAAACAATCGAAATATATGAGCGCACTGAATACTAAAGCCTTGAACCTCGTTCCCATGGTGGTCGAACAGACCTCGCGTGGCGAACGCGCCTATGACATCTACTCGCGACTGTTGAAAGATCGCGTGGTGTTCATCGTCGGTCAAGTCGAAGACTACATGGCGAATTTGATCGTCGCCCAGCTTTTGTTTTTGGAATCGGAAAACCCCGACAAAGACATCGCCCTCTATATCAATTCACCGGGCGGCTCCGTCAGCGCTGGCCTCTCGATTTACGACACCATGCAATACATCCGCCCGAATGTCAGCACGATATGTTTAGGTCAGGCCGCGAGCATGGGCGCGATCTTGTTGGCTGGAGGGACGAAGGGCAAAAGATTCTGTCTCCCACATTCAAGAGTCATGATTCACCAGCCCTTGGCAGGGTTTCAAGGTCAGGCGTCCGACATCGACATTCATGCGCGCGAGGTGCTGCAAACTCGCGATCGCTTGAACCGGATTCTGTCCAACCACACCGGCCAGACCGTCGAAAAGATCGCGCTGGACACTGACCGCGACAATTTTATGGGCGGCGAATCGGCAGTAGCCTACGGCCTGGTGGACCGCGTTCTGCAAAGTCGGGCCGAGCTGGTCGCTTCCGAATCGAAGTAACCTGGGTCTAAGTAGTAGTCCAACTCGCGGATTCAAAAGCAAATTATTTCTTCTTTTGCATATTTGAATGCGCACGAGTTCTTTGCAGGCGAGGGGTGGCGCGTGCTATATAGCAGCCCCAAATGCGGTGGGCACAGTCCGGAGAGTGTGCCGTTCGCAGAGTTGAAACGTTAAGGTGACGCATGGCCGACGAGACCCGTGGCAAGCATGACGACGGTAAGCTCTTGTACTGCTCCTTCTGCGGTAAGAGCCAGCACGAAGTTCGCAAACTGATTGCCGGCCCGTCGGTTTTCATCTGCGACGAATGCGTCGAGCTGTGCAATGACATCATTCGCGAAGAGCTGGAAGAGCGCGCCGAACGCACGCGCGACAAACTGCCCAAGCCGCACGAAATTAAGAAGGTTCTCGATGAATATGTGATCGGACAGGAGCGCGCCAAGAAGGTGCTCGCCGTGGCCGTGTACAACCACTACAAACGGTTGCAAACCAAGACGGCCGAAGGCGGTCGCAAAGAAGAAATCGAACTCGCTAAGAGCAATATCTTGCTGATCGGCCCGACCGGTTGCGGCAAAACGTTACTGGCCGAAACTCTGGCGCGACTCCTCAACGTGCCGTTCACGATTGCCGATGCCACCACGCTGACCGAAGCGGGTTACGTTGGCGAAGACGTCGAAAACATCATCCAAAAGTTATTGCAGAAATGCGATTACGATGTCGAGAAAGCACAGACCGGCATCGTTTATATCGACGAGATCGACAAGATTTCGCGTAAGTCGGATAACCCTTCGATTACGCGCGATGTGTCGGGCGAAGGCGTGCAGCAGGCGCTGCTCAAACTCATCGAAGGGACAATCGCGTCGGTGCCGCCGCAGGGCGGTCGTAAACATCCACAGCAGGAATTCTTGCAGGTGGATACCGGCAATATTCTTTTCATTTGCGGCGGCGCATTTGCGGGGCTCGAAAAGATCATCATGAATCGCACGCAAAAAACCGGCATCGGTTTCTTGGCCGATGTGCGCGCGCAAGACGATCGTCCGCATGGCTCCGACGTGTTCCACGATGTGGAGCCGGAAGACTTGATTAAGTTCGGCTTGATTCCCGAATTTGTCGGTCGTTTGCCGGTAGTCGCGACGCTAGACGAGCTGGATGAAGGCGCGCTTATGTCGATTCTCACCGAACCGAAGAATGCCTTGACCAAGCAGTACCGCAAGCTTTTCGATATGGAAGGCGTCGAGTTGGATTTTCGTCCCGACGCGTTGTTGTCGGTCGCGAAACGGGCGATGCAGCGTCGCACCGGTGCACGCGGTCTGCGAACCATTTTGGAAACCATTTTGCTCGACACCATGTACGATCTGCCGTCCGTGCGGAATGTACAAAAAGTCGTTGTCGACGAGGGCGTGATTCTGGGCGACACCAAGCCGTATCTCGTCTACAAGTCGGACGAGGCGCGCTTGAGCCCGGTGGAAGAACGTCGTGCGACGGGCAGCGACCAGTAGCCGATTCGATCGACGACGACTCGTCAACCTCTGCTAGATTGAGCTTCGGCTCGCGTGCGACACGCCGCTGCAAGCGCGTTTGTCGTTTGCCGGCAGTTGTTGTCTGTCATTGTGTTTTGTACCGCCACAACGCAATTGCGGTGTTACGCTGACTAGCAACAGCGCACTCCATACGGTATGTTGCACTCATCGCCTCGATTCATACGTCGCGATGCGCGGGTTTCCCGCGCGATGTCGACTTCTTTGGAAACGCGATTCGAGCCAAATTAGGTGCAATGCGTGAGCGCTGAAATCCCAAAATCTCCTGAAAACCCTTCCGCAAACGAACTAGTTCCCGCTTCGTCTAACGCAGTGCCTGTGTTGCCGCTGCGCGATGTCGTCGTCTATCCGCATATGGTGATTCCACTGTTCGTCGGGCGCGAAAAATCGGTTCTAGCGCTCGAACAGGCGATGCGAGTCGGTAAGCAAATTCTGTTAGTTGCGCAAAAGCAGGCTGACGTCGACGATCCGGGTCCGCAGGATTTATATCGTATCGGCACATTGGCAACCATTCTGCAATTGCTCAAGCTGCCGGACGGCACCGTGAAAGTCTTGGTGGAAGGCGTTGAACGCGCCACGATTGAGAAAATAACGTTTGCGCAATATTTTTCCGCTGAAGTCACTCCAGTGAAGGACTTCGAACAGTACGACGAACGCGAAATGGATGTGTTGACGCGATCGGTCGTGGCGCAGTTCGAGCAGTACGTCAAACTCAATCGCAAGGTGCCGCCGGAAGTGCTGACCGCGCTTGCGGGAATCGAACAGCCGGGACGGCTTGCCGACAACGTCGCCGCGCACATGTCGCTCAAGCTCGACGCCAAGCAAAAAGTGCTGGAGATTCAAGACGTGCGCAAACGTCTCGAGCACATGCTCGATGTTCATCGATGTAGGCTCATGGTCGGTTGCTCACAGTTCAATTTCACCTTCGAACACGGTCTCGGCCGGGCCGGTCATCAGCACGTGATGG
>JAYTQU010000089.1:0-16078 GCA_043746555.1 Pseudomonadota bacterium | reverse complement strand
CTACGCCATCACCGCCGTAAGCAAAGCGACTTTCGCACTGGCAACGAATTGGTGGCACGTACTGTTCGGGCGCACTGTTGGATGGATCGGCTGGTCGATTCGCTCGCCGGTTCGCGATGCGCTGCTCACCGAATCCACCACCGAGCGCACCATTGGCCGCGCCTTCGCTTTTCATCGCACCATGGATACGTTCGGCGCGATTCTCGGGCCGCTCATTGCCACGTTGTTGATCGCGCGCGTATCGCTACGCACGATCTTCTTGGTGTCGTTTATTCCCGGCCTGTGCGCGGTTGCGTCGTTAATTGTCCTGGTGAAGGAGCACGCGCGTGCACCGAACTTAACTCAGCCTTGGCAAAGTCTGAAAGCATTGCCGCGCGACTTTCTCAAATTCCTCGCGCCCGTTGGTGTCTTTGGCGTTGCCAATTTCGCGCCGACGCTATTGATCTTGCGTGCGCAGGATTTACTGACGCCTTCTCTGGGAGCAACGCTCGCGGCTGCGTTTGCCGTTGGGCTTTACACATTTAGCAATGTGATCTACGCCGTGGTGGCCTATCCCATCGGTACATTGGCGGATCGCTTTAGCAAACGAATAATTCTTGGCATCGGCTTTGCGCTCTTCGGCGCGCTGTGCATCGGATTCATGTTTGCCGATGGCCGCAAGTGGATCTTGATTGTGCTTTTCGCACTGACTGGCGTGTACACAGCGATCATCGAGTCTTCACGACCGGCGCTGGCTTCCACTTTGATACGCGAAGATCAACATGGCGCGGGATTCGGACTCATGAGCACGGTGGATGGCGTCGGCGATTTTATTTCCAGCATCGCGATGGGCGCGTTGTGGACCTTGGTGTCGCCCAACGTCGGCTTCGCTGCGGCGGGTATTCTGGCGCTCGTCGCAGCGGTCATGCTGTTCTCGCTAAAGTTGTCGCAACAATCGCTTGCGCCTTCATTGATGGACGCGCCACCGCAGCGATGAATGCCAATCATCAGCGCCATTTGGTCTCCGCCTTCGGTCACATCGATCGGCTGCTCGCAGCAGCGCGCGAAATTCTCGCGGATACCGAAGCGGCGTCGCCATTCTCGCAATATACGCAGGACGTCTCGCCAGTGCAGCGCAAAGTCGTTGAAGACCACATCCGCCGGGTGCGCGAAACAATGGATCGACTAATGAATGACCTGCACCTATCGCGGCCGCAACCGATATGCGGAACGTTATAGGCGGTGCAAACGAACGTGCATATGTCCATCATTGCGGTGGAGGAAATCGAACCCAAGAACATGCGCGGCTCCGGTGCGCTGACGGACGACGATATCCGCGTGATCGACACTGTCACGGCGGAATTGAAATCCGAACTGCAACAGTTCAAGTCGTTCCTATCGCAGGGATCGGATGCCGGCTTGCAAGCGCGCTTGGCAAAACTGGATGAGACGCGCGATGCAGTGCCGCTGTTGCGCGAGCTGGAACGCATCGTCACAGCGAACGGTCTACTCGAACTACGCACTACGCTTTCGATGCTGCTCGACGCGCTGGAAGGCAACCGCTTCGAGATTGGCGTGTTCGGCCGCACCAGTTCCGGAAAGTCCTCGCTCCTCAACCGCCTACTCGAAACGCAAGCGCTGCCCGTAGGCGCAACGCCGGTCACCGCCGTTCCGACTCGCGTGCAGTTCGGCCCGGAGGCGCGCGCAACCATTGAGTTTGCGCAGCGCAGTCGCGAAGTGATCGACTTGTCGCGTTTGGCGGAGTTTTCTACCGAGCAGCAAAACCCCGCGAACCGGAAGTACGTCACCCGCATCGTCGTAGAACTACCGGCGGCGAGATTGCGCGACGGCGTGACGTTGGTCGATACGCCGGGTGTGGGATCGCTAGCAACGCACGGTGCTGCGGAAACCTCCGCCTACCTGCCGCGCTGCGATCTGGGTGTCGTATTGGTCGACGCCGCCGCGACGCTGACACAGGAAGACCTGCTGATGGTGCGAACGCTGTTGCGAGCGGGAGCCAATGCGATGGTGTTGGTGAGCAAAGCGGACCTACTCGATGCGCAACAACAGCAAAGCGTGCTCGATTACCTGCAAACACAATTTGCCGCACAGCTGGGTGTTGCGCCGCCGCTTTACTTGGTGAGCACCGTGGGTGCCGACGCTTCGTTATGCGATGCATGGTACGAACAAGCGCTGCGTCCGGTGTTGGAGCGGCATCGCGAGGAAGCAGCAAAGACACTTAAGCGCAAAGTCGGACTCTTGCGCGATGCGACTATCGCCGCGTTGGAACGTCGTCTTGGGGAAGCAGTCGCGACCGTCACATCGCCTGACCCATCTCGTGAGCAGACGCTGGCCGCGTTGCGCGACGCCGATGGTTTGGCCGCACTGGCCGAACGTGGCATTGATGCGCAGCTCGACAACATCTCGCGCTTAACCGGCACAATCGTGGAGACGGCAGCCGCGAGTATCGTGGCCGAGTGGAAACAGGGCAGCGATGTGGACAGGGTGCGCGAAGCGTGTACGCAAGCCATGGCCGGACGCGTCGCCCACGGCACAACCACCTTGTTGCAACTGCTTGGTGAAGTACGCGGCGAACTCGATCAGCGGCTCACGCACGGAATGCAAGCCGCATCGTTGGCGAGTAACGAATGCGATTCTTTACCAGTGCTAACCGGTGCGCCGCTATTCGATGCCGAAGCGCTCACACGGCCGATCGATTTGCATGCGCCTACATTAGTGAAGGTGCTCGCGAATAGGCTTTTGCGAAGTTGCGCTCGCCGTCGCTTGCAAGGTCGCGCGCGCGACTTACAGGCGTCGCTCGACCAGTATCGTCGACAACTACGCGAGTGGGCGCACCGCTCACTGACCGAACTACTAAGTAGTTTCCATGCACACGCCGCGCCTGTGTTGATGCACCTTACGACGCGCGCAACGGCCACCGGTCACATCGATCGCGCGGCGCTCGAAGGGGATGTGCGACGACTGCGAGAGTTCGGCTCGACAGCGCGGATCGAACACAATGTTGAATCGCTAAATTGAAGGCGGAGACAATCATGCAAACTAGTATTCATTTTGTGCGCGCCATGGAGATTCTTGATTCGCGCGGTACGCCGACCGTCGCCGTGTCGGTCGCTCTAACATGTGGAGCGAAGAGCTATTCAGCCGTGCCGTCGGGCGCTTCAACCGGAGAAAACGAAGCGGTGGAATTGCGCGACGGCGATGCGCGCCGCTACGGCGGCAAAGGTGTGCGCAAAGCGGTGGCGAACGTCAATGAGATCATCGCCCCGGCGCTTGCCGGTCAAGACGCTTGTGCGCAAGCGCGCATCGACGAACTGATGATCGAACTCGACGGCACGCCGAACAAATCGAAGCTTGGAGCCAACGCGATTCTTGGCGTATCGCAAGCCGTAGCGCGCGCGGCTGCCAACGCGTGCGGATTGTCTCTCTATGCATACCTCGGCGGAGCAGGCGCGCGCGTACTACCTGTGCCTATGATGAATGTGATCAACGGCGGCAAGCACGCCGATTCCAGTCTCGACTTTCAGGAATTCATGATCATGCCGCGCGGCGCGCCGAGTTTTAGCGAGGCGCTGCGCTTTGGCGCGGAAACATTTCAAGCGCTGAAGGCGTTGCTGCACAAGAAAGGTCAAAGCACCGCAGTGGGCGATGAAGGCGGATTTGCGCCGCAACTCAAGAGCAACGACGAAGCCTGCGAATTGATCGTCACTGCGATTGAGGCGGCGGGCTACAAACCCGGTGTGGATATTTCGATCGCGCTTGATCCAGCTGCCTCGTCATTCTATGAGAAAGGGAAGTATCGACTCACACGCAGCGGTCAAGGCGACAAGAGCGCCGAGGAAATGATCGCGATGTATCGTGCATGGTGCGAGAAGTATCCCATCGTCTCGCTCGAAGATGGACTTGCGGAGGACGACTGGAGTGGCTTTAAACAATTGACCGCAACGCTGGGCCAACGCGTGCAGATTGTGGGCGACGATATTCTCGTCACCAATCCACGCTACATTCGACGCGGCATTGAGGAACACACGTGTAACGCCGCACTCATCAAGCTCAATCAGATCGGCACTGTCACGGAAACAATCGAAGCGATTGAACTCTGCCGCAAAGCAAGCTGGAAATACGTCATCTCGCACCGTTCCGGCGAAACGGAAGATACTTTCATGGCCGACTTCGCAGTGGCGATGGGCGGCGGACAAATTAAAACTGGATCGCTCTGCCGTTCGGAACGTGTTGCCAAATACAATCGCCTGCTCGAAATCGAAGCAGAACTCGGTTCCGACGCCAAGTTCGGCCTGTAGACGAACTTGGCCTCGCAATTGGACTCGCGCATCGAGCTGATGCGCTGCCTCGACGAAGTAGAGGCGTTGGGCTGCATCGAGATCGAGGTGTGTGTACGACTGCGGCGCAAACTTGCAGACGAAGCGTTCCACTTAGTCGTGGTCGGCGAATTCAAACGCGGCAAAAGAAGCATCATCAATGCGCTCCTCGGCGAAGCGCTTCTACCCACCGGCGTTGTCCCCTTAACTTCAGTAGTGACGATCATTCAACACGGCGTGCACCGGCAGGCGATCGTGTCGTTTGCATCCGGCGCTCGACAAGTCATCGAGATGGATGCGCTCGCGGATTACGTAACCGAAAGCGGCAATCCGAACAATGGCAAGCATGTTGAGGAAGTGACCGTGACGTGCCCGTCGATCTGGTTAGAAAGCGGCGTACGCATCGTCGATACGCCGGGAATCGGCTCGATTTACCAACACAACACGGATGTCGCGCTCGGCTATCTGCCGCAGGCCGATGCCGTGCTTCTGATTGCATCGGTAGATCAGACTCTAGCTCGCGCCGAACTCGAATTCTTGACGACAATTCAAAAATACGCCGACAAAATATTTTTGCTGTTGAATAAGACCGACTACCTTACCGAGGCGGATTTGCGCGAGGCACTCCGCTTTGCCACGCAGTCTATGCAATCTGCGCTGGGCACAAACGCGCAGGTGTTTCCCGTCTCTGCGAAATGGACGCTGATCGACAAGGAAATCAAGCAAAGCTCGCTAGCCCGCGCGGGGTTTCCCGCATTTGAGCAAGCGTTACGACGCTTCATGGCAAGCGAAAAGCGTGCGACATGGCTGCGCTCCATCGCAAAACATCTACTGCGAATCGTCTCGCAGGCGCAACTTGCCATCGATCTTGAGCTAGCTGCGCTGGCGGCCCCGCTCGATCGTATCAAGAACAATCTCACGGCGTTCGAGCGCCGCAAGCGAGAAACATTGCAAGTGAAGTCTGACTACGCCGTGTTACTGGAGGCCGAAAGTCGCAAGCTCCTTAAAGAGACCGTGGAGCCGAAGCTCGAAGAATTCAAATTGCGCCTGCAGAATGAAATTGTCGTGTCGATTGAACGGTGGTTCGACCAATACCAAACGCTGCCTACGAAGCTCCTGTATTCCACCGTGGAAGAACTTGCCGCTGCGAATATCCGCGATCAATACGATCGCTGGCTCGAGAGACAGGAATCCGAAGTGGCCGACAGGTTCGAAACGTTGTGCATGAGATTTTGGGGCAACGTGCATCAAGCGGTCGATGAACTACTGCGGTATTCCGCCGAACTGTTCGGTGTGCAATTTGCTGCGGTCGAGACTGAGCCGCTCTGGCGCGCCGAATCGGCGTTCTACTATAAGTCGTCACAAGACACCACGAGTCTCGCGATTCTTTCTTCCGCACTTTCGCGAACGCTACCGAGATTTATCGGCGCGCGCTGGACGTTGAACCGAGTAAAGCGCCGAGCCATCGAAAACATCGACGCGCAAGCCGGACGCATACGTTATGACTTCGACGAGCGCCTCAAGAAGAACACGCGTGAATTTCGCGGCGAATTGGTGGAACGCATCGATGCGACGATTCTCGGTATAGCAACTGCCATCGAACACGCCATCGCGATGCGTGCTCGCGGGGAGATGGATGCTCACAAAATACAAAGCGAATTGACACAGACGCGTATGCGCCTTACATCGGTGGAGCTTCGCTTGCGGGAGTTCTCTTGATCGCATCTGCTGCAAGCCCGGATAGATCGAAGGGCGGTCATGTGGAAAGCTTCGAACTCAAGACGGGCGGAAAAGTGTTTATACCGCGCTGAAAACCTCACTGTCGCTTGGCGTCGAGAACATGAATGACACTCCCTCCAGCATAGCCTCGAAGTTAACCTTCCACGTTGAATCGCTTCGTGTCGATGCGCATGGCAGTCTCGCGCGCTGTAAGCGCGCTGAAATTCATCTCGACACCGATCTTGCGGGCAATCCCAATGCATTCAATCCCGCCGAGCTGTTACTCGCAGCGTTGTCCGCTTGCATGATCAAAGGGATTGAACGCGTCATCCCGATTCTCCAGTTTTCTCTACGCGGCGTTGAAGTCCCAGTTGACGGTGTACGACAAGATGTACCGCCAAAGATGGAGTCGATTCGCTACGAGATCATCGTGGACTCCGATGAACCGGATCGTCGGCTCGAACTGCTGCACGAGAATGTGAAGAAGTACGGCACTGTATTCAACACGGTGGCTCCCGGCACTTTGCTATCTGTAATACTTCGTCGCAAGGAGCAACCTGCTTCATGAGCACGGCCCGCAATCACAAAGCCACCAACTTCAACCGCGCGTTTGCTATTGGCGTCGCGCTCAATACTATTTTTGTAGCGATTGAAGCGTTTTACGGCTGGCGCAGTGGATCACTGGCGTTGTTGGCCGATGCTGGGCACAACCTGAGCGATGTGGGTGGTTTACTGCTGGCGTGGGGTGCGCTCGCAATCGGCCGCTTGCGCCCGAATGATCGCCATACCTATGGCTGGCGACGCGATTCGATCATCGCAAGCTTTTTGAACGCAACGATTCTACTCGTCGCCATGGGCGCGTTAATGTGGGAGGCCATTCAAAGGCTTCAGATTCCCTCTTCGCCCAATGCGATGACAGTGATAGTCGTTGCCGCGATCGGTGTTGTGATTAATGCGCTGACTGCTTGCTGTTCATGTCGAGAAGCAAGCGCGATCTCAATATTCGCGGTGCGTTCCTCCACATGACCGCCGATGCACTCTTATCGTTGGGAGTGGTGCTGGCCGGTCTTCTCTTTCTATGGCGAGGTTGGGTTTGGATCGATCCCGTCGTGAGCTTGGTCATTGCGGTCATTATCGTTATCGGTACAGGGTCGCTGTTCCGGAAATCGCTACACCTTCTGTTTGAAGGCGATTCCTGAAGGAATCGATGTTGTGGCTGTGCGCGCTTATTTGCAAAGCCTTCCACAAGTGCAGAATGTGCATGACCTGCATGTATGGGGAATGGATACCTCCGAGTCCGCATTGACCGCGCATTTGGTGTTAAAAGACGAAGAACTTGTCGACACCGATGCGCTGCTCCGCACGACATCCGCCGAGCTCGCTCGTCGCTTTGACATACGGCACGTGACGTTGCAATTGGAATCGAGTGACGCACTTCAGCGCTGCGTGTCGGATCTCGACGATTGCGCAATCGGCTCGACCCGATCCGGTATCGGGTCATTGCACGAGCAGTAGTCCATGAAACCGCACATTGATGTTCTTGGTCACGACATGAACGCGACGAAGCATACCCTCCGTTGAGAGGTGCCACAAATTACGTGAGGTGCGCACGGGATCGATTGGCAAAGTCTGGCCGTCAAGTTCGTGTTATCGCTGCGGGGTAGCGTCTGCTATGTGCCCAACGCGGACGTTGACCCCAATCCCCGGCATCCGGCGCATTCATGCGCAGTGTTTCGGCCGCGTAACTCAATGGTGATCGTATTCGCAGCTTGCATTAGCCGTCGGCTTCCATAGACTTGGATGTACACACCCGGAGCGCGTCATGAAACCCAAGCTTGATCGCATCACAATTAATCCAAACATCATGAACGGTCAGCCATGCATTCGTGGAATGCGCTTGACCGTGCGGCGGGTGCTTCAAGCGATTGCTCTCTATCCCGATCGCAAGGAACTCAAGACCGCTTATCCGGAACTGGACGACGCGGACATTTCTCAAGCGCTTGAATTTGCGGCCAGCAATTTGGACGATGTCGTACTGCCCGTAGAGGCTGCTTGATTCGCGTCCTGCTGGATTAGGGTTTACCGCATTCCGCTCTCCCGATTCTCCGTGCCGCCGGGTGGGACGTAGTACACGCCATCGACATCGGTATGGATCGATCGAGCGAGCGATGTCGACATCATCGCTCGTGCTCGTACGGACAATCGTGTTGTTTGCACGCTCGATGCGGATTTTCACGCGTTACTCTCGTTGTCGGGTGAATCCAAGCCTTCGATTGTCAGCGTTCGGCAAGAAGGACTAAAAGCAAAGGAACTCGCCGATCTCTTGTTGAGTATTTGGCCGCGCGTTGCAGATGCAATTGATGCGGGTGCAATGGTGACGGTTACAGATCGAGCCATTCGAGTTCGGCGATTGCCGGTGGGCAAGTCTGAATAAGGCATCTTGATTGATGCCGCTTGTCTGATCCGACATCAAGGCTTCTTACTGCCGTTGACCCCGAATCCCGTGCCCGGCACCGTCTCTCCGTCTCTCCATGCATTCAATACCGAGTTAAGAATGCCCTCAAGGGCTGCGCAGGCATTGCACTGCGTGTCCGTTCGGCCAATTCGGATTATGAAATGACTTCGAGCTGGGGGCAGAGTAGTTTGTCTGCTGGTTCGCTTTGTTGGCTAATAGATGATTCAGCGCCATCGACTCAAAGCAGACGTTGACCCTGACGCCGTGACCCGGCACGATCCGCTCCGCCAGCCAAGCCATTGACCAAATGACTGGTACTCGGCACTATCCTGCAACCAATCCACGCACTAGACCGCCGTTGGACCATAAGGAGGACGCACAGATGTCTAGCAAGTTAGAAGCTCTGCGCCGCACTCCGGCCTATCCGTTTTCCGAAGCCGCGCATTATCTACAGTTGCCTGTGGCGACACTGCGCGCATGGTGTGTCGGTTATGCCTATCAAGGCGGCGTCAAGCGATTCAAACCGGTTATTCGCTTGGACGGAAAGAAGTCCGAAGGATTGTCATTTCTCAATTTGGTGGAAGCGCATGTGTTGTCGGCCATTCGTCGACAGCATCGCATTCCTCTGCCAAAAATTCGACAAGCGTTGGAATTTGTCGGTAAACATCTCAAGCATGACAGGCCACTCTCGCAAGCACAGTTCGCCACGATGGGTGTGGATTTGTTCGTGGAAGAATTAGACCGCGTGGTCAACGTATCGCGCGAAGGCCAAGTCGAGATGGCTGATCTCATTCGCACGCATCTCAATCGCATCGAACGTGATGCGCATGGCGTGCCTATCAAGCTGTATCCCTTCACCACTAAGTCATCCGTCACGCCCGATTCCGTCCACGAGCTTGCCGAATCGGCACGCACGGTGGTGATCGATCCACGCATTGCATTTGGAAGACCCGTGCTTTCAGGTACGTCGGTGCCCACTGCGGTATTGGCAGATCGATTCAAAGCCGGGGACACGCTAAGCGAAATGGCCGAGGACTATGGCGCGCAAAAGGAAACGATCGAGGAAGCGATCCGATGCGAGTTCGACCGCCGCCAAGCGGCTTGACGGCATCGTCTTCTATCTCGACGAGTCGATTTATTCAAAGGTCCTGCTAGCCGCGCTGCAAAGCGCAGGCGTCGATGTGCGCACGCCGAAAGATGCATGCGGATTCGGCGCAATGGATGAAGAATGGCTCAGCTTTATTGGAGAGCATGGTTGGATCGCCTTGATGCGCGATCAACGTGTGCGGTATCGCGCGCTTGAACTGCAATCCTTAAGCCAAGCGGCTGTAGGTGCCTTCGTCTTCACCGGCGGTCAAGCAACCGCGCAGGACACCGCACAGATTGTCGGCCACCGCATTCACGAATTTGCAAATACAGCGCGCAGCGAGAAGAAGCCGTTTATCTATACGTTTGGATTGAGCGGGCGATGCAGTCGAGTGAAGCTGCGATTGGTGTGAGAGGGGCACGTGGAACCTGAGGCAATGGGAAAAGTTTTTATATCCCAATATCCCAAGTCCGGTACGCGAATTTCACATTGAGGATATACTCGATGCTTAGTAAGTATTTGCGGAGTGCATTTCAATGACCGCGATTTCCGTTGATCGCATTACGGTTAATTCGAATCAGTGCGGTGGCCGCCCTTGTATCCGTGGCATGCGTATTCGAGTGAAAGATGTGTTGGATATGCTGGCGGACGGCGCGAGCCAAGAAGAGATTTTGGCCGATTTCCCCGACCTTGTAATTGAGGACATCCGCGCCTCGATCGCTTATGCGGCTCGGTATCTGGATCATCCCGTACTGGTGGCTGCGTAGGCCGTGCGATTTCTCGTCGATGCGCAACTGCCGCCAGCGCTTGCTCGTTGGTTGGGTGAGCAAGGTTTCTCTGCGGTTTCTATACGAGAAGCGGGTCTACGCGATTCGGACGATGGCAGCGTCTTGAATTTTGCAATGAGCGGTAACTGGACGCTCATGACCAAGGATGAGGATTTCGCGAGGAGGGTCATCGACGATCCCGCCGCACCTTCCGTCGTGTGGCTGCGTCTGGGAAATTGCACCAACCGAGTATTGTTCGCCTGGCTTGGGCCATTGCTGCCTGAAATTAAGCAACGTCTGGAAGGCGGTGAAAAACTACTGGAGATACGCGGTCCGGCGGCAAAGGGTCCATAGTTGAAGACGACGCTCTCCGCATACACGAATGGTATTCGCGTGTAAGCGCATCTCGAAGACACCAAGGTCGTGCTTCATCCGCTTGAGATTGTCTCGGTGCCCGTCAATCAATTGGGCGCGAAGGTTGGTTCGTTGGCGGATTCGAGTCAGACTCCCGTGCCGGAGTTGGGTTGTTGGGATACCGGACGGAAGATTTGGACCCCCACGATTACTCGAACGAACGGATGACCGCAGCTTTGCCTGAGTGACGGCGAATACTTACGCGAGATCGTCCGTGTCGCAATCCAATGCTTTGGCTAAGCGCTTAAGCTGGATCGGCGGTGCCCGTTGTAAAGTTATGACTATACTAAGCGGACTCCGGCCCGCTTGCGCATATCTGCATAACTTTATACTGGCACTGCGGCTCCTACAACGTGTTCGATTTCCATACTTTCTGTTCATAACCAAACGTAAGCGAGGTTGCGTTTGGTACGACTATATGCAACCCTGCCTGCATGTGGAAACGACGCTTTTGGCTCGAAAAGATCGAACATTTGTGGCAGGCGCACAATGTAATTTGGTTTCCCGGCGTTCGGCGGGCAGGGAAGACCACGCTGTGTCATTCGTTGCCGCGCGTGGAATATTTCGATTGCGAGCTGCCGCGTCATCGGCGGCTTATGGACGATCCGCAAGATTTTCTCGATAGCCTCGTCGACAAGCCTGCAACTACAAAAAGCAGTAAGAGCCGCTCGCCGGTTAGCGCCAAGCGCGTTGTGTTAGACGAAGTGCACCGCCTGCGTAATCCATCGGAGTTACTCAAGATTGCGGCAGATCATTATCCGCAAATGAAAATTATCGCGACCGGCTCGTCTACTATGGGCGCAACTCGAAAGTTTCGCGATTCGCTTACTGGACGCAAAGGTGAGCTATGGCTCACACCGGCAACCTCGGTAGACATGCGAACGTTACCGAGCCATAACTTGCAGAAGCGGCTGCATCGTGGCGGTCTGCCGCCATTTCTATTGGCAGAACAGCAGCCAGAGCAAGAGTTTCAAGAATGGATGGAGGCCTACTGGGCTAAAGACGTTCAAGAGTTGTTCCGCTTAGAGCGCCGTCATTCCTTTCTCCGTTTTGTGGAACTGCTGCTCGCATCAAGCGGCGGCATTTTCGAGGCCACCCGCTTTGCACGCCCTTGCGAAGTGAGTCGGCCGACCATTGCCAATTACCTTGCGGCGCTTGAAACAACATTTATTGCACACGTGGTGCGGCCTTATTCGTCCGGCAAATCTACGGAGATCGTTGCGGCGCCCAAGGTGTATGGCTTCGATACCGGTTTCGTGTGCTACTTCCGCGGTTGGGACCGCTTGCGGCCGGACGACTTAGGGCTACTGTGGGAGCATTTCGTACTCAACGAAATGCATGCTCGCTTGCAAACACGACGCATCAATTACTGGCGCGACAAACAGGGGCACGAAGTCGATTTTGTTTTAGTCCGGCGCGGGCGCGCACCGATTGCTATCGAATGCAAATGGTCGGCCGACAATTTCGACGCAAGCCCGCTGAAAGCCTTTGCCACCCGCTACCCCAAAGCGGAACACTTCGTGGTGGCGCAAGACGTCGATCGAAGTTACAAAAAACGCTTTGGCAACTTGCAGGTAAACGTCGTGAGTCTCGATGGCTTCATTCGATACTTGACTAAGGCGCCGGCCGATGCCGATGTGTCGGCTGGAAAAAAGTGAAGGCAGTAGCGGGAGAGAGCTTCATCACTTAAATCCGAACTACAAACACACCGCGGCACGACAACCAGCATTTCGGGCGGCTGGCGCCAGCATTGCCAGGTTTGCAACTTGATCAAAAATGGAATGTCGGCTCTTGGCCGAGAGCAGACACGATCGCTACGCAAGTCGCTACGGCTTCTTTGCCACCACCTTCCCGTTTTCCCAAACATAGATCGGAGTGCCATACATGCGCGCTGTTTTGCGTGCGGTGCGTGCCGCGTCTCGTAAGGCGGCACCAACGTCCCGGGCAAACTTGCTGGGCTTATTTTTTGAGCGTGCGACGGTCATGTGCTCTCCTCAAGCAATTTTGGCGATTCGCCGGAATTGTCGTACACCGCCCAGCTATCCGCCAGGGGCTTGTACACATTCTGAAAGTTTTCCCACCCACGTTTAAAGCGGCGGCGCACGTCGGCGGCGGGTACGTTGTGGCCGCCTTGCTTAACGCGAGAAGCAATACGCTGCAACGCAAGCGCAGTCGTCGGCAACTTAAGGAAGACAATCTCGATTTCGTAACCGGCATTCTTGAGCAGCGCGAATCGTTTTGCGTACGTCAGCCCGCTAAGCGTGCTCTCGAATGCGAAGCTGACGCATTCCGCCATCAATCGATCGATTTCCCGCAGCACCAATTTTCCCGCCGCGACCGAGGCTGCTTCCGGTTGTAACGGCGACAGTCCACTGGCGATCAGATCCGCATTGATGAACGGAATGACTTGCGCGTACTTGGTGAGGTACTCACGCGCAAACGTTGTCTTGCCCGCACCATTGGGGCCCGCGATGACGACGCAGCGCGGCGGCGTTGAGCGCGCTTTTGTTTTTTGCTTGCGTGAGCGCGTTGCCATATCGCGCCGATTCTAACATCAGGACTATCCAGGCCTCGAAGATTTGGACACCCACACGATTGCGCGAACGGATGGATGGCCGCAGCTTTGCCTGAGTGACGGCGAATACTTACGCGAGATCGTCCATGTCGCAATCCAATGCTTTGGCCAAGCACTTAAGCAAAGCTCCCGACGCTTTGGTGCGGCG
This sequence comes from Pseudomonadota bacterium, assembly GCA_043746555.1. Taxonomy (GTDB): domain Bacteria; phylum Pseudomonadota; class Gammaproteobacteria; order Steroidobacterales; family Steroidobacteraceae; genus CAZQYC01. Next base: position 2,597 of record JAYTQU010000089.1, on the reverse strand, counting down.
ACTTTCAATCTGCGACAGCGCCGACCGTGTCACACCACAGGGCACCGTAGCCGGACACGCGAAAGTAGAATATGAGGCTGCGCACCGCGGTCACGCTAGCAGCATCGGGGGCGGATTTATTTTCGGAATCGCCGGTGCCGGTTGCGGGGGATCGGGGTCCATGCGAGGATTAATTCATCAAATCGGCCGCTAAGACTTCTCAAATTCCCTCCGCCCCGACCCGTGCCATCTGCGAATCTCGCCTTGCCCGTCTGGCAATCCAGCAGCAGCTATTGATCCGACGCAAGCATGGTCCGAATGCAGTCTTCCAGCGGTTTAAGATGCTTGTCGATTACGGCGGCTACCGTTAGGGGATCGATGTTACCTAAGTAGTTGTGAACCAGAATGTTTCGAAAGGCGGTGATCTCGCGCCAAGGTATCGAAGGATGCGCTGCCTTTTTTCCGCCGGTAGTAGTTGAGTGGCCTCGGATAACGTTTGCAGATTGCGTAACGCTGCGTCGTAAAGCACTTCGTCCTGACTCAGATCGCCGCGCGCTTGAACGCGCCGAATACGTGCGATGGCATCCAGGATGTGTTGCGCATACGGCTCCCAAGGCTTATTCATAGATCAACCGCCTCACTAAGCGCTCGATCACGAATGTGCCGACTTAACTCGTGCTCCGGAATTACCTCAACTCGACGATTCAACATTTCTGCCAATCTCTCTGCCAGAGGTAATCGCTGAGCAAACAAATCGTACCCGCGCGGGAAGTCCACCAAAAAATCGATGTCGCTGTCGGGTCGCTCCTCAACCCTAGCCACCGAGCCAAACACGCGCATGCGCCTAGCGCCATATTGACTACACAACGCGGTAATAGCCGGCTTCTTCGCTCTAAGTTCGTCTATTAGCATGGCGGTCTCGTCTTATCCTTGTTCGCTAAACGGGCTCTCCAGTATAAGCAATCAAGAGCATGCGTGTTTAGCGTACCAGGCTTTAGGACTTTCTCTTTGCGCTAGGGAGTCGCGTTTCAGTATTGCGACGCCACATATAAGCATCGTGTTCGCCACGCCAACAAAAACACGCCGCTAGCTTCGCATGAACTCGGCGTCCGAAGGGCGCGGGGATATTCACCAATGCATCGAGCAAGAACTGCAGGATGTGACCTCGTAGCAGATCAGTCACTCCCAAACGCGTGATATTGCAGTGCTAGGTCGACTGCGCGAGCTCGTCGAAGCATTCCCCGTTTCTAAGGAGCCCTTCGACAGGCTCTCTCAGGGCGAACGGAGTCAGCAACCCAACTAAAATTGTTCCATTCGTGCTGAGCCTGTCGAAGCATTTTTCAATCCAAAGAATCCTTCGACGAGATCAGGGCGAACGGACAAAGCAGAAAGAGACAGAAAATACCGACGATTTGAATGCGTGGGGAAACCTCAGTTGCGGTCTCGCAAGTAAGCACCCGTGAGTTAGCCTCGACCTTACGTCCTTGTCGCTAAACGATAGTGTGTTCCGCGTATGTCGGCCTGCTCGGCTGAACCGTTCAATACGAGTGTGGATTCGTCGAAATGTTGAGGGAGAGGCTACTATCACCAAACTATCGGTATTGACCTGTGCGCTCGCTTTGACGATTGCATCAATGGGTCACGCGGAAACTCCGACTGCTCCGGCGCATCCAGGCATGCCCGCTGCAAAACAAGGCGAGCGTCAGCCTCTCTATCTGCTCGACATGATGGCCGAACACCAAAAGCAAAACATGCGCGAGCATTTGGAAGCGGTGAACGAAATCGTTGCTGCGCTTGCCAAGCGCGACTATCAAGCGATCGAGACGGCCGCCAAGAAATTGGGAATGAGTCCCGAGATGGAACAGATGTGCACGCATATGGGCGCGGCGACGCCAGGCTTCACGGAACGCGCCATGGCGTTTCACTCGACGGCGGATGAGATTATTCCGCCCGCGAAGCGCAACGACAGCACACAGGTGCTGGCCGCATTGAATAAAACACTGAGCACGTGTGTCTCGTGTCACGCAACGTATCGCCAGGAAATCGTTGACGAAGCGCGATGGAAGAAACTCACCGCCTCGCATTGACGACATCGTCAAAGTGTCGTGGTCCGTGATGCCGGACGGCTAAGGCTTGCCCGCTGATAAGGGCACCGCCAAATGAGGGGAAGTGCTGTATGCCCCGAAATGCGTCGCGTCGAATGAAGTGCTGAGTGCATCGCTGCCTTACTGAATAAAAAGAAGATAGCGAGCGACAACCGTACTAGTAGTACATAGCGCCACAATCATCCAGCTCGGAAGTTTGAAGGCAAGCAAGAGAGCGAGCGCAACGATAGCAATCAACGCATCCGATGCATCGTGAATAGACCCAGTCATCACTGGGTCATACAGCGCTGACAACAGGATTCCGACCACCGCTGCATTGATGCCTTGGAGCGTCACACGCATGCGCGGCTGATGGCTCATGCGATGCCAGTAAGGAAGCGCACCCACCACCAACAAGAACGATGGGAGAAAGATCGCAACAGTGCACAGTAGCGCGCCGACTACGCCGCTCGGTGACACGCGCATCGCCGCGCCCAAGTAAGCGGCAAAAGTGAACAGCGGTCCAGGCACGGC
>JAYTQU010000088.1:0-3614 GCA_043746555.1 Pseudomonadota bacterium | reverse complement strand
TGTCTTTGAGATCGGCCGGGCGCATCGCCTTCACCGTGCCGTAGGTGCCGACCGGCATGAACGCGGGCGTATCAACGACACCGCGCGCAAAGGTGAGCTTGCCGCGTCGCGCGCGATCATCGTTGCGGAGTAATTCGAAGTTCATTACGTTCGTTCGATCAAGGTTGCATCGCCATAACTGAAGAATCGATAGCGCGCCTGCACGGCGTGTCGATACGCCGCCATCACCCTATCGTAGCCGCCGAAGGCACAAGCAAGCATGAGTAGCGTCGATTCCGACAAATGAAAGTTGGTGATCAGCGTGTCGACGACCTTGAATTCAAATCCGGGCGTGATGAAGATATCGGTGTCGCCATCGAATGGCTTCAAAACTCCCTCTCTCGCCGCCGTTTCCAGGCTTCGGACCACGGTAGTCCCGACTGCGACCACTCTGCCTCCCAGCGCGCGCGTTGCTGCAATCTGTGTACACACCTTCTGCGGAACCCGCACAAGCTCAGCGTGCATGCGATGTTCGGCGAGATTATCCACTCGCATTGGCTGAAACGTGCCTGCGCCGACATGCAAAGTGAGATACGCCGTTTGCACACCGCGCTCGGTGCACCGTTTGAGAATCGCTTCATCGAAATGCAATCCGGCAGTCGGCGCCGCCACCGCACCTAACTCGCGCGCAAAGATAGTTTGGTATCGCTCGCTGTCGCTGATTTCGGCCGCGCGTTCGATGTACGGCGGCAGCGGCATTGCGCCATGTATTTGAAAATACTGCGCGGCATCTGCCGTCAACTCCAATTCGAACAAATCGTTGTGACGACCAATCAAACGCGCCTCCACCGCGCCCGGAAGTCGGATCGGCACCTCGGCGCGCAACGGTTTGCTCGATCCGACCTGGGCCAAGATACGTCGCTCGCTCAAAACCCGTTCAAGCAATATCTCCACTTGGCCGCCACTCGGCTTCAGGCCGTGCACGCGCGCCGGAATCACGCGGGTGTCGTTGAACACGAGTAGGTCGTTGGGACGTAGGAGGTCCGGCAGATCGACGAAGCGACAATCGGCCAATATCGCTCCCAAGTGCAGCAGACGGCTCCCGGAACGCGCGGCAAGCGGCCGCTGGGCAATTAACTCGTCGGGCAAGTCGAAATGGAAGTCTGTGCGGGTCAAGTGTTTCGGCATGGGGCCGCACTATAGCGGCCATAAATTTTCACGCGAAAAAAAAGTAGCTGCAAATTTCCGACGAGCCCTTTTATACTGCGCGCCCTCGCTGATCTTGCGAAATCCCTAAGCCGGGATGGCGGAACTGGTAGACGCAGCGGACTCAAAATCCGCCGGGGTAACCCCCCGTGGAGGTTCGATTCCTCTTCTCGGCACCAATCTCGGTATGAACAACTTAGTGAAAGTTGTTCATACCGAGATTGACTCTTCTAGTGGGCTTGCCCACACCTACAGTAGCGTTAGCGTATCTCGCTGCCTCAGCGAGATTGTTCTTCTAGTGTCCGTAGGACACACCACCTGTAGCGTTAGCGTTCCGACTTCTGGCTCGGCACCTCAATAGGATGAATCGCCAAATAGTGTCGTCGATACGGCGCGAAGGTCACGAAGAACAGCACGGCTCCAACGGCTGACGCGAGTGCAACGGTTAACGCAATCGACTCGCCGATCATCCCTTCGTTGTGAAATACATAGTCGTTGAATACTCCAGGCAGCAGTGGGCCAAGCCCGAACCCGCCGATGTTCAAGATGAAGATCAGTACAGCCGACACCATGCCGCGCACTTGATTGGGAAAGATCAATTGCAAGGAAGCGTACGCACTACCGATCGGCAATCCCAGGAAGAACAACGCCGGCAGCAGCAATGCAATAGTGATTTTCACGTCGCTCACCAACATCGCGGGCACTAAAGTGCAACCGACACCGACAACGCCGATAAAACCGACACGCAGCGGCGCTTCCCAAATGCCGCGTCTCAACCAACGATCCGACAATCGCCCGCCAAAGAATAAACCGACGCAGCCGAAGCTCAGCGTGATTAATCCCAATGCCAGTCCCGTGTCGGCTTTCGACCAGTGATAAACGCGATCGAAAAATGTCGGTCCCCATGCGATTAATGCGTAGTTGGCCATCGCTTGACATGCCATCGCCAACGAAACACCGGCAACAGCGGACCACCGCTTCGCGATCTCCGCAAACGCTTCGTTAAAGCCGATGGCTTTCACTTGTCCATCCGCATGCAGAGTTAAACCGCGACGCACGGGTTCACGCACGGTGTAAAGCAGCAATGCGAACAATAAACCGGGTAAGCCCACCACCAAAAACGTGAGCTGCCATGCCGCCACTGTGCCGAGTACCGGCAAGTCGACCGGCGGCATATTGGACACCGCGCCCACGACCATGCCTCCCACGATCAATGCGAGACCGGAGCCGATCAGAATGCCCATTGAATACACACTCAATGCAGTGCTCAATTTTTCCTTGGGAAAGTAATCCGATATCAACGAGAACGCCGACGGCGCGAGCGTCGCCTCACCGACACCGACGCCAAAACGAGCGCACGTGAGCGACCAAAAACTTTTCGCGATGCTCCCCATCGATGTCATGAGGCTCCAGAACACGACACCGACTGCAATGATGTTGCGACGATTCGATTTGTCGGCCATACGGCCCATGGGGATGCCGACAAATGTATAAAAGATGACAAATGCCAAACCTTGCAGCAGTCCAATTTGTGTATCGCTGACGTGCAAGTCCCGTTTGATCGGTCCAACCAAAAACGCAAGGATCTGTCGATCGACAAACGACAGCGTGTAGCAGAGCATGAGCACGAACACGACGTACCACGCATAACGTAGATTCTGAGGCGATGGCGTGACGGGCTGCGATGTCATAAGACCCCCTGCGATTCAATGTCACTCTGGTTTTGAATTCTACGTTCGAAAGAGAAAAAGGTCCGAGCACTTGCGGGCCCGGACCTTGAATCGTCACCGACCTGACCTTACTAGGTTAGAAGTTATGCGACAGCGACACATAAAAGTTGCGCGGCCGTGCGTAAATGATTTCCGCATAGCCCGCCGATGTGCCGTACGACGAGTTACCCGCAACCGGATACAACTTGTCGGTCAGGTTGTTAACGCCAGCCTTTACGCGCCATTTTGCATCTGTAGGCGCAAACGTCAGCGATGCATTCGCGGTCGTGATGTTATTGTTCTGCGCGACTTCGACTGAGTTGGCCGCATCGAAGAATTGGCGCCCGGTATACACCACGTTAATGTGCGGCGTCAGTTTGAAATCGCCACCCACGCCGATGGCGTAGCCAATGCCGACATTGCCTTGGAACTTAGGCGTAAACGGTAATGAGTCGTTTGGACCGACGGTTGCGCCGGCACCGGGAACCGGAACCGCCGTGATGGAATCGAACGAGTTAAGAAGATATCCGACGTTGCTATCGACAGTGAGATTGTTCTTCGCGTACGTGAGTTCCGCTTCCGCACCTTCAATCGTCGCCTCGCCGGCATTAAAGATGATGGGGACAATTCCCACACGATATATCAACTGCATGTCCGTGTACTTGGTATCAAACAGCGCTGCATTCAATCGCAATGCGCCGGCAAATTCCGACTTGACCC
>JAYTQU010000087.1:0-6055 GCA_043746555.1 Pseudomonadota bacterium | reverse complement strand
AGACTTATAAACGCGTGGCTCGCGCGCTGGCCGATGTCGAACGCCAAGAAGCGCGCGAGGAGATGTACGAAAAATTTTTATGGGCGCTGCGCAAAGGCTGCATTCCGGCAGGTCGCATCATGTCGAATGCCGGTGCTCAAGAACACAAGCCCGCCACGTCCACGATCAATTGCACGGTGTCGGGCACCATCCGCGATTCGATGGACGACATTTTAAATAAGGTGCACGAAGCGGGACTCACCCTCAAAGCGGGTTGCGGCATCGGTTACGAATTCTCGACGATGCGACCGAAAGGCGCCTATGTCTCGGGCGCGGGCGCGTACACCTCGGGTCCGCTGTCGTTCATGGATATCTACGACAAGATGTGTTTCACCGTCTCCTCGGCCGGCGGTCGTCGCGGCGCGCAGATGGGCACGTTCGATGTCGGTCATCCCGACGCAATGGATTTCGTGCGCGCCAAACGCGAAGCGGGCCGCTTGCGACAATTTAATCTCTCGCTTTTGGTTACCGACGAATTCATGGAAGCGGTGAAGCGTGACGAAGAATGGAAGCTCTCTTTTCCTATTACGATCAAAGAAAGCGATGGCCTCGATTTCTCCGATGCGACGCAATACCTGTGGCGCGAATGGCCGATCAAAGACGGCTACGTCACCAACGACGCCGGTCTCGTGTGCTGCAAGATTTACAAAAGCGTCCCCGCGCGCCGCATGTGGGATGTGATCATGACGTCAACATACGACTTCGCCGAGCCGGGCTTCGTGCTCATCGATCGTGTCAATGAAATGAACAACAATTGGTGGTGCGAAAATATTCGTGCGACAAATCCTTGCGGCGAGCAACCACTCCCGCCTTACGGCTCCTGCTTACTCGGTTCGCTCAATCTCACCAAGTTTGTTGTCGATCCGTTTACCGAAGATGCGAAGTTCGATTGGGATGAATTTCGTGCCGTTGTAAAGGTATTCACGCGCATGTTGGATAACGTGGTGGAGATCAACGGTCTGCCGCTCGGTAAACAACGCGATGAAATTTTCCGCAAGCGTCGTCATGGCATGGGTTTCTTGGGGCTGGGCTCTTCGATCACGATGTTGTGCATGAAGTACGGCTCGAAGAAATCGGTCGCGTTCACTCAGAACGTATCGCGCGAAATGGCGCTTGCCGGTTGGGAGGCGGGGCTCGAACTCGCGCGTGAGAAAGGTCCCGCGCCGATCATGATCGAAGAGTTCGAAGTGACGCCCGAGATGTTGCGCAAGCGTCCCGAGATGGTGAGGGACGGCTGGCGTGAGGGACAAATGATTCCCGGCCGTGTGTTGCTCGCCAAGTACAGTCGCTACATGCAGCGCGTCGCCGAAGCAGCGCCCGAACTCGTCGATGAAATCGCTGAAATCGGTGTGCGCTTCACGCATCACAGTTCAATTGCGCCCACAGGCACGATCTCGTTGTCGCTGGCCAACAATGCATCGAACGGCATTGAACCGTCGTTTGCACATCATTATTTTAGAAACGTGATTCGCGAAAACAAAAAGAGCAAAGAGAAGATCGATGTGTTCTCGTTTGAGTTGCTCGCGTATCGCGAGATGATCAATCCACGCGCGATGCCCGGCGCAACCACTGCGGCCGAGCAATTGCCGGAGTATTTCAGCACGGCCGACGATGTCACGCCGCGCCAACACGTGGACATTCAAGCCGCTTCGCAACTTTGGATCGACTCGTCGATTTCCAAAACTGCCAACGTGCCGACCAACTATCCATACGAAGATTTCAAAGACATCTACCTCTATGCACACGAACAGGGTTTGAAGGGTTGCACCACCTTCCGTTTCAACCCCGAGGCTTTCCAAGGCGTGCTCGTCAAAGAGGAAGATTTAAAGAACACCACGTACACGTTTACGTTGGAAGACGGCAGCGAAGTTTCGGTTAAAGGCGACGAAGAAATCGAATACGACGGCGAGATGCATACCGCCGCGAATTTGTTCGACGCGATGAAAGAAGGGTATTACGGCAAGTTTTAAGAAGTGACGAGCGACGGGTGACGGGTGATGAGCAAGAAGGAAAAAGAGTCTTCCTCATCACGCATCACTGATCGCTCATCACTTTCACAAAGAACGCTAGGGGACTAACCCGAGCTTAGGCTCGCGTAACCGCTGACGCGGTTGGAGTGCAGATGATGACGATTAAGATCGATAAAAAAATTACCAAGTATCGAGTAGAAAAACCGGGTGAAGCGGCTGCCAAGGCCGAGGCCGCCGATAACGCCAAGAAATTGGAAGCCATGCGCAAGGACGACAACGTGATTTGGATGCACGAAAAACTCGAGCGTCCCGACATGCTGATCGGCAGCACTTACAAAATCAAAACGCCGGTCTCGGATCACGCCATGTACGTCACCATCAACGACATGCTCTTAAATGAAGGCACGCCGCACGAACAGCGGCGTCCCTTCGAGGTTTTCATCAACACCAAAAACCTCGACCACTTCCAGTGGATCGTGGCGCTCACGAGAATTATTTCCGCGGTGTTCCGCAAAGGGGGGGACGTCACCTTCTTGGTCGACGAACTCAAAGCCGTGTTCGATCCGCGCGGCGGCTATTGGCAATCCGGCGGACGGTTTATGCCGTCCATCATTGCCGAACTCGGCTATGTGATCGAACGTCACTTGCAATCGATTGGTCTTCTCAAAAGTTCCGAGATGGACGACGCGCGTAAAGCGCTCATCGAAGAAAAACGCGCCGAGTTCGAAGCCCGCAACAAACAAACCGATGCCTTCGCCAAAAGCAGCTTTCCCGAAGGCGCAGTGCTCTGCGTGAAGTGCAGCACCACCGCTGTCGTCATGATGGACGGCTGCATGACGTGCTTGAACTGCGGCGATTCTAAATGCGGTTGATGTGAACGCTCTACGAAAAAGGAATTGGGCCGAGCCGCAAACCAGTGGCTACTCGGTTGAACTTCGCCAACGCGTTGAGCGCTTAGAGCAAGAGCGAGTTCATGCGTGCATGCATCGCGAGCGCGAGGCCGTCGACCTCATCGACCAACAAATCAAACAGGCTATTGCCGAGTGGAGTGGGTCGTTTGTTGTTGAGGAATTTGCGGAGAGGGTGAGGAAGGCGGGGTGAGTTGTTTCCGCTTCGCTCGGCTGTCGATAAAACTCTTACTTGATTTTGGAGAGTTTTCGAAGATCGAATAAGTGCGCATCTTTCGTCTCAATCCTGCCATCGTCGGAGGGTGTCGCCCTATTCGCCTTGATTCCTCGGCGCACAATCAGGATTGGAAAGTCGTGCACAAAAAGTTGTGACCCCATTTTGCGTGCCATCCGAAGTGTTGATTTTGGAATTGCCGTCAGGCCATGCAAGTAAACAATGCAAGCAGTGAATGGCGACGTGCAATACCTGATTCAAAGTTTGATTTGTAGAATTGAAGTCAGAAATCCGTGCGAATACTGAATAGGAGAGGGGCCGCATGTTGAAGAAGATTTGGAAGGTAGTCGGCATCGCGCTGTTGAGTCTTGTTGGGCTCGTTGTGGTGATTGTCGGCGGATTGGTTGGCTACCGTGCTTGCCGTCAACATCAAAACGCCGACGCATTGGCGATTCAATCGGCAAACGGCATTGAAGAATCCATGTTCGTCAAGATTGGCGGCATCGAACAATGGATTACGATCCGTGGACAAGATCGCAACAATCCTGTGGTGCTCTTTCTACACGGGGGACCGGCCGAACCCTCAAATCTAGTGTATTTCGCACAGTTCAAGCCGTGGGCCAAAGACTTTACGGTCGTTCAGTGGGATCAACGCGGCGCCGGGAAAACGTTTGCACGCAGCGGTGATTCGATCGGACCGACCATGACAATTGATCGAATGACCGATGACGGTCTCGAACTCGCCGAGTATTTAAGGACTCATTTGCACAAGGACAAACTCATTCTGATTGGACATTCCTGGGGAACCGTGCTTGGCGTTCGGATGGCGAAGGCGCGCCCTGATCTCTTCTACGCATATGTCGGAGCGGGTCAGGTCGTAAATTTCCAACGCAACGAAGCCGCGATCTACGAGCGCGTGCTCGATAAAGCCAAAGCGTTCGGCAATCAGTCGGCGGTAAAAGAACTGGAAAGTTCCGGTCCTCCTCCCTATAAATCGTTCGCCGCTCTCTACGCACAGCGGAAGTGGGCGACATACTATGAGGGCGTCGACTCATTTGTCGCGGCCGGGCAGATTGCGGCGCGCTATGCGCCGGGCTATTCGTTGCAAGACCTCATGCAAGTGTTACCAAGCGTGCGCCTGACCAAGAGTCGCCTGCTTGGCGATTCGCTCGACGGTCCGTTCACCACCGTCGACTTGGAATCGCTCGGACATGACTTTGCGTTGCCGATGTTTGTTATTGCCGGACCCGACGATTACTTCACATCGCCGGAACTTGCGAAGTTGTACGTCGATTCGCTCACTGCGCCTCGAAAGGAGTTTGTGCTGTTAAAAGCCGGTGGTCACTTCGCAATCTATACCCATACGGATCTATTCCTTAAAGAATTGCTGGATCTCGTTCATGGCTTAGATCTCCCTGCTAAGTGACGTAGAAGCAGTGTCGTAGAAGCAAAAAAGTGCACCGGTGCCGGGCTTGAGTTATGGGACCCGGTGATTCGTTCCCGTTTCGATCCAATGCTTAAAGCCGGCGAGCGAAGTGGGTTCCATACGTCTCATCCAAATGTTCATTACTGGGTCTAGCATTTTGCCAAGCCATCCGCCGCTAAGCTCTACCTCTGCTTCGCTCACCAGCAAACATTGCTGTTCTTCGGTCGGAAATACCGACCACGTGTTGCGTGCGAGCTTGACGAGCGGCATACCCGAGCCTTCATACGTGAACGATTCGCCTTCATGCCAGGCGGTGAAGCGCTCGGTCACCTTGATGCCATTCTTGAACGTGCAGACACGTTGCACGCCAACGCCTTGCAGTCGATCGCCGTGGCACTTGGCAGTGGCGATGGTGTCTACCCATAGCTGAATGTTTTCTAGTTCGGCCAGCTTGGCCCAAACTATGCGCGCAGGTGAATTGATGTAAATGGAACTCGATAACTTAATCATGCCGACTTGTTGTGTTGTTAGTTTTGCCGCGCAACTCTAAAGCGCGATTCGCTTTCGAACAATCTGTCATGAATTTGCGACGTGGCTTTTCGGTGATTCGACATTTTCCTAACTCACCTGCCGAACAGCATCTTGTTATGTTGAGAACGGCGACGGAAACAGGATTGAATTGCTCCAGGCGTCACTTTTCGTAACAGGATCACTAACGAAAATCAGATTGTGATCGATTGGTCCGAGTTGCGAGACGACAATCGCTCGCACGTGTTGCGCGCCGGCATTCCCGTCGGTGGTCGGACGCTCACGGAACTTGAACAAGTGTATCCGCAACTGCAGTTGGGGACGCCGCGCGCAGAGAAAGCTTTTCTGAAACAGCTGCAAAGATTACTGCCCACCGACAGCAAGCCGATCATCGCGACCGATGCGGGCTTTCGCAGTCCGTGGTTTCGCGCGGTGGTCAAACTCGGATGGAACTATGTCGGTTGGCTGCGCCACACAACGCGCATCAAGTTGGACGGTGCCGATCATTGGTTCGACAACCGCAAACTATATGAAAGCGCGAGCGGCAAACCACAGCGTTGCCATCACGTCACGATCTTGCAACCGGCGACTTAGAAGGCGAGTAACCGCAAAGGACTGTCGAAACGGCTTACATTTCGAGAAATGGCCGAGGCTCTAGGCTTCTGCAAGCAGTGGATTCATAAAGGTAAATGAATAGCGGCACTGAATTTGCTTCGGTACTGCGCAACATATCGGCGGCATGCGGCAGCGGATTCCGAACCGGGAATCACAAGTTGAGAAACGATTGTGCAAATTCGATCAAACGGGAGAGATAGAAAATGAAATTTAAGATTCTCGGAATTGTGGCTGCTGCGCTGCTAGTCGGGCCGATGGCGGCAGATGCGACGGTGATAATCGATATCACGGATTCGGCGGGAAATGTTGATGTTAGTGTTAACGGTAGCCTAGACCTCTCGGGTGCCACGTTTGA
>JAYTQU010000086.1:0-6087 GCA_043746555.1 Pseudomonadota bacterium | reverse complement strand
CCGACGACAGCTTTGATTGGCGCAGGCATTTTATTCAAACGTTTCTGCAGAGCGATCTAGCGCAACTGGGCGTTGCCGTTGCGCCGCCCGCGATGTCGCGGTTCTGGACCATGCTGGCTCATTATCACGGCAACATTTGGAATGCCGCCGATCCCGCGCGATCGCTTGGCGTGGGCGAATCCACGGTTCGTCGTTACTTGGATGCTTTGTCGGGGGTGTTGATGTTGCGACAACTTAAACCGTGGCACGAGAACTTAGGTAAGCGGCAGGTGAAGGCGCCAAAAGTCTACGTGCGCGATAGCGGACTCCTACATGCGCTGCTGGGCATTCGCACAACGCGCGATCTGCTGACTCATCCAAAAATGGGTGCATCGTGGGAAGGCTATGCAATCGAAGAAGTTCTAAAAGCTTTGCGCCCCGACGATGCGTATTTTTGGGCGACGTATCAAGGCGCCGAGCTCGACTTGCTGTTGTTCTTAAAGGGCCGACGCATCGGTATCGAGATCAAACGCGCAGACGCGCCGACGATGACACCGTCGATGCGTTCCGCACTTCAAGATCTGAAACTCGAAAGATTGATTGTTGCGTATCCGGGCACGCGCACATACCCAATGGGCGATAAGACCTTCGCAATGCCTTTGTCGCAGTTATTGCTCGGCGGCAGCGATCTGCTGCTGAGCGCCAAGTTGTAGACGATAAAGCGTTCGCGAACCGGCGTGCCGAACTGGTATCTTTGAATCTTTAGAATCATCGTCTCCTTTCGCCAAGTGACTTCGCCCGCTTCGGGCACAATGCGGTCCACTAGCCCGCGCAAGTTTGGAGTCACAGTCAATTGAGACTCAAAGCGTTGCCAAATTCGCGTACAACATCGCCAATCACTTTGCGTCTTGGCGTTCGAAGTTTACTTCGACACGTGCAGGTGTGCCTTGGCCTTCTAGGTTGACGACGCCGCCGAATTCGTCGTAGCGACAGTGCTTCAAGGATCGAATCGAATGGGCATTCGACGGTGACATCGACATGAAGTCGCGAATCTTACCCAGATCGTTCAAGACAAAATTCTATCTTTCCCTATGCAAGCCCCGGTGGCGGCCGTTGAGTATTGGTGTCTTCGAGAATGGTGGAATCCGCAGACGACTATCCTTGGAGTAGTCATCGAGCCCATCTCGGACTCGAAGAGCTGCCGTGGCTCACGACCGAGTTTGGTCTTGGGCTATTTGGGGCGACGATTGAAGCGGCGCGTCTGCGCTATAGGGAAACGATCGAAGCGACGACTATGGTTGAGGCGACGGTGCCGGGTTTGTTGCCGTCGGATGACCCAAGAGTGATCGGCACCGATCGCTTTCTGGCTTCATTGCCAGCGCCGCGTGTGAAGCCGAGGAGTCGACTGTCGCTCGGCGAGCTTGCCAACCAGATTTGCACCGAACGACTCGTATCACTGGAAGAACTCACGTCGTCGTCCAAGCTACGATCCATCTGCGAAGCTCGCGCCGCATTGCCACGACGGGCAGTAGACGAGCGAATTGCATCGCTGAATGAGGTGGCTCGACTTTTCGGTCGTACCTCAGCGGCGATGTCCCAGTTGTTGGCGCGCAGGCGTCGATAAATGTTTAAATGTGAGTCCCGGCACCGAAGTCTTTCCTGTTGGACGACATTGTCATATTTGACAACACGCTTTTGTTTTTGCAAGAGTTCGAGCATGATCCGGGTAACCCGACCAATTTCATGGATAAAGGCCGCGCGTAAGGAATTCGATAAGTTTCCTGATGCCGCGCAGTCGAACTGTTTGGCTGCTTTGACTATTGCGGCGGAAGGAGGGAAGTCTGATATCGCTAAGCCTATGTTGGGTCTGGGTTCGGGTGTTTTGGAAATCGCGCTGCCGCATGCCGGTAATGCATTCCGCGTTGTATATGCAGTGCAGTTGGGCGCCGACGTTTGGGTAGTGCATGCATTGCAAAAGAAATCGACCCGGGGTATCAAGACGCCGAGGCACGAGATCGACTTGGTAAAAGACAGATTGAAGCGATTGCGGGAGTTACTGCGATGAAGAAGACAGACCTAGTGCGAGGTAGTGGCAATGTCTATCGGGAATTAAAGCGCCCGTTCGCGGATGTCGAACAGCTAAAGGCCATTTTGGCGGCGGAAGTGATAAAGCGATTGGATAAGGATGAATTAACCGTAAGGGCCGCGCATGCCAAGACAGGTATTGCCGCTGCGGATTTTTCTCGCATCCGAAACGCCGACTTAAGCCGTTTCACCGTCGACCGATTGATGGCAATCATAAATCGCTTGGGCGCACGGGTAGATGTTGCAGTGAAAGTTAGAATGGCGCGTGCAGCGTAGTGGTTGCGGTAGTGGAAATCGTGAATGTGCCTGAGGTTTACCCGCGAATGTTGGAACACATGAAAAGGCCTGATTTCACTGCATTTTCCGTTCGCGAGAGTTTGAACCGGCGAATGCTCCGTGCAACGCCGCCATTTCCTACATCCAGGTAGGTCAGAAACGATCTGATGTACAAGGATGTACGGAATGCCGGTCTAGTAAGGAACATTGACCGGCCTTAATCTTAAGGCTCTTCGCGTAACTGAGTGGGTAAAATCTGTTCACTATTTAATCAGATGGTCGGCAGCGCGCAGGTGAGAATCTTAAGTTTGAGGTACTCCTCATCGCGTAATCCGTAAGCGCGGCGTTGCAAGACGCGGATCTTGTTGTTGAGTCCTTCGACATACTTTAGAGCAACTTTGTTTTCGGGACGGCAGTAGGCGACAATGCCGTTCCAATGTTTGTCGATCATCGTGGCGAACTTCTCGTAGGGTTCCAGACGTTGCCATTTGAGCTGCTCGCGCCACGCGTCAAAGAACTTGCGAGCCCACGTTTCGTTTTTGTAGTCCCATAGTTGGGCGAAGGATTCCTTCAACAAGTAGGCGGTGTTCAACCGCTTGTTGGCCTTGAGCAGCTTCTTAAGGTTGGTGCGCGCATCGCCTTTGAGGTTCTCGGCATTGGATAGCAGCGCGTACTTTTGGCCTTTGATGAACGTGCGATTTTTACCCTCTAACCGGCCGTACTCTTGCTTGCGCACGGTATCCAGTGCATCGCTCAAATGGCGCAGCGCATGGAACTTGTCGAAGATGATGGCCGCTTGCGGGGCGTGACGTTCAGTTGCGTGGCGAAACGGTTTCCACATATCCATCACGGCAACACGTAACTTGGCAGCCTGCTTTTTACCGAGGAAATCGTAAAACATGTCCATGCTGGCCTCGGAACGATCATTCCCGCCAAACCAAGGAATCAAGGAATCAGCGGTACCGGTGAAAAGTTATGAAGATATTGTCTCCCGATAACTTCATATGTTTGCACCGGTACCCAAAGTCCCACTCGGGGCAATCGCGCGAGGACTAACAGTCGTTGATATACTGCGAGCGCCGACTAATGAGCGTGGCTTTAAAGTAGCCGATGCGGTAATTGGGGAAGGACTAAGCTTCGTATTCAAAGCGCCAGGCACGGCGGCAGGAATAGCTTTCAACCACCTTGGGGGTACGAAGAGTCTGGCGCGCCCTAAGTAAATTGCAGGCGGCTATGGACTCTGTCAACGACCTGACCGATCTCTGTAACGACACATCAAGCCCCAGCCCAAGTTTCTCGTGCGCCGTGGAAAGGCACGGCGTTCCAGTGGGAGGTAGACCCACCCGGCAACCATCGATCGCGACAGGACTGAATATCTACTCTGCGATATTCGAACGCCAGGTAACGGGAATTTCCACGCCCGCTTTGGATCGAAAGCGGTTAACTAGCTCGTGTAGAATTTCAGCCGCAGTAAATTCAAGCTTAAAGCGTCTGCAAATTCGCATACGACAGCATCAACCACTTTGCGCCTTGGCGCTCGAAGTTTACTTCGACACGTGCATGCGTGCCTTGACCTTCTAGGTTGACGACGACGCCGTCGCCGAATTTGCCGTGGCGGACGCGCTGACCCAAGCGCATGCCGGTACCGTTGTCATCTTCCAATATTGATTTCGAACGTATGAACACGGGACGCGAGACTTGAATACGTGGGCGGACTTCTTCGACCAGCTCCGTGGGAATTTCGCGAATAAATCGCGATGGCGAGGCGTAGTTGTCGACGCCATGCATGCGGCGTTGTTCGGCATAACTCAAGAACAATTGTTTCATCGCGCGTGTGCAACCGACGTAACAAAGTCGGCGTTCTTCTTCGAGACCGGCGGGATCCCGCGCCGAGCGCTGATGTGGGAACAAACCGTCTTCAAGGCCGGCGAGAAAAACAACCGGAAATTCCAGGCCTTTTGCGGTATGCAGCGTCATCATTTGCACGCAGTCTTCGCCCGCTTCGGCTTGGCCTTCGCCGGATTCGAGTACCGCATGCGACAAGAACGCGGCGAGCGGCGAGAGATCGCCGGTTTCCTCGGTGTCGAAGCCGCGCGCCGCGCTCACGAGTTCTTCCAAGTTTTCGATTCGCGCTTCGCCTTTATCGCCCTTTTCTTTTTGGAAGTGCGCAACTAAACCGGTCTTGGCGATGATGTGATCAACCTGTTCATGCAGCGGCAACGATTTTGTGTCGCGATCGAGTTGTTCAATGAGCGCCAAGAAACCCTGCAAGTTAACGCCCGATTTCGGGCCAAGTTCGGCAATCGACGCGCCGGCTGCTTCCCACAACGTGCACGTATTCGCGCGTGCATAGTCGCGTACTGTGTCGAGCGATTTGTTGCCGATGCCACGCGTGGGCAAGTTCACGATGCGCTCGAACGAAGCATCGTCGGCACGATTGAAAATCAAACGCAGATACGCGAGCGCGTCCTTAATTTCCGCGCGCTCGAAAAATCGTAGACCGCCGTACACGCGATAAGGAATTCTCGCGATGATCATCGCTTCTTCAAACACGCGCGATTGCGCGTTGGAGCGATACAGAATGGCGCACTCTCGCCGCAGACCGCTTTTTTGAGTCCAGTCGCGAATTCGATTCACGACAAAATCGGCTTCGTCGCGTTCGTTGTACGCCGCATACAGTTTGATCGGCTCACCGGCGACGCCGGCAGTCCATAAATTTTTCCCCATGCGTCCGGTATTGTTTTTAATGAGCGCATTGGCGGCCGCAAGAATATTTCCCGTCGAGCGGTAGTTTTGTTCGAGACGAAACACTTGTGTAGTTGGATAATCGCGGCTGAATTGCAGCAAGTTCTCGACACGCGCGCCGCGCCAACGATAAATCGATTGATCGTCGTCGCCGACGGCGAACGGTACGCCGTTCGGTCCAGCGAGCGCATGAAACCATCGATACTGAATGGCGTTGGTGTCTTGAAACTCATCCACCAAGACATGACGGAAACGATTGCGATAGTGCGCTAACACATCCGGGTTATCGCGCCACAGTTCGTAGGCACGCAGCAACAGCTCGGCGAAATCGACCGCGCCCGAACGCTCGCATTGTTCTTGATACGCTTCGTACAGCTTGATCATTTGGCGGCGCGTCGGATCTCCTTCGTCGCGCAGTTGCGCCGGCCGCAAGCCCTCGTCTTTTTGTGCATTCACAAACCAGACAACTTCCTTCGGCACCCATCGCGCATCGTCGAGATTCATCGCCTTAAGCAATTTTCGAATCATGCGCTGTTGATCTTCGGCGTCGATGATTTGAAAAGTCTGCGGCAATTTGGCTTCGCGAAAGTGCATGCGCAGCAGTCGATGCGCGATACCGTGAAACGTGCCGATCCACAGCGGCGCCGATGGCAACGACAACATGTGTTCGATGCGACCGCGCATTTCGCCGGCTGCTTTGTTGGTGAACGTCACCGCCAAAATGCCATGCGGCGAAACGTTTTCCACTTCGACAAGCCACGCGACACGATGCGTCAACACACGCGTCTTGCCGCTACCCGCGCCGGCCAATACCAGCGTTGGCGCTAAGGGGGCGCTAACCGCTTGCCGTTGGGCTTCGTTGAGTTTGTCGAGGAGATGCGAGACGTCCATTGATAATCAATTGGGTGAGAGTCGATGAGTTCGCCAAATAAAATGCGATTGTAGCAAGCGAACTCATATCGGCGTGGCGCGTTTTACGGTATGTTGCGATCGAGCTAAAGG
>JAYTQU010000085.1:0-3015 GCA_043746555.1 Pseudomonadota bacterium | reverse complement strand
TGAAAGTGTGAACTGGCAAGTTGCCGAAAACTCTTACGAGCTCGCGATCTGGCGACTTGTCGACCTCACGGCAGAGCCGGCGGCTATGCCGCCTCGCTGTCAAGCCAGCGTTCCAAGCACGAGCTAAGCTTCGTGCGGTCGATGGGCTTCGACAGGTAGTCGTCCATGCCGGCCGCGAAGCACTTATCGTCGGCGCCCTTCATTGCATGCGCGGTGAGCGCCACGATAGGAATGTGCTTGCCTTCTTCTTCGCGGGCGCGAATCGCACGTGTTGCGTCATAGCCGTCCATGGTGGGCATTTGGCAGTCCATGAGAATCAGGTCATATCGGCCGCTTGCCCACGCGGTAACGGTTGCGGCACCGTCTGCGGCGACATCGACGTGGTAACCAAGCTTTTCCACCATACGACAGGCGACCTTCTGATTTACAGGATTGTCTTCGGCGAGAAGAATGCGTCTCGCTTCGTGCGTGCGCAGGGCGCGCAACGTGTGTCGAGTCACGATGGGTTGCGACTTCACATGCCATGCTTCGGCGCGCACGCCGAGCACCATGCTGAGGCAATCGATCAAGTCGCGTTGCGTAACCGGCTTCAGCAAGTAACCGGCAAATCCCAAGTCGGCGAATAACTGTCCATCGCCGCGCTGACCTGATGACGTCAACAGTATCAATCGCGTGGTTCGTAACGCCGCTTCGCTATTGATGGCCTTGCCGAGTTTAGCGCCGTCGTAGCCGGGCATTTGATGGTCAAGCAACGCTACTTCAAACTGTCTGCCCGCACCGGCCGCTTGGCGCATAAGCGACAGTGCTTCGTTTGCCGAGCTGGCGCAAACGGTGTCCATGTGACACAGCGTCAATTGACCCATGATTACTTTGCGATTCGTGGCGTTGTCATCGACAACCAAAACGCGTTGATCCTTGAGTTCGATCGGCGGCGCCGGCCGTGTCTTGGTGTTGTCTTTGGCGACGCCAAAGCGCGCGGTGAACCAAAAGGTCGAACCCTTGCCTTCGACACTCGTTACGCCCACTTCGCCGTGCATGAGTTCCACTAGGCGTTTGACGATGGAGAGTCCCAATCCGGTGCCGCCGAATTTTCGTGTAGTCGATGCGTCCACTTGAGTAAAGGCTTGAAAAAGCGCGTCGATGCGGTCGGACGGAATGCCGATCCCGGAGTCGCGCACTTCGCAGCGAACGAGCGTTCCCAGTGCGTCTTTGCCGACCGCCTTGCAATCCACGATGACTTCGCCTTGATGTGTGAATTTGACGGCATTGCCGCCGAGATTGAGTAGGATTTGGCGAATGCGTCCGGCATCGCCGCTCATCATTTCCGGCAACGTTGGATCGAGCAACGCGATTACCTCAACACCTTTGGCGTGCGCTTGAATTGCCAGCAAGCGCGCGACATCCTCGATCGTGTCGCGAATGTCCATGTCAACGTGTTCGAGTTCCAATTTGCCGGCCTCGACTTTCGAGAAATCAAGAATGTCATTGATCACTGTGAGCAACGCGCCGGCGCTGTGTTTGACCGTTTCGGCATAATCTCGTTGCATGGGAGAGAGTGGCGTTTCCAGTAGCAGTTCCGACATCCCGATGACGCCGTTCATCGGCGTGCGAATCTCGTGACTCATGTTCGCCAGGAATTCGCTCTTTGCCATGTTGGCGCGTGCGGCGGTTTCGGTAGCTTCGATCAGCGCTTGTTGATACTGCTTGCGCTCGGTGATGTCTTGAAGCGAACCCGATACTGTCGATGGAGCGCCGATTGCGTCGCGTTCGCAGGCACCGCGAGTACGCATCCAGCGCCATTCGCCGTTGCGCGTCTTCATCCGAAGCTCGATATCGACTGGAACATCTTGTGCGATACTCGCTGCGAGCGCTTGCAAATATCCCTGTTGATCGTCCGGGTGAACGATGCCGACCAACTTGCCGCGACTGTTCGTAAAATCCTGTTGCGTGTAACCCAGCATTTCCGCGAAGCGCGGCGATACCCACACTTCTCGCGTCGTTGCGTCTTGCTCCCACAGGCCGTCGTTGGTGCCGCGCGTCGCGCGATTCAGGCGCGCTTCGGTGGCGCGCAGTTGCTGTTCGGCGCGTTTGCGCTCTTGTTCGCGTCCGAAATTTTCTAGGGCGTAGGCCACATTGCGCGTCATGCGCGACAACAGTTCGACGATCTCGTCGTCGAACGAGTCCGGTTCGCCGGCGAACAACAACAGCACACCGATGGTTTGTCCGTCCAGATCAATAGGCGCGGCGGCGCTGGAACCGACGCCGCCTCGACTCGCTTCTTCATGCCAATGCCGAGTGCGCTCGTCGCCTAAAAAGTCGTTGCTAACGCACGGTGCGCGTGTGCGATAGGCTGTGCCTACCATACCGTGGCCTGCCGGATCGCTCGCACTCAGCGAGATGCGTACTTCACGCAGACGCTGCGAACCGCGTCCGGCAGCTCCGGCGATGCGCGCATCGAAACTATTCTCTTGCGCCAAAAAAATGCAGGCGACCGAAAATTTTCCGCCGTCGACAGCCGCGTTGCATACGCGCCCATACAGATCTTCCGTCGTAGTCGCGTGCATGATGGCTTCGTTGGTGGCGCTTAGAGCGGCAAACATCCGCCCGACGCGCGTCAACGCAAGCTCAGCGAGCTTTCGTTCGGTGATGTTGCGTGAAGCGCTGACCACCAGCCAGCGGTTATTGAAACGAAAAGCGCGCCGATGGTTTTCGGCAAAGACTTTGCTGCCGTCCTTCAAGTACGAGATCTGTTCGTTGCGCAGGCCGCCAGTACCCGCGGCGATCACCTCGTCAAATGCCCGTTCCATTTCTTCGCGAGGTATCTTTGCGAAATCCTGTGGTCCGATCTGCAGTAACTCGTCGCGCGAATATCCGGTTCGTACCGAGGCGGTTGCGGTTACTTCGACAAAGCGCATTGTGTCGCGATCCGTCACGTAGATCGAGTCGCCGGACGTATCGACCGCGGCCCGAAATCTCACCAACTCGGCGCGCGTTTGTTTGGCGCCAACGTTGCTG
>JAYTQU010000084.1:0-3367 GCA_043746555.1 Pseudomonadota bacterium | reverse complement strand
TGATTGCGAGCTGTCTCACTTTGTTTGTCGGCGTCGTACTGCTTGCGCAAATCGGACCGGATACGAGCATCAATCAACTCAATTGGCGATTGCTATTGGTCGGCATCGGTTTAGGTCCTGCGCAGAGTCTTTTCAGCATCGCCGTGCAAAATGCCGCGCCCATTCATCAGCTCGGCATCGCAACCAGCAGCAGTCAGTTCTTTCGGCAAATTGGCTCGACAGTCGGTATCGCCGTTTTCGGAACGTTGCTGACGCACAATTTGGTTCACGAGCTGCCAGCACGGCTTCCGCAATTTCCGGGTGCGACTTCGGAAAAAATCGATTTGGGGCACATGCAAGCGCGCGCGATGAATCCCGGTAGCCTACGAATCGAAATCGAACACGGCTTAAAAGCGCGCGGAATGCATGCCGATGAGGCGATGGTGACGGCCATTTCGAATCGCATCGAGCGTGGCATCAAAGAAGGATTCTCCGCGTCGATTGTCTCGATGCTACACGGCGCATTGTGGATTGTCGGCCTCGGATTTCTGGTGACATTATTCGTACCGGTTTTGCCGTTGCGTGGAACCGGCCCGATGTCTCCCGCGACCTCTCCCGCCAAAAAAACCGAGGCAACGTAAAATGCCGAGCAAAGATGGCGCGTTGGTCTACAGCACCGGCGTCGGTCGTCTTTGTCCGCAATGTCTGCGCGCCGTGACCGCCTGCGTTTGCAAAGGCGCGACCAAGCCCAAGCATGGCGACGGAATGGTTCGCGTGTGTCGTGAAACCAAAGGGCGGGCGGGCAAAGGCGTCACGCTCATCACCGGATTGCCGATCGCGTCCGCCGATCTTCAAATGCTCGCGACGCAATTGAAAAAACGCTGCGGCACCGGCGGCACAGTGAAAGATGACACCATCGAAATTCAAGGCGACCATCGCGACACGCTGGTCGCTGAACTGACCAAGCTTGGCTTTAAGGCGAAGCCAGCGGGAGGATAAGGCGATGTGATGGGTAATCGGTGATGGGTGAAGAGCAAGACTCCACAGCTCTGTCCCATCACTCATCACTCATCACTCATCACTTTCCATGCGCCTCAACAAATTCATCAGCGACACCGGCGTTTGTTCGCGTCGCGAAGCCGATCAATGGATTGAAGCCGGTCGCGTCACGCTCAACGGCGCGGTTGCGGCGCTCGGGACGCAAGTTCAAAGCGGCGACGACGTGCGCATCGACGGTGAGTCCCTCGACACAAAACCTGCCGACGTCTATATCGCGCTCAACAAACCCATCGGCGTTACTTGCACTACCGAACGCGACATCAAAAACAACATCGTCGCTTTCGTCGGCCACGCCGAACGCATTTTTCCCATCGGTCGCTTGGACAAAGATTCCGAAGGATTGATCCTGCTCACCAACAACGGCGATATCGTCAACCGCGTCCTTCGCGCCGAGAACGCCCACGAAAAAGAGTATGTCGTGACAGTGGACAAACCGGTGACGGCAACATTTTTGGCCGGCCTGGCCAACGGCGTGCGTATTTTGGGAACTGTCACGCTTCCTTGTCGGACTAAGCAGCTCGGCCCTTGCGTGTTTGGAATTACGCTCACGCAAGGTTTAAACCGACAAATTCGTCGAATGTGCGCCGTATTCGGTTATCGAGTACGACGCTTGCAAAGAACCCGTATCATGCACATCGAACTCGGAGCGCTGCAAAGCGGCCGCTGGCGAGATCTCACAGCAAGTGAAGTGGCGCCACTGCTTAAGCTGGAGTCCAGACTTCGCCAGAGTTCGAGCCAAACTTCTAACCAGAGTTCGCGCTAGAATTCATAATTCGACAGCGGTACGGTGACATTTCTTACTTTTTAGGCTTTGGTGTTTATGACGCTCTTCCCAAGATTTAAAGCGGTTTCGATTGTCGCAGTGGCCGCGTGCATCGCGGCCGCGTGTACGTCGGAACCCACGTGCGACTACTCCAAGGCGCCGTACATGGCGGCGCAAAGCGTGCCGGCCCTGCGCGCGCCTGAAGGATTGTCGGCGCCGGATCGCACCGCCAGCTTAGTCATCCCGCCCGCGGCCGCGGACGCAAAACCTGCGCCCACCGGCAAAGGCAAGTGTTTGGATCGTCCACCGTCGTACTTCTCCACGAAAAAGAATTCGAACGAACCAGCGAACCCGGATAAAGAGTCGGCGGAGAAAAAGTAGCCGCGGCTGCACGCTCATCAACCGAGCCCATTGTGAGTTCCACGCCACGCACAGCCATTTCGCGCGCGGTAAGCGTTGCCGGATCCGTTCCGCTTCGGCGCGGCGCGATACGCGAGGCGATTATCGATCGATTACAGCGCTCGCTCGGCAAAGACATTGCCAGCAGCACGCGACGCGACATCTACGACGCGCTCGCCATCGCAGTACGCGAAGAATTGTCCGAACGCTGGTTGGCGACGCGCCGTCGAGTTGCCCAAGCGCAAGTGAAGCGTGTGTGTTACCTGTCGATGGAGTTTCTACTGGGCCGAAGTTTGATCAATGCGCTGTCGGCGTTCGAAGGCGGCGTGCTCGAAGAAGTGCGCGAAGCATTGCAATCGCTCGGCTACGACCTCGATGCTATTGCCGCCGAGGAAGAAGATCCCGGATTAGGCAACGGCGGCTTGGGAAGACTGGCTGCTTGTTTTCTCGATTCGCTCGCGACACTCGGTTATTCCGCGACCGGCTACGGCATCCGTTACGACTACGGCATCTTCACGCAAATCATCGACGACCACGGCAATCAACGCGAACTCGCGAGTTCGTGGCTCGGGGTTCAAAATTTTTGGGAAAGCGGACGCGGCGGCGTGCGCTATCGCGTGCGCTTTGGCGGCGAATGTCACGCAAGTCGTGACGATCGCGGTCGCGTGCACTATCAATGGGTGAACACGCACGATGTCTGGGCGGTGGGCTACGATATTTTGATTCCGGGCAACCGCAGCCCCACGGTGAATCACTTGAGATTGTGGTCGGGACGCGGCATCACGCCTTTTCACATCGAATCGTTCAACACCGGTAACTACGCCGCAGCCGTTGCCGAACAGATCGAAGCGAAAAATTTATCGCGCGTACTTTATCCCGACGACACGACGCCACAAGGAAAAGAACTTCGCTTCAAGCAACAATACTTTTGCGTAAGCGCATCGTTGCAGGATTTACTCGCTCAACATCTCGCCGAAGGTCGCACCTTGCATGAGTTGGTGGACGCGGCCGCCATTCAACTAAACGATACGCATCCCGCCCTCACCATCGTCGAGTTGATGCGATTGCTAGTGGACGAACACGATTTGGAATGGGCGGAGAGTTGGGCCATTGTGCGCGGCGTATGCAGTTACACCAACCATACGCTGTTGCCGGAAGCGCTGGAAA
>JAYTQU010000083.1:0-9951 GCA_043746555.1 Pseudomonadota bacterium | reverse complement strand
CATCGATCCGCTCGACGGCACCACGAATTTTTTGCACGGTTTTCCGCAGTTCGCGGTGTCATTGGCGGTGGAGCGACGCGGCAAGCTCGAACACGCGGTGGTTTACGATCCGATGCGGCAGGAATTATTTACGGCATCGCGCGGTGACGGCGCACAGGTGGACGGCAAACGCATGCGCGTCACCAAACAATTGGAACTCGACGGCTCACTCATCGGCACCGGTTTTCCGTTTCGCGCCAATCGCCAATGGCTCGACGCTTACTTGGAAATGCTAAAACTCATGATGCAGCAAACCGCAGGCGTGCGTCGTCCCGGCTCTGCGGCGCTCGATCTGGCGTATGTTGCGGCGGGTCGTCTCGATGGATTTTGGGAGTTGGGCCTATCGCCTTGGGACACTGCCGCCGGAACGCTGCTGATCACCGAAGCCGGCGGAATGGTCGGGACCTTAAGTGGCCATGAATATAAACAAGAAGGTCACATCATCGCCGGTAGTCCAAAAATTTATGCCGCGATGGTCGAAGCATTTAGACCTTATGTGCCAGAGGAATTGCGCGGGTTTAGAGAAAGCAGCGAAGCCACGCTGCGACAACCTTAGTTACGACATCGTTCTCAAAAATTGATTACCACTTTCGATCTCTTCACGCCGGATGTTTTTTACGATCGCCCGACAAACCAAAACTCAACGCAAACGCTGCGACCGCTACAAAGGTCATGATGAGCACTTGATTCAGATCGCCGATATGTGACTTTACCAGCAGGTAGAAAGCGAAACCACCGACGCAGATTTCCATGAACAACGCGAGGTAGTGAATAGGCATCATGTCTCTTACCTTCCCATACTTACCGGATGTTCTAGCAAGAATGCTGTGTCGCTGCCCATAGTAAGAATATATCCGCACGCCGATAGTCGCCCAGCCAAGAAACAATGTGATCGTGTAGAAACCTAGGCTGACGAACAGCAGGGCACATCCGACCATAGCTCCGGCGCCGACAATCCATACAAGCGGAGTGCGGAACGATCTCACTCGATTCGGTTCGGTCTTACGAAGAATCATTACGCCTAGTGCCACCACGAAAAAGGCAAACAACGTTCCTGAATTGGAAATGTCCGCCAGCGCGCCGACCGGAAACACTGCTGCGAAGACGGCAACAGTAACACCCGTGGTCATGGTAACTACATGTGGCGTGTGAAACCGCGGATGCACGCGTGAAAAAACTTCCGGCAGCAAACCGTCGCGAGACATCGTGAACAAGATGCGTGTCTGACCATAGATCATCATCAACACTACGGAGGGCAACGCGACGATGGCAGCCGATGCCACCCAATCGCCCATATTGGGATAACCCAATTGGCGCAGCACGAATGCCAGTGGCTCTTTGGAATGCGACAACGCGCCACCCGGTTGCGCGCCGACGGCGCCTGTGGCGCTGTACGCAACCAAAAGATAAAAAACCGTACACACTCCGAGAGATCCTATAAGCCCAATCGGAATATTACGATTTGGATTCTTGGTTTCTTCCGCTGCTGTCGACACCGCATCGAAACCAACATAGGCGAAAAATATCGAAGCCGCGGCGCCGAATACACCGACACCAGAAAGCGGCGTCCCCCATCCGTTGGGTAACATCGGTTCGAAATTCGTTCCCTTTACGGCCGGGAAAGCCAACGCAACGAACAAGGTTAGCGCCACAATTTTCACCAGTACCAATACCGAGGTAAATTTCGCACTCTTGGACGTACCTATCACCAACAACCAAGTGACAAAAAGCGATATCACACACGCAAGTAAATTGAAACCACCCGACGCCGTCGTTCCATCCGGCAACGTAATCGTATCGGCCGGTCCGGCGGTCAGTGCTAACGGGAGGTCCCATCCTCGGTTAAGCAGAAATCCGTTGATATAACCCGCCCAACCGACAGCAACCGCGCTTGCTGCAACTGCGTACTCAAGGATAAGCGCCCAACCCACCATCCATGCAACCCACTCACCAAGTACAGCATAAGAGTATGTGTACGCGGAACCGGAAACCGGAACCATCGAGGCAATCTCTGCGTAGACCAGTGCTGTTAATGCGCATACAACGCCTGAGATGACGAATGAATACATCATGCCAGGGCCGGCCTTGTTCGCCGCGACTGACGTAAGCACGAAGATGCCAGTACCGATGATGGCACCGATTCCCAGCATCGTTAGCTCAAATGCGCCGAGCGTGCGTTTAAGCGATTTTTTTTCCGCCGTTGCGAGAATCTCATCCAGCGGTTTGACACGCCAAGTCATACGATGATCTCCAGTTCGTTCACGTACTTTTTGTTTGCCCCTAGCCAAGTCGCAGATGCGCGCGGCCGGACGCGACTCTAATCTATTGGCCGCCGCATTGGTATAGAGTACCGACTCGGTGATCGCGGGAGATTCACGATGCGTCTAACCCATCCCATAGTCGGTGCGTGTCTGCTTGCATGCAGCCTTCTTACCGTACCGGTTATGGCCGCGCCTTCCACACACGATAGCGACTTGATCGTCAAAGCCATCTCCGCGCAGCGGATTGAAGCGCGCGTACGCAAGTTGGCGAGTTTCGGAACGCGACATAGCTTGTCCGATACCGTCAGCGATACTCGCGGGATCGGCGCGGCACGACACTGGATCGCCAGTGAGTTGGCCGCGTGCAGTCGCGCATCCGGGGATCGACTCAAAGTATCGCTTGACCAATTCGTTGCCGAACCTTCTGCGCGCGTTTCCAAACCGACGCCGATGATCAACATCGTCGCGACCTTGCCGGGCACGCAAGCGTCATCGCGCGATCGCATTTATGTGGTCAGCGGTCACTATGATTCGATGCCGTCCGATGTGATGGACCCAACCAGCGATGCGCCGGGCGCAAACGACGATGCATCGGGAACTGCGGCCGTGATGGAGCTGGCTTGTGTAATGACGAAATACTCGTTCGACGCCACCCTCGTATTTATGGCAGTCGCGGGCGAGGAACAAGGCCTAATCGGGTCGACGCATTGGGCCGAGCAAGCACGCGCTAAAAATCTCAATATCGCGGGCATGTTCACCAACGACATCATCGGTAGCGCGATTGGCGCCGACGGAAAGAGCCATACGAATCGCGTGCGTCTCTTTGCCGAAGGCGTGCCACCGATAAAAGAACTCCCCGACGATCTACGCACACGAATTGCCACTGGCGGCGAAAACGACAGCCCCGCGCGCGAACTCGCTCGCTTTGTGAAATCGCAAGCCGAGCGACAGGTACGCGGCATGAACGTCGAGTTGATCTATCGTCGCGACCGCTATTTGCGCGGTGGCGATCATCTGCCGTTTTTGGAACAAGGCTTCCCCGCACTTCGCTTTGTCGAAGCGAGCGAAAACTTTCATCATCAACATCAAAACGTGCGTGATGAGAACGGCATTGAGTACGGCGACACCGTCAAGTTTGTCGACTTCAAGTACATAGCGTCGATTGCGAAGGTGAACGCCGCCGCTCTGGCCGCACTAGCCGACGGACCCGCGGCTCCAGCGGACGCGGCTATCGAAACACTCAAGTTAGAAAACGACACGACGCTTCGCTGGTCGGCAAATGTCGAATCGGATGTCGCGGGCTATAAAATAGTTTGGCGCGACACTACCGCGTCGATGTGGCAACACTCGCGCGATGTCGGCAACGTCACGCGCTATACGCTGAAAGGGATCTCGAAGGACGATGTCATTTTCGGCATCGTGGCGCTCGACAAAGACGGCAACGAAAGTGTCGCGAGTTATCCGCAACCGTATCGGCCGAAATAGTTAAGATTCTTCTTCCAGCTTCTTTCTCAGCTTCAAGGGCTCGGCGGCAAGTTTTTTGCGCAGTCGGATATTGAGCATCTCCACACCAACCGAAAACGCCATCGCGAAGTAGACATAGCCTTTGGGTATGTGGAAGCCGAGGCCCTCGCCAACCAGAGCCATGCCGATCATGATGAGAAACGACAGCGCGAGCATTTTTATCGTCGGATGACGATCGACAAAATCGCCGATCGGTCCGGCCATAAACATCATCAACACGACTGCAACGATGACGGCGGCGATCATCACTTCCACGTAGTCGACCATGCCGACGGCAGTGATGACCGAGTCGAGCGAAAACACGATGTCGATGATCGCAATTTGCGTAACGACGGCAAGAAATGTTGCGGCCGCTTTTTTTTCCCGATCGTGCCCCTCGCCTTCCAAGCTGGTGTGTATTTCCAGCGTACTCTTCGCCAACAAAAACAACCCGCCGGCGATCAACACGAGATCGCGTCCGGAAAAACCCTGCCCGAAGACGGTAAACAAATCGGCCGACAGCTTCATGATCGACGTGAGCGAGAGCAACAACAGAATGCGCGTGATCATCGCCAACCCCAGCCCGATGGTGCGACCGCGTGGCTGTTGATCGCGCGGCAATCGTCCCACCAAAATCGATATGAAAATAATGTTGTCGATGCCGAGCACGATTTCCAGCGCGGTGAGCGTGAAAAACGCCAGCCAGACTTGCGGATTAGCGAAAATTTCCATCGTGCCTACCTCGAACGACTCAGCGCTTCGACTGACTCATCAGTGACGCCAAAATACCTATGCCGAGCATGCCGAGGATAATCGCGAGCGAAAGAGAATCCGGAATTTTCACATGCGGTGTCGATATCAGTTTAATGGCGATGAATCCCAAAATGAATACCAGGCTGATTCTAAGATAACGAAACAACGTCATCATGCCGGCGATGGCGAAGTACAGCGAACGCAATCCCAAAATCGCGAAAGCGTTCGACGTGAACACCAAAAAAGAATCTTGCGTGACGGCGAAGATGGCGGGAATCGAATCGACGGCAAACACCACGTCGGCGAAATCGATAAACAACAACGCCACGAATAGCGGCGTCGCGGCGCTACGGCCATCGACGCGCGTGAAGAAATGCGCGCCGTCGAGATGGTCGGCGATCGGAAAAATCTTGCGGGCCAGACGCACCAGCATACTCTTTGCCGGATCGTATTCTTCCTCGTCGGTCCGCAGCATCCGCGCGGCCGACACCAGTAATACCGCGCCGAAAACGTAGAACATCCATTCGAAGGAATGGATGAGCGCCGCGCCAAGCGCAATCATCGCGCCGCGCAAAACAATGGCGCCGATAATTCCCCAAAACAATACGCGATATTGCAGCGCGGGTGGAATCTTCAAATAGCTGAAGATCAGCGCCATCACGAAAATGTTATCGACCGACAACGACCACTCGAGCAGGTATCCGCTCACGAATTGATACCATACTTCGCGACCGCTACCGGGTTGCGCCCACCCGAACCAATCGTACTCGTAGACGGCGTAAACGATGCCGCTAAACGAGAGCGCCACTAATACCCACACCAGCGTCCAGCCGAGCGCTTGACGCACGTGCATGACGCGCGCCTCGCGGTGAAGTACGACTAGATCGAGCGCGAGCAGCGCGAGGTAGATGAGGAAAAACCCGAGCCAGACGAAGGAATTCATGGGGCGTGAGATCGGAAGGTCGCGAGTTCGAAAGAGGGTTACAAGTTCAACACAATTCGCTTGCCCGCTTTCACTCTCTCACGCGCTCGCGCGCTCGCGATTTCACGCATTCACGCACCTACGGCAACGCATCCAACTCCGGATCGTCCTTGTGGATCGGCATGAGATCGCGCGCGGTCAAACCGAAATCAAGCGCCGCGGCCGCCGCAACATAGATCGACGAATACGTTCCGACGATGATGCCCACGGTCAAAGCCGACGAAAACGGCAACAACACCGGACCGCCGAAAATCAGCAGCACGACGACCACCATTAACGTGGCGCCGGAGGTAATCACGGTACGCGACAATGTTTGATTGACCGACGCATCGATCACTTCTTCCGGCTTGGCGCTTCGCATCGACAGAAAGTTATCGCGCACTCGATCGAACACCACCACGGTATCGTTGAGCGAGTAGCCGATCACCGTCAGCACCGCCACAAGCGCCGATATGTCGAAGGTAATTTGTGTCACCGCGAAAAAACCCACAATAATGAAGGGATCGTGAAGCGCCGCGATAATGGCGCCGGCACCCATTTTCTTTTCGAATCGAAACCAAACATAGATCAAGATCAAGAGAAAGGTCATCAGCAGAGCCAGACCGCCGTCGTCCGCTAAATCCTTGCCTACTTGCGAACCCACGTCGCTCACGCTACCGCGCCTGACGTTTGGATCGACGCTACGCAATGCGATCACAACTTGGTCGCCGAGTTTCGCTTCGCTGTTCGCCGCACCTTCCGGTGCCGGCGGCAACCGCACCATCGCACGCCGTTCGCCGCCGAACATCTGTAATTGCGCCTCCTTCATGCCCGCCGCGATCAACGCGCTACGCACTCGCTCCGCTTGGACCGGCTGCGAGAAATCCAAATCGACCACCATGCCACCCGTGAAGTCGATGCCCCAATTCAAGCCGCGAATGGCGACTAGCGCAATCGACGCCACAATCGCCGTCGCGGATATGCCGTACCACGTGCGGCGCGTGTGCATGAACGGAAATTTTGAGACTTTGTGAAAAAATTCCATGGTGTGTCTCGAATAAGAATCTTAAATCGATAACCGTTCAATCATGCGACGGCGGCCCCAAATGAAGTGAATCAACGCACGACTGCCAATGATGGCCGTAAACAGCGACGTCACGATGCCGAGCGCCAACACCACAGCGAAACCGCGAATCGGACCGGAACCAAGCGCGAGCAGGACAACCGCGGCGATCAGTGTAGTGACGTTCGAATCGGCAATCGCGGAAAATGCTTTCTCGAACCCGGCGTTGATCGACGCCTGCGGTGAATTTCCCAAACGCAATTCCTCGCGAATGCGTTCGTAAATTAGAATATTTGCGTCCGCCGCCATGCCCACCGTTAACACCAATCCGGCGATGCCCGGCATCGACATCGAGGCGTTAAATACCGACAACAACGCGGTGAGCAAGACCATATTTGACAGCAATACCGCATTGGCTACCAGTCCAAAGGCTTTGTAGTAAATCGCCATGAACCCAAACGTGAGCGCCAATCCGACCACGAAGGCTTTCACGCCTTTCTCGATGTTGTCCTTGCCCAAACTCGGCTCGACTACACTAGAAGCCACTAAGTCAATCGGCGTGTCGAGCGAACCGGCCCGAAGCAGCAACGCCAATTCCGACGCCTCGCTATTAGTGAGTCCGGTGATGATGAACTTGTTGCTGAATACGCCTTGAATGGTCGCCGCGCTAATCACTTGTTCCTGAGTGCACCAGTTGTCGTTGCGCGTGCCATTGCAGACTTCACCCGGCTGCACGCGCTTCTTATCGATGCTCAGCACGGCCATGCGTTTACTGACATTCTGCTGCGTGTTTTTCAGCATCGCGTTGCCGCCCGAACCGTTGAGCGTCACGTTGACGGCCGGCAATCCATTGTTCGATGCGCCCGAGGTTGCGTTGACCATTTGACTTCCGGTCACAATCCATTCGCGCTTCAGCAATATCGGAGCGCCATGATACATCGTTAAGCGCGAGCCCAGCGGAATGCGCTTGGTGGATTCGGCAGTGATCGGGTCGTTGACCTCATCGACCATGTGCCATTCGAGCGTGGTGGTGGCGCCGAGCACTCGAATCGCTTGGTTGGGATCTTTGACACCGGGCAATTGCACCACGATGCGATCCTTGCCTTGACTCTGCACCACCGCTTCCGAGACGCCAAGTTCGTTGACGCGATTGCGTAACGTCACGATATTCTGTTCGATCGCGCCGGCTTGTCTCTGCTTGAGCGCATCGGGCGTGAGCTGCACCGAAAGCACGGTTCCCGCGTCGGTATTGGCGCTGGTGACGACAATGCCGTCCTCGGATTTGCGGATCGCTTCGCTCGCGGCGTCGAGCTGATCAGCGTCGCGCAACGTGACGCGAACGACATCACGTTCGGTCACCACCGCAGAATACGGAATCCGCTTTTCGCGCAAAACGGTGCGGACACTACGCTCCATCCTTTCCATCGCCTGCCGCACCGCGCCCTGCACATCGACTTCGTACAAAAAATTTACGCCGCCCTGCAAATCGAGCCCCAATCCCATCGGCTTCAAGCCGATTGCCGCCATCCAGCGTGGTTCCGCCGGCGTGCTCGACAACGCAGCGGTGTAGTCTTTACCGGCTTCGGCAACGATTGCGTCTCGCGCAGCCGACTGCTGTTCGTCTGAGTTGAATCGCAACACTAGGCGACTGTCTTCGAGCCGCGATCCTTTAAGGCTGACATTCTTCGACTTGAGTATGCCCATTACCCGCTGCTCGGCAGCGGCATCCATCGCTTGTCTATCCAATCGGGCAACTTGTAATGCCGGGTCTTCGCCGAAGACCGTCGGCAGCGCGAGCAATACGCCGAGCGCCATGACGATGATGACCAGCCAATACTTCCATGCGGGAAAGTGATACATGCGAGCCCCAATATGTTTTTTTGCAGCGAGTGAGCGCCGAAGCGAGATGATGACGCCGCTTACGCGCCTTTCAAGGTGCCCTTAGGAAGCACTTGCGTAACCGTATGACGTTGCACCTTGACACGCACCTCGTCGGCGATCTCAACGGTGAGAAATTGTTCGCTCGCCTCGGTCACTTTGCCGATAATGCCGCCGGCCGTGGCCACTTCATCGCCCACGGCGAGCGCGGCAACCATGGCGCGAGTTTCCTTGGCGCGTTTGGTTTGCGGGCGGATCAACAAAAAATAGAAGACAACGAAGATCAGCACCATCGGCAACAGCGAAAACAGCGTGCTATTCGACCCGCTCGTGGCCGTTTGCGCGTTGGCGCTTGAAATCAACCAATCCATCTGCGTATCCCCATTTTGTGTGAGTACTGGTTTCGCGCCCGGTGTCCTGACCTATTAAGACCGAGCCCGTCAAAGAGCGGCGGATTATACAGAAGGGAGCCGAGCGTGCGACTGGCGTCGCCGAATCTCTGTTCCTATCATTTTTCGACCGCCTGGCGAGCGCGAAATTTCGCCGCGAATTCGCGAAATCGCCCCTGTTCGATGGCGTCGCGCATGCCGCGCATATGGCGTTGGTAGAAGTGCAGATTGTGAATACTGTTAAGCCGCGCGCCCAGAATTTCGCCGCAACGATCGAGATGGCGCAAGTAGGCGCGCGTGTAATTCCGGCAAGTATAGCAATCGCAGTCTTCGTCCAATGGCCTAGTATCGCGCTCGTATTGCGCGTTGCGGATTTTAACCACGCCGGCCGACGTGAATAAATGTCCGTTGCGCGCATTGCGGGTCGGCATGACGCAATCGAACATATCCATACCGCGTTCTACCGCATCGAGGAGATCGTGCGGTGTACCGACGCCCATCAGATAGCGCGGCTTTTCGATGGGCAGATGCGGTTCCAGTTGGTCCAGCACGCGTTCGCGTTCTTCTTTAGGTTCGCCAACCGCGAGACCGCCAACGGCGTAACCGTCGAATCCAATGTGCATCAAACCTTCAAGCGATGCCATGCGCAGCGGCGTGACCATGCCACCCTGAACAATGGCGAACAGCGAATGAGGATTCTGCAAGCGATCGAACTCAACACGACTGCGTGCCGCCCAACGCAACGACAACTCCATCGACGTACGAACTTGCGTCTCAGTCGCCGGATACGGCGTGCATTCATCGAAAATCATGACGATGTCGGCGTCGAGATCGCGTTGCACCTGCATGGATATCTCGGGAGTCAACCGCACCAAGTCGCCATTGAGCGGCGAACGAAACGTCGAGCCCTCCTCGGTGATCTTGCGCATCTCAGCCAGACTAAACACTTGAAAACCGCCGGAGTCCGTGAGAATCGGTTTATCCCAGTGCATGAAGCGATGCAGTCCACCGTGCACTTTGATTACCTCCATAGCGGGCCGTAACATCAGGTGATACGTGTTGCCCAGCACGATCTGTGCACCGATTCCGACGAGTTCCTCCGGC
>JAYTQU010000082.1:0-3677 GCA_043746555.1 Pseudomonadota bacterium | reverse complement strand
ACAGTCAACCGATGGGCTTTTACGCGCCCGCACAATTACTCGAAGCCGCCAAACGACAAAATGTCGAGGTGCGGCCTATCGATGTGTTGAACAGCGATTGGGATTGCACCTTGGAGTTCGATGCCGACGGCAAACAGTCAATTCGATTAGGCATGCGCCTGATTCGCGGCATGCAAGAGCAAGAAGCAAAGCGAATCGTTGCCGCGCGCATCGCACGACAATTTTCATCGACGGACGAGGTAGCGCATCGCGCTGCTCTATCTTCTCGTGCGATTAAATCTTTAGCGCTTGCAGGAGCGTTGCGCGGTTTGTCGGAACACCGACACCTGGCTGTTTGGAACGCGTTGGGCGTGGAGCGATTGCCGGGAATGCTTGCGGGACATTCCGCGCAAGAATCGTCGCTTACTTTGCCGAAGCCGACCGAATGGGAAGAGATCCTAACCGACTATCGACAAATGGGATTAAGTACCGGCCGTCATCCGCTGGCGTTGCTACGCACCGCGCTTAAACGCAACGGTGTGCGAGCGCGTAACGAATTGGATGCAATCGCCGACGGCCGAATAGTGACGGTCTGCGGTTTGATCACGCACATACAACATCCGCAAACCGCCAACGGCGTGGTGTTCGCCTCGCTCGAAGACGAATTTGGGATTAACAACGTCATCATTTGGCCGAGCGTGTTTGCACAGTATCGCCGCACATTGCTGCAAGCGACGCTCATGGCGATCACCGGAAAATTGCAAAACCAAGAACATGTCATCCATGTGATCGCAGACAAAGTCGAAGACTATTCGAGTTGTATCGGCTTGCTGGAGCGCCACTCGCGAGATTTTCGCTAGCAATCGCAGCCAGCGCTCTTGCTTCCTGATATAAAGATCTCCGCGACGCCAACGACGATAGCTCGCTAACGAGGAATGAAACGTGGCTAATCCAGAAATTCTTGCAATCAGAAACCTGCTGGCGCAATCGCCGAAAAACTTATCGGCCGTCGAGCTGCGTGTGGCGTACGACGGTCTCGGCGCCATGTTCCCGACACTCGCGGATATCAAGTTCAGTTCGGATAAAATCGGCGCTATCGCGGCGGAATGGAGCGCAACGCCGAAGGCAAATCAAGACCAAGTAATTTTGTATCTGCACGGCGGCGGGTTTGTGATCGGCTCGCTCGCAAGCCATCGGCATTTGGCGGCGGAGTTGGGTCGCGCGTCGGGAACACGCACGCTTGCCATCGATTACCGACTCGCGCCCGAATCGCCATTCCCCGCGGCAGTGGACGATGCGTTATCGGGATACAAGTTTCTTCTCGATCGCGGCATTAAACCCGCTTCAATCGCGATAGCCGGTGATAGCGCCGGCGGTGGACTCGCCGTCGCGACTTTGGCCGCCGCACGCGATGCGGGATTGCCGCAACCTTCGTGCGCGCTATGCATATCGCCATGGGTCGATCTTGAAATGATCGGCGAGAGCATGACGTCCAAAGCTCAAGAAGATCCGATGGTGCAGCGTGAAATGCTGCAGCAATGGACCAACGCCTATCTTGGAAAAGCGCCCGCACGCACGCCACTCGCCGCACCGATCCACGCGAATCTGAAAGGAATCGCGCCACTATTGATTCAAGTTGGATCGGCGGAAACGCTGCTCGACGACTCAATCCGATTGGCCGCACGAGCCGGCGCGCAAGAAGTTTCAGTGCGGCTCGAAACCTGGCCGGAAATGATTCACGTCTGGCATTTCTTTCATCCGATGCTAGCGGATGCGCGTCGCGCGCTCGCAGTCGCCGGGAACTTCATCCGCGAATCAATGAACCAATAACTGAATGAGATGTTGGAGACGATCATGTCCAAAAAACCCTCAGTCGCCGTGATCGGCGCCGGACTCGGCGGGTTATGCGCCGGAATCAAATTGAAACAAGCCGGGATCGACAATCTCGTTATCCTGGAAAAAGCGGCGAAAGTTGGCGGCACTTGGCGCGACAATTCCTATCCCGGCTGCTGCTGCGATGTGCCGGTGGCGTTGTATCAATTCTCGTTTGCTCCTAGCGCCGGTTGGAGTCACATCTTTCCACGCTACGATGAAGTGCAACGCTACACCGAAGACCTCGCTGATAAGTTTGGATTGCGCGCCGCTTTGCATTTGAACGAAGAAACAAAGTCGGCCGTATGGGATGACGCGCGCGCTGTGTGGAAGTTAACGACGAGCACGGGCAAGACTTACGAAGCCAATGCAATCGTAACGGCGCTGGGTCAACTCAATCGTCCGCAACTCCCCGACATCGAAGGCCGCGACAGTTTTTCCGGTCCGGCATTTCATTCCGCGCGTTGGGATCATTCCGTCAAATTCGATGGCAAGCGCGTTGCTGTGATCGGGTCCGCAGCAAGCGCCGTTCAAATCATTCCTGAAATCGCGAAAGAGGTGAAACAGTTAACCGTGTTCCAGCGCACACCCAATTGGGTAGTCCCACGACTCGATCGTCCGATCACTGACGAAGAGAAGGCACTGGTGATGACGGCACTACATGTTGCCGCAATGAATCGTGAATTGATTTACCAAAACGCCGATCATTTGTTTTGGCAGGTGTTTAGCTGGACCGACGTTGGACGCGCCGCGTACACGCGTGTCGCGCTCAATCATTTGGCCGCACAAATACCTGATGAAACTCTGCGTAAGAAATTAACGCCAGACTACCCGATAGGTTGCCGACGGATTCTAATCGCCGACGACTACTATCCGGCGTTAACTCGACCGAACGTCGAATTGTCGACCGAACATATCGCGCGCATCACGCCGCAGGGCATCGAAACGAAAGACGGTAAACATCACGACGTCGATGTCATCGTCTACGCCACCGGATTCGAAACGACAGGCTGGCAGTGGTCGCTCGATGTGGTTGGCAAAGGCGGTAAACATTTGCGCGACGAATGGGCGCCAACACCGCAAGCGTATCTCGGCATCGCGGTCGCGAATTTTCCGAACATGTTCATGCTCTACGGTCCGAATACCAACCTCGGCCACAACTCGATTACCTTCATGCTCGAACGCCAAGCCGAATACGCGGTGCAAGCAATTTCGCAAATGCAAGCACGCAACCTCTCCGCAATAGAAGTCAGACAAACCGCTCAAGACAACTTCAATCGCGAACTGCAAACCGCACTAGCCAAAACTACCTGGGCCGATCCGCATTGCAACTCATGGTATAAAAACGCACAGGGACACATCACGCAGAACTGGTCATCGCATACTCGCGACTACGCCAAAGCGACTGAGAATATTGATTGGGACGATTACGCGGTGCGCGCGCAATAGACACTTATTAACCGGTTATCGCGCTATGCAAACACCGGCACTGTCTGCTTGCGAATGCGCGAATGCGAACACTGCCACCAGAGATCTCGTGGTCGCTTGCTATGCATTTTTTTTGCAGCGGAGGGCGAGAACGGTCAAGCGACCCTTTGAAAACCTGATTCCGGGAAAAAGTCGCTATACTCCGTTGGCCATGAACGCCATCCAAGCCGCCGAATATGCCGGAATCGATCTGAGTTTGATCGAGGAAAGTTTGCGCCTAACCCCTGAGGGGCGCGCAATTCAACATCAAGCTGCACTCGATATGGCGTTACAACTTGAAGCGGCCTATCACGCAAGTATCGGCAAGCGCCACGATGACGGAACTCAATCGACTGCTG
>JAYTQU010000081.1:0-2944 GCA_043746555.1 Pseudomonadota bacterium | reverse complement strand
GGTAATACAGTGGTTGCCAAGCCCGCAGAGCAGACTCCGTTGATTGCGATGCTTGCGACGCGCTTGCTGCACGAGTCCGGGATTCCCACAAATGTTCTGCACCTGATCCCCGGCGATGGCGATATCGGCGCGGCGCTCGTCAGTCATACTGATGTTCACGGCGTGGTGTTTACCGGATCGGTCGCCACCGCGCGAGCGATCGCACATTCGCTAGCCACAACCAATCGAGCCGATCTCCCCTTCATCGCAGAAACCGGCGGGATCAATGCGATGATCGTCGACTGCAGCGCGCTGCCGGAACAAGTGGTGCGCGATGTCATCACATCGGCATTTCAGAGCGCAGGACAACGATGCTCCGCGCTACGCGTACTATGCTTACAAGAAGACATTGCCGATCATGTGCTCGAACTGTTGCAGGGTGCGCTCCAACAATTACGCGTCGGCGATCCGAGCAAAGTTGAAACCGATATCGGCCCATTGATCGACGCCGATGCCTACTTACAAGTTTCCGCTTATCTGCAATCGCACACGGCCCTCGCAACGTCGCCGCTCGGTCCGCCGCTCGCAGTTCGTGGCTCATTCGTTGCGCCGACAATCATTGAAGTAAAGCACATCGACGCTGTCGAACGCGAAGTGTTCGGTCCTGTCTTGCACGTTGTGCGTTACGCCGCGCGGGATCTACCCAAGCTCGTCCTTGCCATCAATCGCTTGGGATACGGACTCACGCTTGGCATTCACACGCGAATTCGCCATCGGGCGCTCAAGATTATCGATGACGCACGTATCGGCAACGTGTACGTCAATCGACATCAAGTCGGCGCCGTGGTCGGTCAACAGCCGTTCGGCGGCTGCGGACTATCGGGCACTGGGCCAAAAGCAGGCGGACCGAATTATCTTTTGCGTCTCAGTCGAAAGGTCGCCCCAGATCCGAATGCTTCAAATATATTGAACAAGGCAACATTTGAAATTGTCGACGGAGCGCTCGACCAACGAATCCGCGCAGTAATAGCCGAGCTTCGCATTGCACAAGCCGTTTGGACAAGCAATCCACGATACTGCGAACAGGTTCAATTCGCCTGTGAATTGCTTGCGTCCAACACCTCTCATCCCTTGAGTAGTGCCGCACGTTGCGCAAGATTACCGACTCCGGTCGATCTGGCGCCGACACTCGCCTCGATCGCCGGCGAGGAAAACAGTTTGCGTCTCTTGCCACGCGGCGTTTTGTTGTGCGTCGATTTATCCACCGCAACACTCGACGCGCTCGCGATGCAAATTCTAATCTCGATTGCGATGGGCAATGGCGCGTTGGTCGTCGTACAGTCCGACCAAGCCCGCGCGCTACGCGAGTTCATTGCCGAGTTGCAGCAAATGGGCGTGCAAAACGATTTGATCGTGTGCGTCGAAAAACGCACAGCACAGATCGCGTCCGCTTGGTTTACCGAACTTAATATCGACGGCGTGGTATTCGACGGCGACGCCGACACTCGACAACGCATCGCCGCCCTTCTCGCGGAGCGCCCGGGCGCATTGCTTCCCTTGCTTTCGAGTAACGACGACATCTATCGATTCGGTATAGAACAAACCGCCACGATCAACACCGCTGCCGCAGGCGGCGATCCGCGACTACTGGCGATAGCGGATTAGGGCTCGTTGATGATTTCTTAAGTTGACGGCGATCAACCAACACAGCACGATGCGACTCACGCAATTCGGGAGGCGAAGTTGAACATCAGGACTATTGCTAACGCAGCGAGCGGTTTCGTTGCGTTAGTGTCTATTGCCATCGCGGCGGACGATTATCCTCATGCTTATCCGCGAACGGGTACGACGCAGCTCTTCGACAACGAGCGCGTCACCGCATGGAAGGTCGAGTGGAAGAAAGACATTCCTCAACCGATACATCGCCATCGCTATGACATGGCCGGCGTTTATCTGCGCTACGGCCCGATTCGCGTGACGAGTCCCGAAGGCGTGGTCTCGCCGCAAAGACCGCCGTTCGACGTTCCGCGTCCGTATTTTCAGAAGAAAGGCGTGACCCACAAAGAAGAGGCCATCGGATTTGGCCCCGACGCACTTGAACGATTGGCCGTCATGTTCGACTTGAAAGACGTTAGCGTTGCTCCCGTGACGACGAAACCTGGAATGTCCACAGCGTTTCCGCGCGATGGCGCAATCAAAGCCATCGACAATGAACGAGTGACGGAGTGGGACTACACATGGTCGACCGGACATTCGGTGCCGATGCACCTGCACGACAAAGACTCCGTGCAAGTCTTTTTTCGGGGCGGCACGATCAAGTTCACTCTTGCCGACGGCGGGATCGAGACCAAGACTTTCAAATTCGGCGATGCGCGCTTCATTCCGCGCGGTACAACCGATGCGGAGGAAGCGATCAACGGATCGCCGCGCGCCATTACCATCGAATTGAAGTAGTCTCAATCGAAAGTAGAACTAATCGACGTCGCGGTCCGCGCGACTTGCTACTAAACGCGCTATCGCCTGAGCGACTGCATCGAGTCGGTCTTTGCCGAAATAAATCTCGTCGCCGACAAAGAATGTCGGAGAACCAAATGTTCCGCGCTCGACCGATCGGGCCGTGTTGGCGATCAGCTGGTCTTTGATCGACGCGGTCTGAGAGATCTCAATCAATTTTTGGGACTCAAATCCAGCCGCATCCAGCACCGAGCGATACACTTCGGCGTCGTCCATCTTTTTAGGTTCCGCCCACATGTTGCGGAACATCGCCTCCACATAGCGCTGAAACACACCCATCGATTGCGCGGCGATCGAGCCGCGCATCATCATCAGCGTATTCACGGGGAAAAATGGATTCTGAGTGAATGCTTCAATGCCGTGCTGTTCGACAAAGCGCCTGGTTTCCAGTTGTTGATATTCCATTTTGTTCTTGATGCCGGCGTTACTTTCCAGCGGCGAGCGATTGTTG
>JAYTQU010000080.1:0-3884 GCA_043746555.1 Pseudomonadota bacterium | reverse complement strand
AAGTTCCAATCGGTCGATAAACTTCGACTCAACATCATTAGTGGAAAAGATGAATGAGCGGCGCGATCTTGTCAACAAACGTTTTTTGAATTCCTTGTTTCAAAGTAACTACTCACCCCCTTTGGCGAACGCATTGAGGTTTAACGTGGATGCGCGAGTCGCGACAATCGTGTACGCTAAGCGAAGGAAACTTAAAACTGCCAATGACATGAACCCGATAGACCCGGCCGTCGAATCCTTGGTCGCCGAAACTTTGCGCAAGCG
Source organism: Pseudomonadota bacterium (assembly GCA_043746555.1). Lineage (GTDB taxonomy): Bacteria > Pseudomonadota > Gammaproteobacteria > Steroidobacterales > Steroidobacteraceae > CAZQYC01. The sequence continues at coordinate 3,620 of JAYTQU010000080.1, read as the reverse complement.
ACGCGATCTCCTCGCGCCGGCGCAAAAAATAGACGGCGGTTTGAACAACGATAACCGGGTGGTGCGCTCTCTTGATCGCGGCGATACCGCAATCGTCATACGTCTGAGCAATCGCAACGTTGGTGAATTACAGATCGATCGCGATAGCGAAGCGGTGGTACTAAATGCCGTTGCGCGGGCAGGCATCGGGCCACCGGTATTGGTCTGTGCACCCGATCGTCATTTGCTGATCACCGAGCATCTCGCCGGTCGCACTTGGGCGGCGCGCCACGCACGATTGCCGGAGAATATTGCGCGCATCGCGACGACATTGCGAGACCTGCATGCTCTCGCGATTCCAGAGGCCATCAATAGAATCGATCTTCGCACGATCGTCACAGGCTATTGGAACGCGCTGCTGTTGCGCGGTTTGAGTGCTCGCATCGGTACTGCGCGTACTCGCGCACGCGCGTTGCGCTTGGTCGATTCCCTAGCCGGCGACGCGCTCTATTGTCTGTGCCACAACGACGTGCACCATCTCAACGTCATCGACGATGGCGGAAAATTGTGGCTGGTCGATTGGGAATACGCAGGCATCGGCGATCCTTTCTTCGATCTCGCGTCGGTGTGTTGCTATCACAGTTACAGCGATTCGCTGCGCCGCCAATTGCTGTACGCCTATTTGGGCGAGGATCGCCCCGTGGCACTTGAGCGATTGCATCGCATGTGCTGGGTATTCAACTATGTGCGCGAACTGTGGTTTGCGGTGAGGGAGATGGAGTGAGCGGCGTGAGGGCGGGAGATCGCGAGGGCGCGGGAGAGCGGGAGATGGTAAAAAACTAAGATGCAGATTCCTATCGATTTCCCATCTCCCGACTTTACGACCTCACGCTTTCTTCTCCGCCTGCTTCGCCACCGCTTCCGCCGCCGCTTTAATCGCTTCCGGGTCGCCTAAGAATCGACGTGGTTTCGTCGGTTTCAGATTGTCGGCGAATTCGTAAGCAATCGGTACGCCGGTGGGAATATTGAACTCGACGATGTCGGCGTCGGACATGCCATCCAACATTTTCACCAGCGCTCGCAAGCTATTGCCGTGCGCGACGATCAACACGTTGCGTCCGGCTTTCAATTCCGGCGCGATACGTCGTTCCCAATATGGCTGCACGCGCTCCAAAGTGGTCTTGAGCGATTCGGTTGCCGGTAGCTCTTCGGGTTTGACTGCGGCATAGCGACGGTCGAAGCGCGGATGTCGCTTGTCATCGAGCGCCAGCGGCGGCGGCGGGATGTCGTAACTGCGCCGCCAAATTTTCACTTGGGTTTCACCGTGCTTGGCGACCGTTTGCGCTTTGTCTAATCCTTGCAACGCGCCGTAATGGCGTTCATTCAATTGCCAGGCGCGCTCCACTGGCAACCACATAAGATCCATTTCGTCGAGGATGATCCACATTGAGCGTATCGCGCGCTTAAGCACCGACGTAAATACCAAGTCAAACTGCAACCCTTCAGCCTTTAGTAATCGACCGCCTTCTAATGCTTCTCTGCGACCAAGGTCCGTGAGATCCACATCCACCCATCCGGTGAATAGATTTTCCAGATTCCAGGTGCTTTGTCCGTGACGGACGAGAACGAGTTTGCCAATGGGTTTGCCGGCGGAACTACTAGGCACGAGTCGATCCTCAATCAAAAATGCAAGGCGCGCTTTATACCAGAGCGGCGCGTGACGCGGTATCCTGTCCGGATGACTTTACTCACCTTACGCGACGCCGAACTGGCGTACGGCCTGCATCCGTTACTCGATCGCGCCGCACTGGCTGTTCAAGACAACGAGCGCATCGGCCTCATCGGCCGCAACGGCACAGGGAAATCGTCGTTGCTCAACGTGATTGCCGGACGATCGCAGCTCGACGACGGCGAAGTGGTGCGCATGGATGGACTACGAGTGATCTTCGTCGAACAAGAACCGGAATTGCCGGCGGCAGACACGTTACACGCCAGTCTCACATTGCGCGGCAAGCTCGATGATATTCACGACGAGCGCGACCGATGGCGCATCGAAGCGCGCTTGGTCGAATACTTACACCGCTTCGATCTCGACTCCGCTAAATCGCCTACCACGACATCGGGCGGCGAACGCAAACGCGCGGCGCTGGCGTTGGCGCTCGCACTGCAGCCGGATTTGTTGTTGCTCGACGAGCCGACCAATCATCTAGACATTGCGGGCATCACGATGCTCGAAGATCTGCTTATTAAAGGACCGACGCTGATCGTGATTACTCACGATCGTTCGTTCTTGGATCGGGTGGTCACGCGCATAGTCGAATTGGACCGCGGTTTACTGCGCTCATTCCCTGGAAACTTTGCCGCGTATGAGGCCCGCAAGTCCGAACAACTTGCGGCCGAGAAAGTGGCTAGTCGAAAGTTCGACAAATTCTGGGCGCAAGAAGAAGTATGGATACGTCGCGGCGTCGAAGCGCGCCGCACGCGCAATGAAGGTCGGGTTCGACGCTTAGAAGCACTGCGCGTGCAACGCGCCGAACGACGCGAACGCATCGGCAATGTGAAGCTCACGCTCGATGCAGGTGAGCGCTCCGGCAAACTTGTCGGCGAGTTGCAGAATGTCAGCAAGCGCTTCGGCGACAAGGTCATCGTGAAAAATCTATCGCTGCGCATTCAACGCGGCGACCGCTTCGGTCTCATTGGCGCAAACGGTGTCGGCAAGTCGACGCTCATTAAATTGATTCTTGGTCAACTTCCGGTCGACAGCGGCGACATTCGACTAGGCAGCAATGTACAAGTCGCGTACTTCGATCAACTGCGCGAACAGTTGAATCCCGATGCCACTGTTGCCGATACAATCAGTCCCGGCTCCGATTGGATTGAGATCGGCACCGAACGCAAGCATGTGACCAGCTATCTCCAAGACTTCCTGTTTCCCGCACAGCGCGCAAACTCCCCGGTCAAGGCATTGTCGGGCGGCGAACGCAATCGACTACTGCTTGCGCGCTTGTTTGCTCGCCCAGCGAACGTGCTTGTCATGGACGAACCCACCAACGACTTGGATATCGAATCGTTGGAGTTGCTGGAAGACACTTTGCAAACCTATGCCGGCACCTTGTTGCTCGTCAGTCACGATCGAACCTTTCTGGATAACGTCGTGACTCAGACGTTGGTCGCGGAAGAGGGCGGTCAATGGCACGAATACGTCGGCGGTTACAGCGATTGGTTAACGCAGCGGCGACAACCTGTTGTGGTTGGCAAGGAGTCGCGTGTCGAATCGAGAGCGGCGGTCGGCAGCACACCGAAGCGCGTCAAGCTCAGTTTCAACGAAGCGCGCGATTTAGAGCAATTGCCGCTTGATATCGAAGCGTTGGAGCAAGAGCAAATGGCGCTCGCGGGAAAGATGAGCGGTGCCGACTATCACAAACAGGGTGCAGCACAGATAAAGACCGATAGCGTTCGAAGCGCCGAGATTGAGCAGTCACTGATGAAAAAGCTGGAACGTTGGACAGAGTTGGAGGCGAAGGTGGCGGCGATAAAATAGACTGGCGGTCGAAATGCAAAGCGCGTGCGTTATTTTCGATATCGACGGTACCTTGGTTGATAGCTCCGAGTTCGAAAGCGAACTCTATGTCGCCGCAGTT
>JAYTQU010000079.1:0-3157 GCA_043746555.1 Pseudomonadota bacterium | reverse complement strand
GTCAAGCCGCCTATTGATTTGGCGGGTTTGCTCCCCACTATTTATGCGATTGGTTTTCCGCAGAGTTTATCAATTCAATTTCCCAACCTCATGCCGCTTGTCGAATCCTATCGCTCGCTCACCGCGACGGCCTGCGAGCATCGCGCCTTCGTTTTGCGTGCGGTTGGAATCCCATCGGAAGTTATTCACTACGACAACGCATTTGTATTGTTCGTCGATGCCATGAACGCTCACGCCGCTCACGATCATCTCGAACGCTACGAAGTTGAGAATGCGCCGATTAGCGTATCGCTAGCATCTACTTTGTCGCCGCCAATGCACGAATACGCGTGGGTCGCTCCAGCGCTTTATACCTTTGCGTTGCTGCTGGCCGCTTTTTTGGCCGGCAGAAACTTCTTCGGTTTCGACTGGTACGGTGTCGGCGCTTTATCAAGCTCCATTCAAGTGAGTCATGAATGGTGGCGGGCGATCACCGCGCTGATGTTGCATGCCGATCACCAACATCTACTGAGTAATGTCGGCTTCGGTGCGCTCTTTAGTTTCGCAGCGGCCCGGTTACTTGGATCAGGCGTGGCTTTCGCGAGCATGCTCGTTGCCGCGGTACTCGGAAACATTATCGACAGCGCGTTGATGCCGTCGACACATGCTTCCATCGGCGCGTCGACGATGGCGTTCGCCGCATTGGGATTGATTTCCGCATACTCGTGGCGCTTGCAACTTAGTAAACGAATGAAGTGGACGCATCGCTCGGTGCCACTCGTAGCCGGCGTGATGTTGCTGGGCTTTTTGGGCGCGAGCGGTGCAAACACCGACGTGTTGGCGCATTTGGCAGGCTTCTTTTTCGGCGCGACGTTCGGCGTACTGCTCGCTCGCACCCCGCTAAGATTTTTCGACAATGCCGCAATCCAATATGGTTCGGCGATCGCGGCAAGCGCATTGCTTATCGGCGCGTGGCTGTGCGCGTTCGCCTATGGCGGCGTCGGCTGATGTTGCTCTAACCATTCGCGCCATAGCGCCAACGACACAGCGAGCAACACCGGACCGATAAACAGGCCCACCAGGCCGAAAGCGAACACGCCGCCGAGTACGCCGAACACCACCAACAGAAACGGCATGCGTGTGGCATTGGAAATCACCAACGGACGAATGACGTGATCCACCCAACTCACGAGAATTGCGCCCCAAAGAAATAAACCGATTCCCAACCAGATGTGACCGGTCAACAAAAGCCACGCCGACAAACTGGCCCATACGAGCGGCGCACCGAAGGGTATCAAGGCAACCAGCGCGGTCACTGCGGCCAGCAACGCCGGAGCCTCGACATCGAAAAGCCAATAGCCGATTCCGGCCACCAAACCTTGTGCAATGGCGCCGAGGATCAGCGCATAGACCACCGCCTGCGTAGTGGCACCGACCGCATCGAGATAGTCGCGCACGCGTGGCCCTGAGATACTCTCGAGAACCACGCTGATTTCCTTGAATACTCGCGGTCCGTCACGCAGTAGAAAGAACATCGATAACATGGCGAAAAATAATTTGGCCAGATTGCGCCCAACGCCACCGATAACTCGCGACGCTTCCAATGAAGATTGTTCCGCCAACGCCATCACTTTGCGGCTGAGTGCCGCGGGATCGGCGGACAATTGAGCTAACATATCTTCCAACCACCCGCCCACCCACGGCAACTCGCGCAACGCATCGGGCAACGTCGGCTTCGAGGCGAGAAACGACTGAACCCTCGCGTAGGCATTCCCGGCCTCGACACGCAACACAATCGCCAGCCAGGCAATCGGCACGATGATGACCAGCGTGACGATGATGGTCGTTCCCACTGCAGCGAGACCGGGCCGACCGCGACACCAACGCAGCAGCAATCGATGAAGCGGCAAACTGATGTACGCGAGAATGCCGCCCCAAATCAGCGGCACAATAAAAGGCGCCAAGACCGCAAACGTAAGCACCGCAATCGCGAGCAAGAAAGCGCTCAACAGCGCGCGACGAAACCAAGGCATGGACGGTAATTCGGGCGGCATGGGTGCTTAACAGTGCGGCGAGTTGGGGCGGAGGATTAGACGCTTTGCGACGCGACTACTCAAGTTTGTTTTTTCGCGGCTCATCGGTCTTACCGGAAGCGCAGTGCTGCCGTTAATGAAACTCATCGCAATCGTCACTACAATATCGGCCCCATTAGTGAACGGCCAATATCGATTGAATAGGTGACGAGGCGCAACTTGAATATCACGCTGTACGGAATCAAGAACTGCGACACGATGAAGAAGGCGCGCGCCTGGTTGGACGGGCACGACGTCGCTTATCGCTTTCACGATTACAAAGTCGACGGCATCGAACGCGATCGATTGCAACACTGGATCGACGCGTTGGGTTGGGAGATCGTGCTCAATCGCGCCGGTACGACTTTTCGAAAATTATCCGATGCCGACAAACGCGACATAAACGATCGCAAAGCGATCGCGTTAATGCTCGCGCAACCGTCGATGATCAAGCGACCCATTCTTGAGATCGGAAAGGAACTGCTGGTCGGATTCAAGCCCGACCTGTACGCGAAACAGCGAGGTCTATCGTGAAGCACGCGTCCATGTTGTCGACGATGTTGTCGATTTTGGTGTTGTGTTGCTGGAGCGCGGCGATGGCAGAGCTGCGCAGCGAACCGCAACCACTCCCGTTCCCGCCCACGATCGAAGCGCCGCAGGATATCGCTTATCCCGGCACACTAACTTTGCATATCGCGACCGATTTGGCGCATCGAATTTTTTTGGTACACGAAACGATTCCCGTCGTCGCGTCCGGACCGATGACGCTGCTCAATCCGCAATGGATTCCGGGCGCGCATGGCGGCGTCGAGATGACACGCGAAATGCTTCGACTCAATTGGTATGTCGGCACGCTGTATCCCGCCGGCTATTTTTCGCGGCGTATCAAGGTCGACGCCAGCGTTACGCTGCCGGCCGAATGGCGATTCGGCACGGCCCTCGACGTAGCGACGAGCGGCGGCAACACCACGAAGTTCAAAACGGTATCGATCGAAACGCCGCTCGATCTGCTCATCAAACAAGGCGACACGTATCGCACGGTCCGCATTGACTATCGCGGCGGACTACATTATCCAACGCTTGAGCGCATTAAAGCTACGCCCGCA
>JAYTQU010000078.1:0-6526 GCA_043746555.1 Pseudomonadota bacterium | reverse complement strand
ATCGGTGGACACCGCATTCGAGGTGCGCTTTCTGGAGAATGCAAGCAACTTGTCGGTGAGTTGCTTGCCACGCTCGCTAGCACGAATGATTTCGCCGACGCTCTCGCGGTGTTTGGCATCAGTCGCTTTCGTGTTTTGCAAAAGCTCTGCATAGCCGAGAATAATTCCGAGCAGATTGTTGATATCGTGAGCGACGCCGCCGGTGAGTTTGCCGAGCGCGTCCATCTTCTGCGTGCGCTGCATTTGTTCTTTGTGTTGTTTTTCGGCGGTAATGTCGGTTGAGATGGAGTACACCGCATAATCGCCACGGTCGTCGCGCACGCGGTATTTAACCGTCAGGTAGGCATGCACGCCATCGGCGAGACTGGCTTCTTCTTCCATATACAGAGGTCTTTCGGAAGCGAGCGCCAACAAATCGTTGGCACGAAACCGGTCGGCATACTCTTTCGGAAAGCGATCGTAATCGGTTTGGCCTTGGATCGCGTCGTTGGTAATGTCCCATATTTTCTCATACTCGCGATTAATGAAAATGTACCGACCTTGCGCATCCTTACCGAAAACCACGGTCGGCATGTGATCTAGCAACGCGCGCCAGCGGCTCTGTATCGCCTCCGACGTGCGCCGCAGCCGATACTGTTCGGTCACGTCCTGAAATACCATGATGACGCCATTGAGCACGCCGTCGGCATCGCGAATTGGCGCCGCACTATCGGCAATCTGAATTTCGCGCCCGCTTTTGGCTACTAACGTCATGTGACTGCCGACCGTTACAACGCTATGAGTCGCCAACACTTCGTACACTGGGTTGTCGATCGGCGAGCGACTAGTTTCGTCGACCAATGGCATCACCGTCTTGAGCGCTTGGCCTTGTGCTTCGACGAAAGTCCAACCGGTCAGCCGCTCGGCAATCGGATTCATGCGCGTCACTTGGCCTTGCGCATCCGTTGCAATCACCGCGTCGCCAATGCAGTTGAGCGTGAGTTGCAAATTTTGTTCGCGCTCGATAAGCGTGGCCTGTTTGAGCTTTACTTCCGCCAACAAACGACTAAACGCCTGCCATAACGTGGCGATCTCTTGCGAGCCACTCGACAACTCCGGCACATCGTACGACGCACCGCGCGAGATACGCTGTGCCACCGCGGTGAGGTTATCGAGCGGTTTGATGAGCGTGTGCAGTTGCCGACGCGCGACCCACATTCCTGCGATCCCGGTCGCGCTAATAATCAACGTTAGCGCGATTAGCGATCGCAGAGCGCCTTCTTTCACTTCTTGCATCGACGCTTGAAGATAAATAGTGCCGACTCGTTCGTCACTCTCTACACTCGGAGCCATCACCTGCATCCGACCATCGTCATACGTCAGTGTCTCCGTCGGTGGCCGCGCCGGACATGCGGCCTCGGCATCGCGACCGACAGCCGCCACCACGACGTTGTTGGCTGAATAGGCGCAGGCGATTTCGATTTCGCGAGTTGCGGTTAACGGCAGAATCATTTCCCGCATCGTCTTTACATCGCCGAAAATCAGGGCCGCGGTACTACGCGATGCGACGATGGTCGCCAACGCAACCACACGGCGCTCCAATGCAGCTCGCCCATCTCGCCACTCGAACGCTACCAGCGATACGCCGCCGACGAGGAGCGATCCGATCAGAATTAGCAGTACCAGCCGGCCAATTTGGGTTCGTAGCGGAAGCGTCTTGAACGACGTCATCAATGTTCACCGTTTGGCGGTGAGTCGCCATTGACTACGTTCGCGACTTCCAGGAGTTTTGAGCTCACCGACAAACCGGCGGCTCGTGTCTCGCGCAAATTGATATTGATTCTGACTTGGTGGGCGCGAATGGAAAATCCAATCATGCCATTATCGGCCACAAACCCGTCAATATCGCTCACGGTCAGAATCGGCTTGCCATGCAATGCGCCGAGAATAGTGTGCAAGCGACCGCGCTCCGAACGACTGATGAACGCCATCTGGCAATCCCTCAACAGATCCAGGCTGTGATCCGGGTCGTGAACCAGCTCGCGTCGTGAATCGACTTGTACGACCTTATCCTTCACCGCCTTGCCTTGCACGAACTGCAGCTCATCGCCGAACGGATTGTCCCCTACCACGCAAACAACGAAGGCTCTCTTCGACGACTGGCTACTTTGAGGCCAGGTCACGAACTTTATGAAGTTATAGACGTAGACTGCCTTAAGTCGATATTCCGGCGCTGTTTCGAAGCCAGTCGCCGGTCGCATGTCGGTAACGACTAAAGCAAAAACAAGCGCCGCACTCAGGTTTAGCTTGTGACGCAGCATGACCCAAACACGATTGGCGCGAGGTTTGCAACTTCGCGACGCCATCGAAACCGCACGAACCGCCGCGTCGCGCTGCCGTTCGACTCACCATCCATAGCCAATCCCCACGCCGACGCTGAAACCGTCGTCTTGCACGCCTAATTGCGCGGCAGGCGATGTCGGTACGCGATTGTTACGCGCGAATAAATTTCGTGCGCTCAGCCAAAGCTTGGCGTTCGCCGACAGCCGCTTCGTCATCTGCAAGTCCGATCGCCAATACGTCGGCAATTCACTGGGTACGAATGAGGCGCCAGGTTCGCTGTCATCGACATGGCTTTGCAGACGCTGATTGAGATAGATGTCGGCGTGCAACGCGGGCAGCGCATATCCGACGCCAAATACAATGGTCGACTTGGGAATGGTGTTAAATGCGCCGGTGAGGTCACTATTCGTAGTCACGTAGATAGCGCTCGAGTCCGCCGACCAGCGTTGCAGTTGTACCCGCCATTCCAGCTCCACACCGTTCGCGTCGGTTCCGCCAAGGTTGACTGCACGCAATGGCGGCGGCGGAACATTGGGAATATTGACAATGCCATTCGCCCACGCGCTGTGAAAACCGCCGATCTGAACGCGCCAGTTGTCCGCTTGCTTGAGCCACACCAACTCGAACGCATCGAGTGTTTCCGGTTGTAGATTGGGATTGCCTTGAATGGAGCCCACAGCGCCGTAGATATCGATCGCAACCGGCGCGCGAAAAGCATGACCGTAAAGCAACTTGATGGCCGCGTCTTTTTGCGGGTGATAGATAAGACCCAACCGCGGCGATACATGATCGCGAGTATCGGAAAAGGTGTCACAGCGAGCGCCGTAGGTCGCGCTCATGCGGTGCTCGAAAAACTCGGTATTGCCTTCGAAGGTGAGACTTTGAGTTTTGCGTTCGGTATTGGCGTACAGTTGATCGACGGACCCAAGCATCACGCCCGACTCCGATAGCGTGGTAATTTTTGCGGTGCGGACCGCTTGCTGCTCCGAACTCAATGCCAATGCGATCTGCGTGCTGTCGCCCAGTTGCTCTTTGTAGACGGCTTTGACGCCAAAACGATCTTGATGCAGCGAACCCACGGGAATGGTAAATACGCCGGCGTTTTTTGCGAAGCGCGTACCGCTGGTGACCAGATCCCAATAGTAGCCGGTCAAAACAAGCTCGCCGTGTTCCGCAAACCGCTTGTTGACGCCAACGCGCGCTAGATAAAAATCGGCGACAAAATCCGATGTGTCGCGTTCGCCGCTCGCAGCCGTCCCGAATCCCGGAAAGTCATTCGCGTCGTAGTGATGAGCGAAGAGACCCGCATTGTATGACCAGTCTTGCTCTACATTGGAATTGAAGTTGAGAACCGCCGATTGCGCGTTGTAGCGATTTTCACGCTCGCCGTTCAGTGTCGCGCCGGTACCGACATCGGTAAACGAATAGCGCACGCGTTGATCTGGCTGGCCGTTCACCGATACGGCGGCACTGGCGCGCCCTGCCGCGCCGAGTTCCCGGCTCAATCGCGCAGTGGATTGATAATAACCATCGCTCGCGGCAAATCCGTTTGCACTGGCCATGTCATCGCGCGCTTGAAACGACTGCATGGCAATCACGCCGTGAAACGCGTCGGTGCCGTAAAGAGCGGAACCAGGTCCGCGAACAATCTGCATCGACTGCAAGGCGCCGAGATTTAACGATGGAATGCGCTGAAAGGTGTTACCGGAAGGCAGATCGATAATGGGCACACCATCGAGTGTGGTCAACACGCCCGGACGCTCGCCCGGCGGCAATCCGCGAATCGACACGCCCTGACCGGAAAACACCAGTGGAATCGAATACAGCGAGGCAAGGTGTCCGAACGCATCCGTCGCGCGGCGTGCGCCGTTACGTTGCCACTCTTCTTCGGTGACGACGTTAACGCTCGCCGGCGTATTCAAGTCATTGTGCTCGAATAGCGTCGCCGCCGTAACGTCGATCTTCGACAACTCGGTCAACGATAACGACGCCAAATCCTCGGCGCTTGGTGCCGCGGCATAACTCGGTGCGTCAATAAATAGACTGCTTAGCGCGAGCGTCCAAGCGAGCGTAGGCGGTCGGCAAATAGCAACACGCACTCGGCATATCTGCATCGTGACGTTCCAATAGAAAGCGGCGGACAGGCGATCGCTTAAGCGAGTTGCATTGATGCCCATTTTCGCCTACAGAGGCAATCGGACATTGCCTTATTCGAAGACATTACTGTTTGCGCTGCCGATTCCCATAGAGACGGACCATCATCGCGAAATGGGGATCGGAGCAATCGATTACTTATTCGCTGTAGTGGTATTCAGTCCCTCCTTCAAAAACGCAATCAGCGGCGGATACGTCGTTTCCGGCGCTTCGAAGTGCGGTACATGGCCTAAACCGGGAATCAAATAGAGACGACCATTGCCGTCGGGAATGCTGTCGGCAATAAACTTCATGCGCGCTCGAAACACGCTCGATGGTCCGGCAAGACTATCCTCCGCGCCGCCGAACGCCAACGTCGGTGCTTTGATGTGCGCCCAATCGTTCACCACCGGATCGAGATAGGGCATGCGTTGAATGAGCGCTTGCACCATCGCATAACGCGGCCAGTCCGCGCTTAATGTCCACGCATAGCGATAACGAACGTATTTCTCGAACTCCGGTTTCCATGCCGAGGGATTGTGCGAGAAATAGCGATGAATGCCCGCGAAGATAGTTTGATACGTGACGTTGAGTTGTCGCTGGTACGCTTCGTCGATACTTCCCCACGGTCGACCCCAGCGCGGATCGATCACGCCGATCGGGTCGTAGAGCACAACGCGCTCGACAACTTGCGGGTACTGCGACGCAAAGCGAGCCGCCAGCATGCCGCCCATCGAGTGCCCGACGATCATCGCCTTGTCGATCTTCAGGTGCTGGAGCAGCAAAAACGAGTTACGCGCCATGTCCATAAAGTTATACGGCATGATCGGCTTCGACGAGCGCCCGAATCCGATTTGATCCGGAGCGATGACGCGAAAGCCTTCCTTACGCAACGCATCGATCGGTCCGCCCCAATAAAATCCGCCGAAATTCATTCCGTGAAAAAGCACGACCGTATGTCCGTTCGGCGTTCCCGACGGCGGCACATCCATGTACGCCATACGTATATCCTGTCCATATAGCGTGAATTGAAAATAGGAAACCGGTTGTGGATACGGCACGTCTTCGCAGGTGATGCTGCCGGGCACTACGCCCGTCGGCGTCGGCGGCGCGGATTGCGCGAACGCAACGCTTGAGAAGATCACGCAGACAACGAAAGCAAGAATGGTTTTCATATCGGTACCCCCCTCTTGCGTCACTGTAACTTATTCGGCGCGCAGCGTCGGGTTTGCTTGACGATTCAATAGAATTTCGATCGAGAAGCGGATTGGACTAAGCCACCACTTCGCCCGTCACCGAATTGATGCGACGCCAGGGAACTCCGGGCAAGCCGGCAATGGTGTAATCGGTGGCGACATACTGTCGCATATCGTCTTCGGTCATCGGCCGTGCGAATAGAAATCCTTGCAGCGAGGTGCATACCAGCTCGCGCAACAGTTTGGTTTGCTCGTTATTCTCGACACCCTCCGCGGTCACTTCGAGTTGCAATGCCGCCGCCAATTTTGCGACCGCTGTGACGATCACGGGCGCGCCGGGATCGCGCGTGATGCCGACCACGAACGATTGATCGATTTTGATCTTGTCGAAGGGGAAGCGTCGCAAATATCCGAGCGTAGAATACCCGGCACCGAAATCGTCGAGCGCGACGCGCAACGCCGAAGGCCAGCGCTCTGCGGCTTCGCACGGGCGACGCAACACATAGTTCTACTTTGTCAGGTTGGGATCAAGCGATGCGGGGCAAGGCGCACCGCGCGCTTCAGCGCAACCTGACAAAGTAGAACTAGAAAACCACTAGATAACTCGATCGTAGCCGCAAAACGCGTAGCCTAGGTCCAGTCGCGCCGCTGCGTGCCCGCTTCGCGCTGCGTGTCGGCGGCGCGAAGCTTCATATCAGTGTTGCGCTTCCGTCGGATGTAGCGTGAGTTTTTGCAGGCGCCAGTTCAACAACTCGCCCACGTACAGTTCGTTTTCTTTAGGGCAGGCCATTTCGTGAATCCAACCGAATTGTTTGAGTTGCTTACCGGAGCTGCCTAAATAGCCGAGCACTTGGCCATCGAGTGTGAGTTTGTAT
>JAYTQU010000077.1:0-7852 GCA_043746555.1 Pseudomonadota bacterium | reverse complement strand
GAGCCGCAAAATCCGATCAACCAAGCTGAAAAGATGCTGCGGGAATGTGTCTGGTGCATACCAGACTGACCGAGCGTACGTCGACTTCGCTAGTACTCTTACGACGGTCCGCTTCTGCCATTTTGAGCGTCAGCTAACCGGGAATTTGAGTGTCTCCAATGGGCCCATTTGACACGGTCGCGATCGAGTCTAAAACCACCTGTCGCTTGGCTGGGAGTGTGTTCGCGCTGGTGTTGATGCCTGAAGACAGAGATCGACTTCGCATTGCTCAACTAGTCTTTTGTTATGGATCGGGCGCCCGATTGAGTTGCTGCTGAATAAACTCCTCGTACCCGGGAAACCGCCACTCCAATGGAGTGAGCCGCGCCAGCGTATCCGCATCGTGCGTGTATTTTTGCGCCATCTTATCGTTGAGTAACCAGGATTGCAGAACTGCCTGAAGTTTTCGGCGCTCTTTCCATCCTGCGCGCGCCGAATTCGCACGAACGAGTCGTTCTGGAACTCCGCTCCTAAGAGGTAATAGAGATATAAGAGGTATGTCCCGTCCGGCGGGACAGTGCGATGTCTGAAACGGGACAGTCGAATCACTCCGGCCGTACACTTGAGAGCGAGAAATCGATGTCGCGTGTCCGGCCGCGCTGGACACCGACTGTCCCGTCTCGCAGGACAGTGTGGAATTCGGGTGATCGGAAATGTTATCCGGCACTGAAGCTTGAATTTCAGCAGTACGTGTCCTTGAAGAGCGGACTACGATCACAAGCCAACCGATTTTAATTGCGTCCGCGCGATGTTTCGCCACCGTGTTCTTGTTTAGACCAGTGACCATTGCGAGACGGCGTACGCCGACACGGCAGTTGCCGCCATCTCGATCCATGAAGAGCACGTGTGCACAAAGCACCAGGCGCGTTATAGGCGCGGGTCCTGCTGGCCCCATGACCAAGCGCCACCACGCGAATACATCGCGGCATCGCTGCGGCATACGCGGCTAGAGCCGAGTTATCTAGTTCTTCGAAGTGATGTAGCGATGTAACTCAGTCGCCGTGATGTATCGACGGCGTCCATCTTTCTGCGCTTTGATTTCGCCATCGCGAATCCGTTCGTATAGCGTTGCGCGACTCATGCGTAAGATGCGTGACGCTTCGATGATTTCGAATCGCAGGTGTGGAAGTGGTTCAATCGCGAGGGACATAGACGCCTCCGGCTGCTTAAGTTAATCCGCTCAATGCGGATGGCGTCTAACTAAATAGTGAGAGGGTTACGTTCGCATGCAAACAATTTCAATCATGAGACGAACGCAGAACGCCCGGTTGCGATGCGCTACGCTTGTTACCAAGTGCAATGAACTGCGGTGCGCAAGTTTGCGCAGAATTGCCCTACATACTTAAATTGAAGTTCTTTCGTAGGTCAAATAGCGCAGTCGATTTATAGATCGACTAGCATGCGCGTGCACTGTAGCGTTGTTAAAATAAACGAAAGAGCGGCGGCGGGGTAGGTTTCGGGGTAGCGATGAAATCGCTTTGTGCTAAACTTTTTTCTCATCAAAGAGTTAGCCCGCCCCTTCAACTCCTGCCCGGGCACCACCGAATCGTTTACAAACTTCCCGACATCGACAGAGGTCGTCTGCCTCGCGCATCCGGTGGGCCGAGGTACTGAAGTGCTTTCGCAATCGACTCCGGCGCACTGGGCCGCGTTGCGACTTGCGCGTCGATGACGTAGGTACGATTCGCTAACAACCGCAATGTACCTTTAACATCCAGCGGACCTTCGCCGCTCGACGTGAGTGTTCCAGTGATTCCATTTGCGGTGTTTGTGGCGTCGGGAAACTCGACGCGATAATTTCCAAGCGCGGTTGGCTGATTGGCGGGTCCCACCAAGTTAGTCGCTTCGATGTCGCCGACCAACTGAGTGGGCCAACTGTTTTCCAACTCAAGCTGCGCGATCTGCAAGCGCACATCACCGGACCAACCGCCCGGCAGACCTAAACCGCCCAACGCCGCAATCGGCAGCGCGCCTTGTAGTCGAGTAATGTTGATTCGTTTGCCGAATCCTTTGCTGATCGTGGCATGTGCGGAGCCAGCGTCGCGTTTGATCGAAATGTCGGCACTGGCGCGGCCGGTGAATAAAGGCAGGAACTTCATTTGCCAACTCGTTTCGCCTAGCACCGTGTTGCCGACTCGCAGCAGCATTGCGCGGCCGTTCCAGATCGATCCGGATACGCCAGAGGCTGAAATTCCTTGCGATTGCATGCGCGCGAGGACGGTACCGGCCGGTAGGGTGGCAACGAGAAAAACCAAATAGGCTGCAAAGCCGAACGAGATGAGTCGCCAAGAAAGTTTCATGCGGATTAGCCTGGATTCGCCTGGCTTTGGGCGCGGATTGGGCCGGCGCTTTGCTGACCGCCGCGCGTCAACACCAAACTCGCGTTGACCAGACCGGATTTGTCAGTCCGATCGATACTGGCCGACTCCACGCTCACGCCGAATTGCTGTTGCAGGCTTGAGAGCCACACGATCACGCTATCGAAATTTGCGCCTTCCAATCGCACGCGCATGCCATGTTCGCCGTTCGGTGTTTGTGCCGTGAGCGCGCTCGCCAATCCCGCTTGCCTCGAGGTGCGATCGATGAGCACCACCAACGACTCGCCGCCACCGCCGAGTTGCGACATTGCCAAAGAACGCAGCATCGGCGACACACCGCGCATCCACGCAAGATCTTGTTGTTTGCGTTCGACGCGCGCGGCTCGCGAATCGATGGCTTTGTTGAACGGCGCCAGCATCGCGAAATACACCAGCACGATCGCCAACAACGTAGCGGCCGTCGCGACCAATCCGCGTTCGCGTTGTTCCAGCGACTTGAACCAGACTTGGACCGATGTGGTGAACTCACTCATCGCGCTCATGCTCCCGACTTGAGCTGCAAACGACCTTCGACCTTATTGTCGTGCGGCGTCGCCGATTGAATCTGCGCGTTCAAGCCGGCGGCACTCGCGGCTTGTTGAATTTTGTCGAGCGCATCGACGTTCGGGGCGGTAATTCGTAAGTCCACCGTTTGTGTGCGATACGACAACGCTTCGATACGCGATTGCGGCGCCTGCGAAAGCGCATCGCCCAGTGTCGCCAAGCTGGACAACAGTCCGCGGTGTACGCCGCCTTGCTTGGCCATTGCGAGGCGCGATTCGAATTGTTTGCGCGCGTCGCGCGTGTCGTTGAGCGTCACGCCGGCTAGTGTTTGCTGGGTGAGTTGGCGAATCTCTTGATCCACATCGCGCTCGGCGCGCGTCGAACGCCACAAGTTGATCCCACCGTAGCCGAAATGGAGCAATGCCGCGATGCCGAGCAAGACGGCGGCATAGCGCCACGGCGCAAACGATGTTGCGAACGAGGATTTGCGTTGATATTTGCCGCACAGAAAATTCAACGTCGAGTCGTTCATTGCTTGCGGCGCAAACAAGGGCAGCGGTCCCTCGGGAAGAAGTTTGATTTGCAATCCGGGGAATGTGTTGCGTAACGCGTCGAATTCGGATTGGAATTGTTCGTAGTCGGGCTGCGTTGCATACAGTTGCAAATCGCCGAGCACGTGCGCGCCAGCTTCACCGACCAATGCGAGATGAAAGGCTTCGCGAAGCGGCTGCACGTCAAGAACCAATCCCGGCGCGTGCGCATGCCGAACGTACAACAAGCCGCGATCGACAATCAGTGTTGCTCCGCCATTGGTAACCGGAATGACGGACGATTCCGCACAAACCACATCGGGCTCAATGCCTGTCGCGCTGAGCATTGCGAGCCACGACTCGAACTGTTCGCGGCGTACGGCGCCGACCGGCGTCTGTCCGTTCGGTCCGCGTTTGCCGACTGCAAAATGCATCGCGTCGATGTCGGTGGCGAGTTGTTCTTCAAGCGCGAACGGTGCGAGTTGCGCTAATCGCGTGGCATTTTTCGCCGGCAGCTCCGGTTCGGCGCAAACGACCTCGGTAGCGGGGGCCAGCACGATCACGCGACGAGTCACGGCCAGCACCGCAGCTTGCGATAAGGGGCCGGTCAACACCGCACCCAATCGTCCACCGGCGGGATCGACCAACAGATATTGAACTTCATCGGCATCAACATGTGTCTGTGTTGTGCCGCCGAAGTTATTCCCTAGTCGAATGACAAGCACGTCGGACATGATTGTTAGCTTTCTTTTGTCTACCAGCGTTTAGTCGGTGCCAAAACTGCGGAACACGGCCGCCGTACTGTCACCGGTCGGACTGCGCAACAAATGACTGTACAGGGTGAACTCGAAACTTCCAAGCGTCACTACGATGGTGGCGCGGAAATTGTTACTGGTGGTCGAGGCGATCTTGGGATCGGCGACGCGCTTGCTTTCCTCTTCGGAGCTGGCGCTGAGCGCCGTTTGCAAATCCTTCGGTTCGGGAAAACAGGCGCTGGTTCGTTGCCGCGCTAAAAACTTCGCGTCGAGACTGAACTGACGCAACGCGCTACCGAACGAGTCGAGCACCGCGCCGGGCGCCGTGCATAAGTTGATGGGCGTTCCCGGCGGCAGTGCCGAAACGAACGGCTCAAGCCTGCGAAAGCGCTCTAGGCCAAAACCTTTGAGCGCAAGCAATTCGCTCACGCGCGTGATTGTCACGTTGGCCGTAAGGTAAGGCGGTTGCAACGAGCTATAGGCGTCGTCTTCGCCGCCGTCGGGATAGGTGGGATTCGAATCGCTATCGATCCAATCCACCAACTTGTCGGCCCACTCCGGTTCTAGTTGCAGGATCGCCAAAAGATTCTTGAATTGCTTGATGTAGGCATCGCGTTTTTTCGGATCGGTCTCGGCCAAGTTGTTCAGATTGAATCGTCCGCCCATGTCTTCAAGCTGACCTTGTATCTCACCGCCATCGACCGGAATCGGCGGAATCGGCGTCGCCCATTTCTGCGCGAAGGAGGTTACTTTGGGATTGTCTTTGTAATCTTGCGCCAACGTATCCGCTGCCCAAGCTTCGGCGCCAAGTGCGAGTTGATAACTTTGATCGAGCGCAAGCGTAGTCATCGTGCGACGTTGATCCAAGTAACCGCGATATGCGATGTCAACCGCGAGAATCGTTGCGAGCGCGACCATCAAAATCGCCGTGATCAACGCCACGCCGCGCTGCTTTCGAATCGCCGGTTTAGTTGACGGTGACATTACTCACCTCGATCACGCGCGTGATCTTGCCCCAGTCCTCCAATTCCAACTCGAACTTCACCGCCAGCGGACGACCGCGCAGTGACTCGGGCATACCCGAGCGCGGCCATTCGCTCGACCATTGTTGTTGCACGTCCAAGAATTCAAATTTTAGCGATCGCACTTTGTCCAGCAGTCGAATACGAATTGGATCGTCGTTGAGAACCGAATCGAGAGCAAGATGTTGGTCGCGAAACAGGACATCGTTCTCCAATCGATACTCGACGCGTTGTAACGTCGAGCGGCCGATGCCCGCCGGATTTGCCCAGCCCGCACGCGTTAATTGCACCAATGCGCCGGTGCGTGTGTCGACGCGCAATGCCGGTTGTTCGCCGGAGCCTAACGGCTCGCGTACCGGACGCGGCTCTAACTGTTCAAAATCCTGAGCGAGTTTTAGCACCGTAAGTTGCACGGCGCGCATGCGCTCCATGCGATCGTTGGCGATCTCGCTTTGATGCTGGAGCTGGTTGTATCCGCCCATCGCCAAGATTCCCACCACCGTAAAGATGGCGACGGCCACTAAAATCTCGACCAAGGTGAAGCCCGAATATTTCGCAGGAGAATTCATGGCTTCGGCTGCTGTTGAATGGCGTTCGCGTTTGGCGGCAAGGTCGCGGGCGTGTACTGCGCAATCAACGTTCCGGGCTTCGCGATCTTCTCTCCGAAAAAACCGGTGATGCTGACGAGTTGCGATTTCTCGTCGGCGTCCGCGGCGCGAACAGCGATATCGATACGCTTCATGCTCTCAATAGGGGTCTCTGCGACTTCAGCCGTCCATTTCCAACGCTGTCCGGCCATTTCTGTTTCACCGCTGCTGGTTCCTTTCGCCGGCGGGGTCTGCGCCAGCCGCATTAACGTCAACTGATTCATCGCGACCCACTGCGCCACAGTTTTATCGCGCAGATATGCGCCGTTGCTGACGGCTTGGTTTACGGCCTGAATAACGGCGAGCATGCCAATGGAAACGATCACCAAAGCAGCGAGCACTTCGATTAAAGTGAATCCCAGTGTGAATCTGTATAGCTTAAGGTGCCGCATCGATCTCTCCGTAGTCGATGGTGTTGTCGGGTTTGGAGAATACGTGCCAGCGATGATCGACATCTTCGCGTTCGATTCGCAAATCAAACGAATTTACATCGCCGCTGGCGAGCACCATGATCTGCGGTGCCATGTCGGCGTCTTGAAGGGTTTTCTTAAAATCGAGCGCCGCCGTATCGCTTGCGGCATTGCCGTCTGTGCTGTCCAGTGGATTGGACGTGTCGCTCACGGCCTTGTTGTTTGATTTGCTATCGCTGTCTGATTCCTCATTCGGCTTGCGCTCGTTGTGCGGTTTCAGCACGACGTCGCGACCTTCTAGCGTTAGCGTCATCGACAAGCCCGGCGGCAATTGGCGCGGACTCAGTAAATCGTCATCGGCAATCTGTTTCCACGACCAACTGCGTGCATCGAATAGCACGAATTCGTAACCGGTTTGATCCACCAGCATGCCGACATTGCGTCCTTGCAGCTCGGATTCTTCTTTTACTTGAGAGAGTACTGCCCAAAGCTTTTTGGTTTGATCCTGGACTTCGGTATCCCGACCTAAGACGCCGACAGCGATGCCGACCACCGACACCAAGATGCCGATGATGACGACCACGACCAGCATTTCGATAAGCGTGAATCCGCTGCGAAGCAATCCGGACGCGGAACACTGCCGACTGCGCATGCGACAGTGCCTATTTCTGCGCGGGCTCCGACTCCCAATTGCCGAAGTCGCCATCGACGCCTTCGCCGCCTTCTTGATTGTCACGACCCAAACTGTACAAATCGTATTCTTTACCGTGCGAACCGGGATAAACGTAGTGATAGTCATATCCCCATGGATCCTTCTTCAAACCGTCGATGTAGCCGCCTTGTTTCCAACTGCGAATACTGGAATCGACAGGGCGCTCGACCAACGCTCGCAAGCCTTGCTCGCTCGTCGGGTATTTGAAATTATCCAAGCGAAACAAGTTGAGCGCCGTTTCGTAGGAGCGAATATCTTGCTTGGCTGCGGCAATGGATGCATCGTCGATCCGGTTCATTACTGCGGGCGCGACGAGCGCCGCCAGAATGCCGATAATGACCACGACCACCATAATCTCGATCAAGGTGAAACCGCGCATCGCGCGCGTGACTTTGTGCGATTTGCGCTGCGCTTGGTGTACTGGCTGGCGAGGTAACATGAACACTCCTAGTGACTGCAACGCGTAACGACTGCAACGGGCGAAACCTGCGATGGGCGATCATAACAAAGTCGGTTTGCGCGGTATGGCGATGACCCGAGAGCTACGTCTCGGACTGTGGCTTTTAGGACTCGCAGCGGCGCTAATGGTTCTCTTATGGGCCGGCGGCGATCGTGTAACCGCGCTGCTGGCGTATCGACGCTCGGCCATCTTGGGCGGCGAGTGGTGGCGTTTGGCGACAGGTCACCTGGTTCACGCCAACTTTCGACACATGGCGCTCAACTTGGCTGGTGGCCTGATAATGGCTGCGCTCTTTCAGCGGACTTATACGCTAGGCCAGTGGCTGATGATTTTAATGACGAGCTTGCTGGTCATCGATGCCGGATTTTTATTACGCGACACCCAACTCGAAAGCTACGTGGGTTTTTCCGGCATCC
>JAYTQU010000076.1:0-2348 GCA_043746555.1 Pseudomonadota bacterium | reverse complement strand
CTGAAAAATACTCACGTACTGCCGTGTACGCTGCGCTTTTTCAGGCCGTTGCGCCTTGCCCCGCATCGCTTGATCCCAACCTGACAAAGTAGAACTAATCCTTTCGGTGTCACTAATCAACCAGGAAATCAGCCAGGGACAGTCATTGGCCGCTAACGTTAAGCTGTCACCGGGGCGCATTTGTCCTGTGTTTGCGTTTCAAAGTCACTCGCGTCGTGACGTTCATGTAGTTGCGTCGCCGGTGGACCCCAAGTGCGATTGACCATGCGACCACGTTTGACGGCGGGTCTTGCGGCGATGGTGTCGCTCCAACGTTTTACATGCGTGTACTCCTGCACTTGCAGAAATTCACCCGCGCCGTAGAGCACGCCGTTCACTAATGCCCCGTACCAAGGCCACACAGCGACATCGGCAATCGTGTATTCGTCGCCTGCCAGATACTCCGCTTGCGCCAAGCGTTGGTCGAGTACATCCAGTTGGCGTTTTACTTCCATCGCGTAGCGATCGATGGGGTATTCCAATTTGGCGGGCGCATACGCATAAAAGTGCCCGAAGCCGCCGCCTAGAAATGGCGCGCTGCCCATTTGCCAGAAAAGCCACGAAAGACATTCGGCGCGCGCCGCAGTCTGAGTAGGCAGAAACGCGCCGAACTTTTCAGCGAGATAAAGCAAGATGGCACCCGATTCGAAAACTCGAATCGGGACCCCGCCGTGTCTACCCACTCCGCTGCGGTCTATCAACGCCGGGATTTTTGAATTCGGATTCGCCGCGACAAAGCCGCTGCCAAATTGTTCGCCGTCGTTAATCTTGATAAGCCAGGCATCGTACTCCGCACCGGTATGCCCAAGTGCGAGCAACTCTTCCAACATCACGGTGATCTTTACGCCGTTGGGCGTTGCCAACGAATACAACTGCAGGGGATGCCGTCCGATCGGCAATTCCTTTTCGTGCGTCGCGCCGGCCACAGGACGATTGATGTTGGCGAATTTTCCGCCACTCCCCTTATCCCACTTCCAAATCGCAGGTGGCGTGTATGTTGAAGTGCTGTTCATTGCGTATCACCGTACAAGGATCGGGTAAACGGAGCCTATTCTAGCCCTTATCCTATCGACGTCACCGAACACCGAAAGTTTCAGACAACTCAAACTGACGACACAGTGTTGCAGCGAGTGCAGCGCGTCGCTTGGAGCGCAGCGCTTCGGCGCGATCCCGCGCTGCGACGGTTCGGTGCTGTTAGGAAAGCTGTTCAGAGAGAAGGAGGAGCTGGAATTTCAAAGGCATTTATATTCGCATACGAATCCAGCTTGCCATCTTCCATACGCGATCCGTTAGTCCGAATCAATCTCCCATGCTGTTACTGTTCGCGCGCGGTGATCGTCGCGCGCCGCTCTGTCGTCGTCAACAGTTCCGCGTTCTGATGTATACCAACACCCGCTGCATTTGCCTCATCGGTGTCCAAGTGCAATTCCAAAGCAAAATCGGGCGCGACACGCACGACCACATTGTTGAATGTTAGATCGCGACTCTCGCTGTCGATCTTTACAGCGACCGTTTCGCGATCGCGCACGCCGAATCGCTTGGCGTCGGTCGGACTCATATGAATATGACGTAAAGCGCAAATCACGCCATGCGCGATTGTGACGCGACCCAGTGGACCTGCAAGCGTAATGCCCGGCGTATTGGCGAGATCGCCCGACAATCTCACGGGCGCGTCCACGCCCAACATGAATTCGTCGCTGCGCGAAATCTCGACCTGATCTTCCTGACGCGGCGGCCCCATCAAGCGCACCTTTTCGAGACAACCGCGCGGTCCAATCAATGTGATGGTTTCGTTTGCCGAATATTGCCCGTGCTGCGATAGATCCGCGCGTTTGGTCAGTTGATAGTCCGCGCCGAATAATTTTCCGATGGTGGCAACGGTTAGATGCGCATGCCGGGCTGAGATTGCGACAGGAATTTCCAACGATTCGCCAGGTTCCACTCGATGCGCCAGCAAGCTTGCCGTATCGCGCGCCATCTGTGCTGCTTCGTCCGCGCGCACCACGAGTAGTCGCACGCGGGATTCTTCGGCGCCGATATCCGCCAGCGGCGATTTTCTGGTGAGCGTCACATCGCGATTGCGATCTTCATCGAGCACCGCACCCAAAAACTCGAGGCGTTGACTTGCACGATGCCGCACGATGGCGCTGTGTTCGCCGACCCCGCCGGTAAACACGATTGCATCGACACCGCCCATGACGGCCGCATAAGCGCCGATATATTTGCGAATGCGATGCGCATACAGCGTAATAGCACGGCGACAATTTTCATCGCCTTGCGCCGCACGCTGTTCGATCTGTGCCATGTCG
>JAYTQU010000075.1:0-5191 GCA_043746555.1 Pseudomonadota bacterium | reverse complement strand
CGACTCGGTCACTTTAAGCACCGCGCCGATTTCTTTGAGATTCAATTCGTCGTCGTAGTAAAAAGACATCACCATGCGTTCACGCTCCGGCAACTCGTCGATCGCATTCGCCAACGCGGTGCGAAATCCTTCGTCCGCGATGCGACTAAACGGATCCGGACCTTCATCGGCCGTGCGTTGCAACGGCGACTCTTCATCCGGCCCCGCGTCGTCCAAACTCGTCAAGCGACAACTCGCCGCGTCTTGCACGATGCGATGGTAGTCGTCGATCGACACGCCCATGCGTTCGGCAATTTCACTGTCGCGCGCTTCGCGCCCAACTTCGGCTTCGATCTCGCGCACCGCGCTCGCGGCGGCGCGCGCCTTGCGATGCACCGACCGCGGCGCCCAATCCAACTTGCGCAACGCATCGAGCATCGCGCCGCGAATACGAATACCGGCGTAAGTTTCAAAACTCGCGCCGCGATCCGCCGTGAAATGTCCGGCGGCTTCAAGCAGCCCGAGCATTCCGGCTTGAATCAAATCCGCCACCTCCACGGATGGCGGCAAGCGTCCCACCAAATGATATGCAATCCGTTTCACCAACTCGGCATGCTGCAAGATCAATGCATCGCTATCGCGGTTCGACCGCTGCACGGTATAGGCACTCACACTCATCGCACGACCTCCAATTGTGCGGCCGGTCGGCTGACCAGTCGCTCCACGAAAAATTCCAAATTTCCGCGCGGACCGACGGGTACAGGCCATGTATCGGCCTTCCGCGCTAAATTCTTGAACGCAACCCCCGAGGGGCTGGATGGATAACTCTCAGCCACTGGCCGCTGTTCGCGTATAGCCTTTCGCATGTAACTGTCATCGGGTATTTCCCCAACGTACTCCAGCGTCACGTCGAGAAAACGCGCCGCAACGCGCTGAAACTTATCGAATAACGCATTGCCCTCGCCCGCCATTCGCGTCATGTTGGCCAGCACGCGAAACCGCGTGACGCCATGACTGCGGCTCAATACTTTCACCAGCGCATAGGCGTCGGTCATCGACGCAGGCTCGTCGCAAATCACCACCAATACATGCTGGGTGGCTTGCGCGAACTGCAGCACAGTGTGCGAGATACCGGCAGCCGTATCGACGATGAGCAGATCAAGCTGCTGACCGAGACTGCTGAAGGCGTTCACCAAGCCTGCGTTCTCCGTAACCCCGAGATTGGCGAGATTGGCGACGCCCGATGCGCCGGGCACAACCGAGAATCCTTGCGGTGCTGCGACAATGATTTCTTCGAGCGTGTGTTCGCCGCGCAGTACATGCGCCAGCGTGAAACGCGGCGACAAGCCGAGCAGTACATCGACATTCGCCAATCCGAGATCGCCATCGAGTAGCAAGACACGACGACCCGCGTAGGCGCTTGCTGTTGCGAGATTCACCGCAACCGTGGTCTTGCCGACGCCGCCTTTGCCGCCGGTAACGGCGATGGTTTGCACCGCGCGTGACGCGCGCGCACCACGCACCTTATCGGACGCATTATTCGATACACCTTCAAGCGATGCCATGCGCAATTCCTCCGAAGCGTCGGCTGAGCAAATCTTCGTCGGCGGTCGCGCCGGCGCTCTTCGCAAGTTGCACTGCGCGCGCGACCAACCGGTGTCCGCGCGCGGGATGCAAGTCTTCGGCGACGCGCTGTCCTTCGCTGACATAGGCAATCGGCAATCGCGCGCGAGTCACGGCCGATAGCACACCGCCTAAACTTGCGGCTTCATCGAGTTTTGTAAGTACGCAGCTTGCCGGCGCGATGGAAGCAAATCGTTGCAAGGTTTGTTCGATGGCACCGGCCTGCGAACTCGCTGCCAACACCAACGCGGTTTCCAGACGATGACCGACGCGCGATAAAAGTTGCAATTCCTGAACAAGCCGCGTATCGCGCTGACTGAATCCCGCGGTGTCGATCAATACGAGATTTCGAGGTCCAAGATCCGCGAGCAGTGTCGGCAATGCTCCAACACTCTCGACACTGTAACTCGGCACGCCGAGTAGTCGTGCAATCGACTGCAAGTGCTCATGCGCGCCGATCCGCGAATTGTCGGTACACACCAACGCCAATTCGCGCGCGCCGCGATGCAAAACCCACCGTGCCGCTATCTTGGCGATGGTCGATGTTTTACCGACGCCTGTCGGACCCACAAACGCAACGACGCCGCCTTGTTGCAACCAGCGCTCCGGGATAGTCGGCACGCGTTGCGCCAAGAGACCCAACGCTAAACGCTGTGCTTCAGCCAATTCAATGCGCTTGGGCAACTGCGAGACGAGTTCCGCAGCCAATTCGACGGTGACGCCTAACGATGACACTGTCTTCAACACTTCGGTATGCACCGGTGCGCGGCGCGTAAGATCGTTCCAAGCCAGCGACGCTAATTGCGTTTCCAACATCCGCCGCAATGCATTAAGTTCGCCGTTGAGGTTCTGCGTTGCCGCTTGCTCCGCTTGTTCCTGTTGCGGCGCGCGACTCATCACACCGGCAAAATCATATCCACCTGTGTTTGCCTTGGCATTGAGATCGTTATTTTTGTCTTTGTTTTTATTTTCGCTATCCGAATGACCGGAGTTTTGGTAATCCTCCGGATCGAAATCAATCGCGGCGACCACCTCGACGTTTTCGCCGCTGCGCTTGGTATTTAGAATGACCGCGTCCGGACCTTGTTGCTCACGCACTTGCCTGAGCGCAGTACGCATGTCTTGCGCGACGTAACGACGAATTTTCATCGGAGAGCTCCGCGGCAAACCGGCAGCTGGAAAACTGGCCACTTGCCGCTGGCCAGAAAGGAGAAAAAACAAAGATGCCAAACAGCCAGATAAAACGTCGTTTCTGAGCTATAGACTCTGTCCAGCCGCCGGCAGCCAGTCGACCTGCGGCCAAATTGCGTTTTCATGTTCATACTCATCTCCCCACCGCCGCGACTAAGCGCACTTTGCGATTGTCGGGAATTTCGTTCCAGCCGAGCACGTGCATGGTCGGCGCGATCGAGCGAATGAAGCGCGCCAAGGTTTGTCGCAATTGCGGCGACACCAACAACACGGCGGGTTGACCGCTTTCCGTTTGTCGTTGTGCCGACTCGGCGAGACCTTTTTGCAAACGCTCGGCAAGACCCGGCTCTAATCCCGGACTCGCTGCGTTCCCTTGAGTCAACGTGGCCGATAACAGCTGTTCGAGATCGGGCTCAAGCGTGATCACCGGCAATTCGTCGTTGAGTCCCGCGATGTCTTGCACGATCTGTCGTCCGAGTGCGATGCGCACTTGCGCCTGCAATATCGCCGGATCTTGGGTGTGCGATGCATGTTCTGCGATGGTCTCGATGATAGTGCGCATATTGCGAATCGGCACACGCTCGGCGAGTAAGCCTTGCAATACGCGAACGATGATGCCCAGCGGCAATACTTTGGGAACCAAATCCTCGACCAACTTCGGCGCGTTCTTGGCGAGGCCATTGAGCAACTGCTGAACTTCTTCGTGCCCCAATAACTCGTGAGCATGCGTCTGAATGATGTGACTGAGATGCGTGGCGACAACGGTGCTGGCATCGACTACCGTGTAGCCGAGCGATTGCGCTTGATCGCGTTGCGAAGGATCGATCCACACGGCTTCCATACCGAAGGCCGGATCGCGCGTTTCGATTCCCGTCGCTTTACCGAATACTCGGCCTGGGTTGATCGCCATATCGCGATCGACTTGAATCGTGCTCTCGCCCACGGGCACGCCCAACAAGTTGATGCGATACACATTGGGCGGAAGTTCCAAGTTGTCGCGAATATGGACCGCTTGAACGAGGAAACCCAAATCCTGCGAAAGCTTGCGACGTATGCCGCGAATGCGCGCGAGTAATTCACCGCCTTGATTGCGATCCACCAATGGCACCAATCGATAGCCGACCTCCAACCCAATGATGTCCACGGGTTGCACATCGTCCCAAGTGAGTTCCTTCGAATCCAATGGCGGTACCACCGGTAACGGCGGCGGTGGCGGTGGTTCGACCAGCGTTCGTTGATGCAAGCGCCATGCGCCGACGCCGCACAACGCGGCGACAGAAAGAAACGCTAAATTGGGCATGCCGGGAATGACTCCCATCACTCCCAATACTCCGCTCACCACGCCGAGCACGCGCGGCTGACCGAACAATTGTTTAAACAATTCACCGCCCATGTCTTGCGAACCGGACATGCGAGTCACGATGATCGCCACTGCAGTGGACAACAACAGTGCGGGAATTTGCGCGACCAAGCCGTCGCCGATGGTAAGCAATGTGTACGTCTTGAGCGCCGCGCCGAACGCCATGCCGTGCGCCAGCGTGCCGATACCGATACCGCCCAAGATATTGATGACCAAAATCATGAGGCCGGCAGTCGCATCGCCGCGCACGAATTTACTCGCGCCGTCCATGGAGCCGTAAAAATCCGCTTCGATGCGTACTTCGCCGCGTCGCGCACGCGCTTCGTCTTGCGTGATCAATCCGGCATTCAAATCCGCGTCGATCGCCATTTGTCGGCCGGGCATCGCGTCCAATGTGAATCGTGCGCTGACTTCCGAGATACGTCCCGCGCCTTTGGTCACCACGACAAAATTCACGATGGTGAGAATGACGAACACGACAATACCGACGGCATAGTTTCCGCCGATGACAAATTCGCCGAACGACTCGATCACTCGACCGGCCGCGCTGGCCCCGGTATGTCCATGCAGCAGTACAACGCGCGTTGACGCAACGTTGAGCGCGAGTCGTAATAAGGTTGCCAACAAGAGCACAGTGGGGAACACACCGAACTCCAGTGGTCGCGCAACATAGAACACAGCCATCACGATGACCAGCGACAATGCAATATTGAAGGTGAACAGCACATCGAGTGCGATCGGCGGTAACGGCAGGATGACCATCGCCAACACGGCGAGCAAACCAAGCGGCACGCCGGCACCGCTGCGCAGAAGATTCATGAAGGATGTGGAGTTCATAGTAAGAAGCGGTTAGGCGTTAGCCGGAAAGGAATCGCTTCGCGCTGCGAGAGCCGTAGCCGGTATTTCAGTCAATTGACACATCGCCCTTACCTCTCTGACTTCTGGCCAACACCTAACGACGAACTCCCGGCGACTTCATCAACTTCCACTTGCGGTCGCGGCGGCATCATCGCGAGACCTTGTTTTGCCGCACGCAGT
>JAYTQU010000074.1:0-3061 GCA_043746555.1 Pseudomonadota bacterium | reverse complement strand
GCAACCTTCTTATCTCAGGTGAATGAGCGCATGACAATCGCAACGACGTCTCCTGTGAAGGCCGTGATACTTTTCGCCGTGTTGACTCTATCGGCAGGACACCTCATTGGTAGCTCGCTCGCGGCATCGACAACTAAGCGACCCATACTGACTTCATCGCAGCAGCTCTATGTGGATGCCGATCACAACGAATTCCATGTCGCGTTACGCACTTTGAAAGGTCGTGATCGCGACAACGCATTGCTGATTGCGCGGTATCCCTTAGCGGTTTGGTTTACCGGAGGCACGCCAACGCAAGTGCAATCGAGTATTCAATCTTTGCTTGTTAAGGCAACAGCCAAACGGCAGATACCTGTCGTGGTCGCGTACAACTTACCGTTTCGGGATTGCCAACAGTATTCAGCCGGTGGAGCAGCGAATACTGTTGAGTACAAAGCATGGATAGGTGGCTTTGCCGCCGGCATCGGCACGCATCGCGCTGTCGTCATCTTAGAGCCGGATGGACTTGGCATCATCCCGCATTTCAGCAATCTCGCTGGTAAAAAGGAATGGTGCCAACCGTCACAACTCGATGCCACCACCGCCGCGAACGAACGCATTGCACAGCTTAGTTACGCCGTCGATAAATTAACGGCTCTGCCAAACACGGCGGTCTATCTGGAAGGTACGCACAGTCGCTGGCTTGAAGTGGGCGATATCGCCAACCGATTAGTGCGCGCTGGCGTGCTGCGGACGAACGGATTTTTTATCAACGTCTCCAACTACCAACCCACGTCGCAGTTGATTCGCTATGGCACATGGGTATCGAAGTGCATTCACTACGGAACTCATATTGCTAAAGAGTCCGGCGAGAACGCGCGCCTGAATCGCTTCAAAGCCTGTTCAAGTTATCTTCCAACCGCCGCTGACAATGACGATGACGACGAACGAAAGTGGCGGCAGGTAGACGATTGGTACTCGCTCAACGTCGACGCGGACAACGCGCTCAACGCAACCACACTCAAGCACTTCATCATCGATACCAGTCGTAACGGCCATGGCGCGTGGACCGCACCTGCGGGCAAATACACCGACGCGCAGGCGTGGTGCAATCCACCGCGACGCGGATTAGGCGAACGACCGACCACGGTCACATCGCATCCGCTGCTCGACGCCAAACTGTGGATCAAGAGACCTGGCGAGTCCGACGGAGGTTGCACGCGCGGCACTAACGGTCCACTTGATCCGGAGCGCGGTATCGTCGATCCGCCCGCCGGAAAATGGTTTAAGGAACAGGCAGCCGAGTTGATTGAACTTGCACAGCCGCCGCTCGCGCGCTAGACAAAAGAGCCTCCGTGAGCTTTACCCACGAAATTGTGATTGCGCAAAATGATCTGTTTTTCAGCCTTTTCCGTTCGCCCTGAGCGTGTCCCGCGGGATTTCCGTTGATCATCGAACGGTTCTGGAAATCAAAGAATGCTTCGACAAGGCTCAGCGAAGTGTTACCCGCATCCTGCATTCAATCCATCGAATTCATGCGTTTGCTTTTTTCAGTTGCAACACTTCAATCGTGTAACCATCGGGATCTTTGATCATGCAATAACGAAGCGCACCCGCGTCGGTGACTTGCTTACTAATCGCGACGCCTTTGGCCGTCAAGTACGTGATGGCGGCATCGAGGTCGGACACCATCATGACAAAGCGACTGTAACTATCGCCATATTGGTACGGCGTACTGCGCTTGGTATTCCACATTAAGATCACGCCCGCGCCCTTGCTTTCCGGGAAGGCCAATATCACTTCCTGCACTCCCTCGCCCAGATCAAAACGTTGTTGCTCACGCATCCCGAGCACATCGCCGTAGAATTTTAGCGACCGGTCAATATCCGCAACAAAATAAGCCGTGTGCAATATTCTCGGTTTGAACGCATTGAGTCCCGTAACTTGAACGTTGGCTGCTTGAACCGCACTCATGAATCACCTCTAGTCGACTTCTTGGATCAATGCCGCGAATGATAGCAGCATGAGAAATGGGGAGGCTCCCCATTTCCGTTCCGCCTAATCGGGGTCATCTAACTCTTTTTCAATCCTCGTCTATGTCTCCCGCATCGCGTTCGACATCGGCAACTCAAGATACGATGCGCGGCTGAGTGAAGTGGACGAAGAACTCTGCTAGCCAATTTCTCGCACGAGGTATTTGCTCGGCAGAGAAAACACACTTGGACTCTGGGGACTCACTGCCAAATAGCGTTTCATGCAGATCGCGCCCTCGGTTGCCCAATAGTATCGCGACTTGAAATCGGTTTGACGATAGCCCATTGCGGTGTAGAACTTGAGTGCCACGCCGTTCGACACGCGGAGTTCGAGATGAATTGAAAAAATTCCGGCGGTGATCGCCGTGTCGTGCAACCATTCGACCATGCGCCGAGCGAGACCCTGACGACGAGCAAGCGTCGACACGGCAAGCAAATCCAAATGTGCGGAATGCTCGCCAAATTCCATGACCGCAAATCCCATGACTTGCTCAGCGTCTCTAGCAATCAACACGACACTATCCTTGCGACGAATATGATGGCGCACGCGTCTCGCCGACCAGGTCTGAGGTAGCCCCTGCTCGATCAACGCTGCCGACATGCGCGAAATCGTGACCGAATCCTGTTGGGTCGCAAGTTTGAGTTCAAGCACTGTTGTATTGAGTCTCTTAGCGCATTTCCATCGGGAGCGTTGTCATCGGAACCTGAGTATAGCGCTGAATCTCTCCGCGGAATTCCTTCGATTTGATTGCGGCGACGGGCGAGAGCATGCACTGCCAATCGAACTGTCGATGACGACGCTATCCGCGCGTATTACGTATTATCTCTATGACGATAAGACAATGGACACTGAAAATTCCACCAATCTCGTCGCGGAAGAATTTAAGTTCACCGATCCCAATCTGCGAGGTAGACGCGCAATCGATTGATCACGCTAATCAATCAGGAAATTAAATTTTTCCTGATCTTCTTGCCGACTTTTTCGTATCCGCTCTTTCAGCCAATCACTTCATCCTCAGCACGACGATATCGTTGTTGCTCACTGGCGT
>JAYTQU010000073.1:0-13544 GCA_043746555.1 Pseudomonadota bacterium | reverse complement strand
GAACGTCGCGCCGTCCGCACTCATTGAGAAGACCGACCCGACGCCCTGCGTTGTGCCGTCCGACTGTATCGGGCCGGCGCTCGTTGTCCCCAGGATTGTGCCGTCGTTTGCGACAATGAGTTCTCCGAGCGGATGGATGCCGGTGGTGGTGTCCAAAGACTTCACCACCGTGAAGCCGCTTCCGTTGGTCGCGATCGAGTAAATCGTTCCGTTACCGCTCGCGCCCAATGCGTTGGTCGTACCGTATAGAAGACCATTACTTGCCTGTACCAAGCCCGATC
This sequence comes from Pseudomonadota bacterium, assembly GCA_043746555.1. Lineage (GTDB taxonomy): Bacteria > Pseudomonadota > Gammaproteobacteria > Steroidobacterales > Steroidobacteraceae > CAZQYC01. The sequence continues at coordinate 13,263 of JAYTQU010000073.1, read as the reverse complement.
CCGGATAACCGCCGCTCACATTGGTTTTGATTGCGCCGGTGGTGGTGTCAATGTCGGGGCTCGCATCGAGCGCTAGCAACACGCTGAAACCCGATCCGTCGCGACCGATACGATAAATCACGCCCGTGCCATTAACGCCGCCGCTGTTGGTCGTGCCATACAAATTGCCATCGGTGGCAACGTAGAGTCGCGGTTGTTGGAACAGTTGCAGTTGTCGGGCTAGATAGTCGTTGACGCCGTCGGAATTGATCGACCGTCCATCGACGTTGACGCCAGTGACCGCATTAAACGCATGGAGCATTGTAAATCCCGATCCATCAGTCGCGATCTTATATATCGTTCCCGTTCCGTTGGGTCCGCCTGTTGTTGTCGTCCCGTAAAGAAAGCCATCGCTTCCGAGCAGCAGCGAGTTTTCGGGCACCGCTCCGTCCGAATTAATGAAGGGCGCAGTGGTGCTCGCGTAGTTGGAAAAAGAATAAAGACGTGTATACACCCCAGCTTCGGTGATTTTGAAGATCGTGCCGTTACCGGTGGGGAAGGGAGTAAGAGTGGTCGAGTCGATGCTGTTGTAGGCGGTTACACCGTATAGATTTCCGTTCGCATCGCTTGCTAGCGTGCCGCGCGGGCCGCCACCGGTGAAATTGCCTAACTTGCCGTATTGATAGAGCGTGCTGATTTGCGTCGCATCGGTAGTGAGTTTGTAGAGCAGTCCAGCAGTGGCACCGCTACCCAACGTCGATTCGGATGCGACCCCGTACAACTTACCGTCGCTGCCTAAAGTCAGTGCGCCCGCCGCGCTTGAGCCGTTGAAGTACATCAGTGGGCTTAGTGCTGCTTGGGCCTGGGATTGAATAGGCACCAGAGTTGCGCCAAGAAATCCGGCGAAAATTGCGATGCGTGCCAGGGCGCCGCGCGCGCCGCGGTCGGAAACGGAGTACTTCATGGTGCTGTATTTATTGTGCGAATTCGGATCGGACCGGCATTGTACCGTAAGGTTCCGGGGACAGTGCGGGCTGCTGCGGTTCGACGCGAGATTGAGTGCGCGAACTTCGACGCTTACCCCAGTTTTACACCGCGCCTCACGCACTGTCCGCAGCGGTGGTGAGTGAGCGGGATGGGTGTTGTGAGACTGGCGGTGACTGAGGGACCGAGGTCAAAGCGGGTGTCGTCGTCGGTGAGTGCGCAAGCGTAAACACGCAGTTGGCCCTCGCGTTTTAGGATCATGCGACTCATCGCGCACATCGGTCGGTGAAGGCCGTTCGCGAGTTCTTCGGCGGTCGGTGGTTGGATTGAAGAATCTGCGCTGGGGCGTCCGAGTTCGGGAAGCGGTGCGATCACGAGATCAGTCGGTAAGTCATGTTTCGCGAGCAACACACGGTAGCGGGCAATTTCTACGCTTTCGTTTTCGTCCGGTTTGGAATGGCGTGCAATGGAAATATCGAAGCCGGCTTGATGAAGCAGTTTCAATCCTTCGATAGCGCGTTTGCAATTTCCCCAACCACGCTCGGCGTCGTGCTCGCTTTCATCGGGATGATCGATGCTCACGCGAAACGACAATGGATATGGCTGTTGTTTGAGCGTCTGCAATTGATGTGCGCGTTTGATTAGCGGTGCAGTGCCGTTGGTCAGCAGCAAGCAAGGTTTGAATTGCAGGGCATAGTTCAGGATTTTCACGATGTCTTTCACGATCAGCGGTTCGCCGCCGGTGAAACAAAATCGTTCGACACCAAGCCGCACGGCTTCATCGATGATTGGTTTGATCTCATTGAGCAAGATGCGATCAAGTCGCGTATCGCCCGGTTTACTCCCCTCCAAACAAAATGGGCATTCCAAATTGCAGGCAGTGCCGGTGTGAAACCAGAGATCGCGCAGTTGCGTCGCGCTGACGGTGGCGCTGTCGGTGACACTGAGCATCAAAGTCCCTGCGAAAGACCAAGAGCTGACAGGTCGAGTCGTCCAGCGCGCATCGGCGGACACCAATAGTAATTACCGGTGATTGGTCGCGTGAAATTGAATAGCGAATCGGTAATGCCGTCGTCCGCGCCGATCATCCTATGCAGTAATGCTTCGAACGCAACAAAGGAATGACCGAACGCGACGAACACCAAGCCATGTTCGGTTTCGTTGGCCCACGGCATCGAGCGCCGCACGACCAATGCCGGTGGCGAAAAACTTTCCTGCGCGGTGCGCTTCACGTGCGCGGAGTCGGGTGCGTCGTCAATTTCTTCATTGTCGCTTTTGCGGCGACCAATCGTATAATCTTGATCTTGAGAGGACATCGCATCGAATCGCGCTAAATCGTGTCGCCACTGTTGCACGGCGACGAAGCTCGATCCATCTAGACCTGAACCGTGTGCCGCTACAATTGCGGCATCGATGACATCGTCGCCCAGCGGATTTTCGGTGCCGTCTTCGTAACCCGTGAGGTCGCGACCGCTTCCATATTTGAAGGCGTCGACGGCATGCAAGAGTTCAAACGCGGGCGCAAGAGTCGCGGATAGTTCTCGCGTTCTGTGAATCATCGTTCCGCGCTCGGTGCCTCTTAACCAACACCACAGTGAGCCGGGCGATGCGGGAATTTCGATTCCCGCGCCGGCGAGAGAGGCTGTCGCTTTGAGTCCGACCACATTCGCGTCGAGCGCCTCAACCAACGATTCGGAAAGCCCGACCACACAGCTATCGCCATCGACGATGTTGCGCAGCGCTTGTAACGCGGTACGCGCTCGGCTGTCGTCGCGCAACGCGAAAGTCAAGTATCGCGCGTGCGACGGAATATCGGCGAGAATTCCAGGCTGAATGATTGCGAGCTGTTCATTCATTTTTGCGACTCATCGTAATACTCATGTGCTGCCGGTAGTTTGGCGACTATCATGCCGCCATTCAAATTTAGGCGTCCAGCAAAATCGCCGGTCGCAAAGGAAATAACCATGCGTATCGGCGTTCCCAAAGAAATCAAAACTCAAGAATTTCGCGTTGGCATGGTGCCGCACGGTGTACACGAATTGGCGCGCGCCGGCCATGAAGTGCTGGTGCAATCGCAAGCAGGCGCCGGCATGGGTTGCGATGATGCGCGGTATGTCGCAGCCGGCGCGCGAATCGTGAACGCATCGGCGGACGTCTTCGCCGCCGATCTCATCATCAAAGTCAAAGAACCGCAACCGAACGAATGCGAAATGTTGCGCGCGGGACAGGTGTTGTTTACGTATTTGCATTTGGCGGCCGATCTGAAGCAAGCGCAAGGCTTGATGAAATCCGGCGCGACGGCCATCGCTTACGAAACTGTCACTGCAATAGATGGTTCGTTGCCGTTACTGACGCCAATGAGCGAAGTCGCGGGGCGCATGTCGGTGCAAGTCGGCGCGGCGTGCCTAGAAAAAGAGCGCGGCGGTTCCGGCATATTGCTCGGCGGCGTAACGGGCGTTGCACCCGGCAAAGTGGTCATTCTCGGTGGCGGCGTTGCGGGAACCAACGCGGCGCAAATGGCGATGGGCATGCACGCGGATGTGACGGTGGTGGATCGTTCGCTGGCGCGTTTGCGACAACTCGATGCGCAATTCGCCGGTCGCATTCGCACAGCGTATTCGACCGCAGCCGTTATCGAAGCGCTAGTCATCCAGGCCGACTTGGTGATCGGCACAGTACTCATTCCAGGCGCAGCCGCACCCAAGCTCGTCACGCGCGCGATGCTGAAAAAAATGAAGCCAGGTTCAGTGCTGGTTGATGTGTCGATCGATCAGGGTGGATGCTTCGAAACGAGTAAACCCACGACGCACGCGAATCCAACTTATATTATTGACGACATCGTGCACTACTGCGTCGCGAATATTCCCGGCGCAGTCGCGCGCACTGCAACTTTTGCGTTGACCAACGCGACACTGCCTTTCGTGAAGGCGCTTGCAGAAAAGGGAGCGACGGAAGCGTTGGCAAGCGATGCGAATTTACGCAATGGCATCAACGTCCATGCGGGCGCAATCACTTACCAAGCAGTGGCCGACGCGCTGCAACTGCCGTATCAACCATATCGCGCCTAACGACTTTTGGCGGCCAATCCGGCCAACGCATCCGCGATTTTGACCACGACTCGCTCATCTTGATCGATGCGCGCAAGAATCATCGCGCCTTCGATGCCGGCAATAATGGTCTGCGCCATGTTGTTTGCCGCCGCCGGCGACCAACCTTCTTGAGTCAGCCGCTTCGCGAGGTGTTCGCGCCATTCATCGAATCCATCTTTAATCGCCGCGTGCAAGTTAGGTAGATTCGGCACGGACCCCACGGTCGTCGAAGCGAGCATCGTGCCTTCGCGATAATTCGAATCCTTCAACCACCGCGCCATGCCCTTGGCGAGTTGCCGTAGGGTCTCCGCCACCGATAACTGACTCGCTTCAAGTTGCTTGAGCATGGCCATCATGTCGCCACGAATGGTTTCGACCGCGGCAATGGCAATTTGCTCCTTGCCGCCGGGAAAGTGGTGATACATCGAGCCTTTAGGCGCTCGCGCTTCGGTGAGTATCTCGGCGGTACCCACGGCGTAATAACCGCGTCGTTGAAACAGGTGTTTCGCCGCGCTTAAAATTCGATCGCGAGTTGGAAGACGTTTCTTTCGCTGTGTCGCCATCCGCGGAGTTTACGCGACGTCGCGGCTGCAAACGACACTACAGACGAGTTACCGCCACGTACATCGCCGGATCGATCCAGGTCTCGCATGCGGTATCGAATGGACGAATGAGCGGTCGCACTATGTCCGGCTCGAATCCGCAAGCGCTCCAGGCATGCAACGCGCCGTCGTGACCGGAACGACAATTGGGTCGGCCGATTTTGTAAGTAAGTCCCTTCGAATAGAGTTCTAACATTGGAAACTCAGGACCGATCAACGCGGGCGCGACGCTGGTCACAACAGCTTCCGGTGCGATGCAGTTGCGGCGCTGCGTTTTCACGCCATTCGAGTCTTCCGGGTTCGATAAATACCGCGTGTTTCATGTTGACGTGGTTTCGACAATTCGAACGCTGAAGTTGGCGTTGGCGCGTGCAATGACTTTATCGCCACTCTTCACCAGCGCATCGCAACAGCCAATGCGACTGCCGGCTCGAATAACGCGAGGCTCGATCAGTATTCGGTCGCCGACTGCCGCACTACCGACATAGTCAAGCGCGAGGTTGATTGTGACGATATTGGCGTTTTGGTTATTGATCAGCGCGCCCAACGACAAGCCCATCACGTTGTCGCACAGCGCCGCGAGCACGCCGCCGTGCAGGAATCCGCGCGAGTTGCAATGCGCATCGCGAACGTCAAATAGGAGATCAACGCCGTCAGCGCGTCGACGCGAGTAGAGCGGCTCCCATGGATCGGTAACGGGACTCTTGCGAAAGTGCGGTTGAAAGTCCGGTTGCATATCGGCTGGTTGCGTATTGCTGTGTATCGGTGGCATGAAGTAATGCTAATACAATTAGACCGATCGGTCTATAGACGTACAGAAAGCAATCCGAATGAGATACGGGTTTCGCGAGACGAATTCTGCGTTGGCATTTAGTTCACAAAGCGAGGCGGCGGTGAACGCAAAGCGGCAACAAAGTCACTAAGCGTACGGGCCATTTCGATGGCTGTCCTGTTCGGTATTTCCTAATTAGACTTGTTTGTGATCGCGGCCACATTCAGATTCGCGATTCGATGCTACAAGCTATCCCAAGTATCGTTGGCGCTCGGAAGTTGACGTTTGTTTTACGCTGTATTGCCTGCATGATATTTCGTGGGTCGTATTGTTAAGGTCGTCCAGTTGTGAGTCGTAGCCTCTAGTGATTGAATCTCGATCGATAGCCGTGGCGGTTAGTTGGCTGCTTGCGAGCGGGTTTGCTGGCGGATCGAGCGCGGCCGGCGTCTTCGATGGGCCGGTGCTGTCGGCCCAGCAGTTTTCGCAATCCGGCTCGTCGTGGGATGCGCGGCTGACGACTGTCGGCGGCCGGCTCAGCACAACGGCGATCGCGTCACTGGACAGCGAAACCGATTCGCTATTACGCCTTGAATCCACCTGGACTCGCGAATTCGACGATTCATCGCATCAAGTGCGGCTCGGCGATGCCGTTAGTAATCCCGGCGATTGGGGCAGTGCGGTGCGCTTTGCAGGCGTGCAGTTCGGTACCGCATTCGCGTTACGTTCCGATCTCATTGCAGCCAATCGCTTGGCGCTTGCGGGCGTTGCGATTGTTCCTTCCACTATCGACGCTGTGCTTGCGGCCAATCGGTCGCTCGAAACAGGCCTGTCGAGGCACGGTCTATCGCTGGAAAAGTCGGTGGCGATTGTCGATGCCAACTCGGTGTCGTTTACCGCGCGTGATTCGGCTGGGCGAACCCAATCGTTTAGCCAACCGCTCGTTGCAAAGCGCGACAAAGCACCAGTGGGATGTAAATCGTTTTCGATGGGAATCGGGCGGGCGCGCCGCGACTACGCTATCGCTAGCAATAGCTATGGCCCTTGGTTTGCGAATACCACCGTGTTATGCGCTACGGACTCCGGACTCGAAATTGAAGCGCACGGCGAATATCTGCAAGAAGATTTGGGTATCGTAGGCGTAGAAGTGACGCATCCGGTGGGTGCGATTGGCGATGCGTCCGTGGCGGTGGCCAGTAGTCAAAACGTCAGTAGTCAGTACGTCAATAGCCAGAACGAAGGTGGTGCCGGTTGGTTGCTGCGCGTGGGCTTGCATCACAGCGATCAGCGCTTCGAAATGAATCTGCGCGCACGTTTGCAGAGTCAGGAGTTTCGCGAATTGGGCGCGCAGATCGAAACGGATTCGGTTGCACAGCGACTGCTCGCGAGCGTGGGGGCGAAGCTCAGCGATCGAAATAGCGTTGCTATCATGTATACCAATGAAACGACTTACGCATTGCGACACACGGATATTCTGGCAATGAAGCAAACGATTCAGTTGAGCAAGACGGCCGTCCTGTCCTTGGTCGCCAATCGCGTCGTCAGCGAACAGGGCGATGCGTCGATAAAGCTATCATATTCGCGCGCGCTCTGACACAAAAATCCCGGCGCTACGTTGCCGTAGGCCGGGTTTGTCGTATGCGTACAAACAATCGCGCGCGGTCGCGCCGGCGTTTAGCCGCCGAGAAATACATCGATCAGAATTGCAGACTCCAACTGTTCAGCCTGCCGGTATCCCGGCGCGCGTGGTCGCCGACTTGTAATTTCCACGTGCCGTTCGGCGCGGTAATTCCCGATGCGTCAACGATGAATGTCTGAACGATGTTGTGAGTGCCGCCACCGGTTCGGTTCCACAGTCTGACGGTCGAGCCGTTCGGGGCAATCAGATCAACCGTGAGATCGCCGATGTAGGTGTGCGTGATATTTACCGCAACCTGAAGATTAGACGGGCCCGATCCGGTCAGGCCGCTCACCACGATCGACGACGTAATGGTTTGGAAATCGTTGATGGCTTGCGAAGTGGTGTTCTGGAAGAACGTCGTGCCGCCGCCGTTCGAGACTGTAACCGAGGAACTCTTCGAGTTCGTCAAGCCTCCGTTGTCGGTAACCGTGAGTACGACACTATAAGTGCCCGCCGCAGAGTAAGTGTGCGATGGATTGGTCGCTGTCGATGTGCCGCCGTCGCCGAAAGTCCAATTACGCGCAACGATCGAACCGTCACTATCGTTTGAGCTATCGGTGAAGTTTGCGACCAGGCCGCTGACGGTTGAGCTGAAGTTCGCGACCGGCGCAACATTTCCGGTGGAGCCGCCGATGTGGCTTATTGCGCTGCCAAAGTCGATACTACCCAGGCCAGTGGCTAAGTCGTAACCCGGTCCGGCGTTTGAACCGTTGTTGTTGCCGGATGTTACGTCGTGAAAATCGGAGGCGGGCAACGCATAGATCAGCGGTGCGGCGAACCCGACACTGGCACCTTTCACGGCAATCACGCGTGCCCACAGTCCCGCAAAAATCGGCGCCGCTAAACTGGTGCCGCCCCACTGTTGCGTTGCCCCCTTCACGATGACTAGAGCCCCGGAACTGGGAGAGGCATCGAAGGAAATATCGGCAACTCCGCGCGTCGTGCCGCCGACCAATCCGTTTTGCCAGCTCGGCTTAGGTTCGAATGTGCTTTGGCTTCCGCCCGTTGCGCCATTCGAATCGTTCCAAACGATTTCGCTATTCCACGTGGTCGACGATGCATCGAGCCTGGTTCCGGAAACCGCGACAACGTATTGCGACGCCGCCGGCCAACTCGGCGTGATACCGCCGTTGCCGCATTCGTCGGCACCGGAATCGCCCGTCGATATGGAAAACGTTTGCCCTTGTGCAACGGCAACCGCAAAACTTTGATCTTGCGCCGCCGCCGAGCCGTCGCTGCGCGCGCTGGTCTCGCACTCGCCGAGCGAGACGTTAATGATTTTTGCGGCGTTGGCGCTGACGATGGTATTGATGTTTGCCGTCATGTTTGAGTTCGACAGCGTGGGGACATTGTAAAAGATGATCTTTCCCACCTGGCCGCCGGCCGCGCCGACAACATCCTGGCTATCGATATCCCATTCGGTAACGCCCGCGGTGTCGGAACCCGTCCCGTTGGTATTGACAGTCTGAGTCGTTACCGTGGGCAAACCGTTGTTGGAGGTAAACGTATTGAGGTCGGTAATGGTCTGCGTGAGTTTGCCGTTGGTCATGATGCCGACCGTCACGCCGGCGGCGCTCGGCAATGAAGCGGCACCGTAGATCGACGAAAAATCATTGGGATTGTGACCGGTCACCGCTTGCGGCGTTACGGCGTCCGGAGACACGCTGGTCGCCAGCGCTCTCGACATGGTGTGTACTTCGTAGACGTTTTGCAAACCGATCACCGACAACACGCTATCTTGCAGATAGTCGGGAATTGTTACCGGATCGGTGTTGGCATGTGCGTCGCGGCCATCGCGCGTTGTCACCTGCATCAAGGTGGTCTTAAAAGTAGACTCTACGGCACCGGCCAGCCCATCCGCCGATACCAACAAACGATTTGGCGCGACCGCGATGTTTTGAAATCCGGCATTCCGCAAGTAGTCGACCACTGCTTGCGCCTGCGCCGGAGTCGGCAAGTGTTCGACGCTGAGTTGCCGCGCACTCATCGGTTGCGGCACCCCCATCCCACGTTGCGTACTGTTTACGGCGATGAAGCTATCCAAGACATCGCGATTGCGCAATTTAAGAGCGATCATGACGTGGACACTGCGCGTGCTCGTCAATCTGCCGCCCAATCGGTCGCCCGGACGTAGCAACGTCGCGCGCGCGACCGTAGAGGGATTGGCGGATAACGCCGGCACCTCCGCTCCGGAAGCAGCGCCAAAAATGAGAACGGAAATAATCAATAAGGTAAGCGATTTGCGGCTTACTTTGATCGCGTTGCAAATGGAGTCTAATACTGTAATCACGATTGAACCTCCGCACCGACGATGGGTGCATTCGAATTCGCCGCGTACGGCGACTGTGTTGCAAGAGTGAGTGATTGACTTCGATCGGATGACGCGTGCTCTCACATTGAGTTAGAACCAAGGCGTTCGCCCGATAGATTGACCGAGAGATCGCTCGGACGATCGCAGTTAACTAGCGACACACATGAGTAAGTCATCGCCTGTTTTGTTGTGTTACGAATTTTAAAGCGCGCGATCATAGTCCCGGCGCTGTTGAAGAGCAATCGAACTTTGATAGATCGAAGCGAGCGCCAAGCAACCGCCAAGCGACCAAAAGAGTTTTCGACTTCGAGGTTTACTCGTGAGGGAAGTTTCCAAATTTGGATTCATTGTGAAAAGCATGATTACCCTCATGCGTCAATTTTCTTCGCGGGTTTAGGCCGTAAATCGCTAGCGGTTCGACGCAACAAATCGTTCGAGCTAACAGTAATGCGTCAATTTCCCGCCCTTGTATTTGCGAGCGAAACATTTTTTATACCCTCACGACCTGTCATGAATCGAGCCTAAGATGCGCGCCGCGCATATTCGTGCGGCGAGACCTTATCGTTGCCCCGGCAGAATGCAAGCTTGCGTTCCCCGATGCGAGCGGACCAATAAAGTCTCAAACTCTTTGCAAGGATAAAATCAACACGAATGCGCATCGATGCATTTGTTTATGTCGCCGGCGGCGGTGGTCGCGCTAGCGCAAGCAGACCCAGCAGTTGCCGCTCCTTTCCATCATCATCGTCCGCGCGTTGCCAGTCACAATCGACCGCTGGCGCGCCACTGCGTCGCTTAACGTAGGAAAGCGAAAATGCGCAAATTCAATTCATCGCCGTCACGGATTCGGGCGATGTGGTGCACGGCGTGTTCATCGGCGACTACACTGCGATCGCGATAGGCCTCGATGGCGGGGCGCACCATGACGAACCGATTTTCGCGGCAAGCTTTGCGTGACCGCGCCGAATCAAGGCGTCTACACCCAAGCGGTTCGCGTCGACTATTAATTCTACTTTGTCAGGTTGCGCTGAAGCGCGCGGTGCGGCGTTGCACCGGCCTGAAAAATATTCACGTACTGTCGTGTGTACGCTGCGCTTTTTCAGGCCGTTGCGCCTTGCCCCGCAGAGCTTGATCCCAACCTGACAAAGTAAAATTGTAACCTAATCCGACAAATGGATTCGACAGCGGGCGGTGAAAATCGCCGGCTCTTTAATCTTAAGAACTAGTTTTCGATTCGATCGTTACTTTCGTTTCGGTCGAAACGCGAGCAACACATTTCCCGGCGCTTCGCCAAAACGCGCATAGCCCGAAACAACGAACAATGTTCCGTTGGCCGCGACGTAAGGCGACGAATCAATCGAACCGCCGTTACCGGCGACGCCGTTGACGGTATCGAATTTTCGCATCGTGTCGTAGGTCCAAAGTGTCGCGCCGGTTGCCGCATCGAACACACGAAGAATTCCATCGACGGCGCCTTGAACCACCGCGCCGTCTACAACCAACGGTGCAGCCGAATAGCCGAGGCGTGTCGCGCATCGCGCGAAGCGCTGCTTACGATCGCCACTACAATCGCCTTGTGCTTTGTGGCTCCACAGAAGTTTCCCTGTCTCAAGATCGAATGCATGCAATCCGGGTTGTGCGTCGGGTTGATCCGTTGACGGTCCACGATCGTTAACCGACGCGAAGACGCGTGTGCCGTCGGTCGCCGTGCCCCAGTGAATGCCGCCGTTCGCGCCGCCGATGCCGATCTTAGTCGACCAAACCAATGCGCCTTTATTATCGGGATCGAGCGCCCACACCACCCCCGCCTTTTGACCGGCGACCAACAAATCGCGACCGTCTTTGCGTTTGACAATCATCACGGAACCGCCGAAGTCGTAATCGCGAATGATTGCTTCATCGCCGAAGTCGCAGTTCGCGCCGCTGCGACAGGCGTAGTTCCATACGTCTTTCTTGGTTGCTTGAAACACCCACTTTCGTTCGCCGGTGTCGAGATCGAATGCGATGATGGCGTCGGAGGTGTTGGTAGCGGGTAACGAATTGTTTTCGCCGGTGCCGACATACAACACGTTGCGTTTTTCATCGATGGCAGGCGAACTCCAAATCGGCGTGCCGGATGGTCCCCATAGTTGCGCGCCTGCGCGATTCAACTTTTGTTTAGTGGCGGGCGGCATGGTGCGTCCGATCCATAATTTTTTGCCGGTCTTGAGATCGAGTGCGACCACTGCGCCTTGAAGTTTGCAACACTCGTAGGTGTCGAGTCTGGTGTAGCTGATCTCGACGCCAGACAACGGAGCGAAAACCCGAACCTTGTAAATGGTCGGTGTGCCGGTAATGCGGTTGGCTTCATGCACTCGTATATCGGTGCGCCACAGTGGCTTGCCTGTGATCGCATCGATGGCGATAACGGCACCGAGCGCATCGCCTATCAGAATGACCGGCATTCCTTTTTGGATTTCGCCATAGCTGAGCGAAGAACGCAGAGGATGCGGCGATTCGTACTGCCACTTCAAACAACCGCTTTGAGCGTCGATTGCAAAGAGTCGGCCCGAGTCGGTTGCCGCCACGAATAGCGTATTCCCGACAACCATCGGCTGCGAACGCATGGTCGGAGTTTGTGGAAAGGCGATGGCCCATGCGAGTTCGAGCTTTGCGAAGTCGGCTGTTTTGAGTCCGGTTTGCGCAGCGCTTTGGTAGCGCAAATTGCGCGCGCCGAGTCCAAAGGTTGTCGCAATCGGTACGGCGGATACGTCGATGAGCGCTGTCTTACCGGAACATTTCGCCTTGGCGATCCATGCGCTCGCGTTACCTTGGCCCATCGAAAGCCAATCGAGAAGTTGCGTCCGCTCGACAGGTTTCAGATCGATCGCCTGCATCTTCATGTAACCGACATCGATGGCATATTCGACCATCGCCCGACTGAAATTTCGCAGTGTTGCCAACGCGGGCGCGCGCGAGGCTTCCGGATTGTTGTGACACGCACCGCACGTACGCTCATACACGACACGACCGGGATGAGTTGAATCGTCATTCGATGCGGATTGGGCATGCGCGCTCAAAGCGATGAACGATGTAGCGACAAACGCGACGCAAACTATGGCGATGGATTTCAAAGTGCGCATTCGATTCTTCCCCGAAGATCATCTAAGTCTCGTTATCGATAGTCGAAATCGCCAATCGATCAAGATCGGCGAGAGGTCAGCCTACCGCAGCGACGACGATTGGAACGGAAAGAATTGTTGGTCTGAAGCCGGAAAACTGCTCGCGCTGCGGCAGGAAAATCCAGAAGGCGCGGCGTGCATGCAAATTACGGTTGGCTGTCGATGGGATTCGATGCACCGAGCCGCGCGTCCGCTTGTTCGAAAGAATAAAATACGCACGTCGCATTGGTTTGATGTTTCGCCGCATTGCTCATCAGCGCGAACATCTCTGCGAACCCAAAACCGGTTTCTCGCGATACGACGATGCATGTCTGGCGGGCGGATCTTTATCGCCGAACCACAACGCAAATTGCATGATGTCTTTGGCGTCAATCGAGGCGGTCCCCTGACGAAAATCGAAAATCATCGCCATACGCAGTACATAGTCCTTGTGCGTTCTTTCGGGAAGGCAGCTGTCTTTCAGTTCCATCAAATCGACGCAACCCGTCCACGTTTCGCGGATGACGCCGACGGTCGTATCGATATCAAACTTGAAAGGCATAGTCGTCAATCCCTGACGTGCAACTGGCAGCGCGCGATTGGCAACTCGCAATTAGTTCTACTTTGTCAGGTTGGGATCAAGCGATGCGGGGCAAGGCGCAACGGCCTGAAAAAGCGCAGCGTACACGGCAGTACGTGAGTATTTTTCAG
>JAYTQU010000072.1:0-14651 GCA_043746555.1 Pseudomonadota bacterium | reverse complement strand
GGATTTTTTTGTTACGACCCGAGTCGCGCCGGTCCGCTTCCCGCAGTGCTGATTAGTCACGATTGGAGCGGGCGCGGTGAATTTACCGCGCGCAAAGCGCGCCGTCTCGCGTGGCACGGCTATGCCGCATTTGCGCTCGACATGTACGGCGGCGGAAAGCAGGGCAAGTCCACCGAAGAGAATCAAGCGTTGATGACGCCGCTCGCGTCCAATCGCGCGGCATTGGCGAAACGCATTACGGCCGCGTTAACGGCAGTGCGCGGATTGCCGCAAGTGGATAGCAAGCGCGTTGCGGCAATGGGTTTTTGTTTCGGTGGATTATGCGTGCTCGATTTGGCGCGCAGCGGCGCCGATGTGCGTGGTGTTGCGAGCTTTCATGGTTTGCTGACGCCAAGTAGTTTGCCGACGAAGCCAATCAAAGCGAAAGTGCTAGCGATGCATGGGTTTGACGATCCGATGGCGCCACCCGAAGCCGTGCTCGCGTTCGGAAAAGAATTCACTGCCGCCGGCGCAGATTGGCAATTGCATGCATATGGAAAAACCGTACACGCATTTACCAATCCGGATGCCAACGATCCATCCTTCGGCACGGTATACAACGCCGCTGCGGATCGACGTTCGTGGCACGCCATGTTGAACTTCTTCGAAGAAGTGCTGCGGTAAACGATGCGATGAGCGAATCGCAATGAGTGAAATTTGATGGGCGATGAGCAAGCAAAGACACTGGCGTTGTTGCGTCGCCTGCTTGCGTTGTCGCGAACCGGACTGCACTTTGCAGGCTCGCAATATCGCGGCGATCCAAATGGCGCATTCGACCGGGAACGCTATGAAGAAATCGGCAATATTGCTGCGCAATTGACCGCATTGCAAAGCGATTCCCCTCTTGCCGAGTTGCTCACCGCGTGGCGCGCGGACGATGGCTATGTGACGCCGAAGATCGATGTGCGCGGCGCGGTGTTTCGCGACGATAAAATTTTGCTGGTGCGCGAACGCTCCGACGGTAAGTGGACGCTGCCCGGCGGCTGGGCGGATGTGAACGAAACGCCGGCGCAAGCGGTAGAAAAGGAAATCGTAGAAGAGTCTGGCTTCATTGCGAAAGCCGCCAAACTCGCCGCCGTTTACGATTGCAACAAACGCAATCCACCACCGTCGGTCTTCCATATCTGGAAATGTATTTTCATCTGCGATTTGATTGGCGGCGCAGCGCAATTGAGCAGCGAAACCGATGGCGTGGAATTTTTTTCGCTCGATAGTCTGCCTGAGTTATCGAGCGGTAGAACCGTCGCCTGGCAGATTGAGCGAATGGCGGTCCATCATCGCGAGCGATCGTTGCCGACGGAATTTGATTAAGCCTTCGGGAATAAGCCTTTGGAATTGGGCTTTCTGTTGGGCGATTCGAATTGCCTTACTTGGGCGCGTCGCCGACCTTGTCCGGATACGCTGCCTGAAAGCGTTTCAATTCCTGATTCGCTTCGGTTAGTTTTCCACGACGTTTCAATGTTTCGATTCTTGCTAGCCACTGTTCGCGAGTGTGATCGCGAGTGAGTTGACTGCTTGTTTGCGACGCTGTCGTTTGCACCTCGTGTCGGGCCGTGGACAACTCCTTCGGGTCGATGATCACCGACACGGGCGCTTCGAGTCGCGCGCGTTCCGCCGCTTCTCTCGCCAATTTCTTGCGTGCGTTGATGTTTTGTTCCGCGCCGACCATCGAATTCATCAATCCTTTGATACCGACATTGATGCCGATGACCAGCGTAAAGGCGACCGCTGCGGCTAACACGCCCGGCACCAGCCACTTAAGTGCGCGGCGTGCGCGCGCGGTAATCGCACGATCGAGTTCTTCCGGCGGCGCTTCGACATACACGCGGCGATAGCCCATCGATAGCGCGGACTTGCGCGCCAAGTAGTCTTCAAGAATTCTGTCGTCCCTAACCTTGTTTTCTCCGGATTCGCTCACTCGATTAATCCTCGTCACGATAACTATTCGCCGCGCCTAACGTTTTGCGAAGCTTGCTCACAGCATAGCGCAATCGACTCTTCGCGGTCTCCATGCCGACGCCGGTAATTTCGGCAATTTCATCCAACGCCAGGCCGCTCTCTTCATATAGCAAGAAGACCGCGCGCTGTTCGTCGGGCAACGTATCCATCGCGCGTTGAAAAGCGTCGCGGAACTGCGCATCGGCTAGCTGTCGGTCCGGCCGTTCGGCGTCAGGCGCGGCAAGCGTATCGGCGCTGTCTTCGACCGGATCCGACTGATCGTCGCGTCGGCGCGCACGCGAACGAAATTGATCGACCGCGCAGTTGTGCGCGATGCGATATAGAAACGTCGCGAATTTTGCGCGTATTTGATAGTGCTTGCGACTGCGAATAACACGATCCCACACATCTTGAAAGAGATCGTCGGCCACCGCGCGGTCGCGACATTGGCGTAACAGATAGCGATACAGCGGCCCCTTATGTCGTGCATACAACAAATCGAACGCCCGCGCTTCGCCGTGAGCGTAACGCAGCATGAGATCCGCATCGTCTTCTTTCTCGTTTTGTGTACGGTCCACGGAGCCAAGCCTACGCTGCTCAAACGCCGAGGGAAACTCCGCCACCGTTTTTGTCATGGTTGCCGCCGTGAGCTATTAACCCGGCCACTATTTGTGCCGGGTTAATAGCGGGTTCAGGACAGAACCCGCGCGGCGTAAGCAGCGAAAAACAAATCAGAACCCGAGTCTGGTTTGTTTTGCCATCAGAGCACCAGGAGAGTGCTATTGATGGCCGAGTTAATAGTTAAAGATTAAACGACGCGGAGCGCGCAGCCGGGTCAATTAATTGTCTATTACAAAAAAGATATTTGTAACCCGAATTCTTCGTGGCGGACGTTAGCAGTAGTGAAAGCTACAGAGAATCCATTCGACAATGGGAGGCTATTATGCAAATCGTTGAAACGTTGCCGCCGAATCGCACCGTGCCAGCGGTGGCTGCCGTCGCGATTCATCTATTGATGGGGTACTTGATCGCCATCAGCGCCGGCGTCATCCCCGCGCCGAAAATCCCGCGCGATTTCACTGTAGTGAATACGCCAGTCGTTCCAGAAAAGTTGTTGCCTGTGGATCCGGTGCGAATCGATCCCACTATGCTTAAGGCGACATTGGAAAGTGTCGATAGCAATCGAACTATCGACATTCCGATCGTCACCGAAACACTGGGCGATCCGCCGAATGGCGATGCTGCTATCAGTAGCGGCAGCGGTAAAGATTTTATCGAACCGCCGATCACGTCGGTACGTTTGCTCAGCAGTAACGAACCGGAATATCCCATGATTTCGCGGCATCTTGAAGAAGAGGGCGTCGTGTTCGTGCGCGTAACGATCTCGCCGTACGGTAGCATTGGCGACGTACGCATCGAAAAAGTAGCGGATACTCGCGGCTTGACGACGCAGCGCTTAAATCGGTGCGCGATTGGCGATTTTCACCGGCGCTGCGCGGCTCGCAAGCAATTGTCGCTAGCCTAATTGTTCCGGTGCGCTTCCAATTGCGGCGCTGAATGTATTAACGCTCAATTCGATATTCGAAGTCGGCGCTCTGATTTTGACCGGACTCGGCTTTGATGCGCCAGTGCTCGCTGAGCGAGTAACGAAGCTTCAGCGTGTTGATCGATTCGGTGAGCGAGATGCCGTAGCTGACGAACAGGCGTGGCGATAGAAATTTGCCGAGCACCAGCGATGCGTCGTTGAGACCGGTCGATTCGACGTCGACTTCTTCGAGGCCGAGACGTCGTCCGATTTGCGACGCGAGCACACTGCCGCCTTGCAGTTTGAGGTTGTCTTGCGCGGCACCCACCGTCGCGACATCTTGCGAACTCAGATCGGCGAGCGGTTTGCCGGTGAGCAACATCGACACGATTTGCGATTGCGGTAACGCCGGCTCGGCGAACAACGACATGCGCGGCGCACGCAATGTGCCGCGCACGTTGACGCCCACGCGACGATCTTCGAGCTTGCGAGCAGCTTGAATGTCGAGGCCCGGATTGTCGAGCGGCGATGCGTCAAACAATAATCGGCCGCGGGTAATGTCGAGTTTCTGGCCATAGACCTGATAACGACCGTCGGTAATATTGAGTTCGCCGCGACCTAGCGCGGTAGTAGCGCCGGTCTGAACCGTGACTGCGCCGAGCAGCTTTCCCTGCAGTCCATACGTGTTGAGATGGACGTCGTCGCCTAAGCTAACTCGCACTTCGCTGCGCACGTCGAAGCCGCCATACGGGATCGCCGGTTGCTCGCCGAGTAGATGTACGTCGTTGGAGAGTTGAACCGCGCCGCGTAAATCGCGCGGTTCGAGGCGCGCACTGGGAATCGTCACCTCTCCGCTTACATCGATCCGCTTGCCGTCGATTTTAAAGTCGATATTCGGCGCGGCGACCACGCGATATTCGGGAAGATCGGCGACCAACAGTTTGTCGCCTTGCAAATGCAATTTTCCGACCGGTTCCCGTTTAGGCCACGAAAATTCGCCGTTCATTGCGAGCGTGCCTTCGCCAACGCGCGCACGACCGTCGAAAGTTAAACGATTATCGACAACGTGTGCGGTCAACCCGAGATCGCGAATGCTTAGGTTGTAACGATATAAATCGAGTTCGCCCTTTTTCAAATCCACTTGACCTTGAATCTGAGGCGCGTCGACTGAACCCGTCACGCTCATTTGCGCCGTGAGTTCTCCGGCGGAGTGATCGAGATCGACAAAGATGAGCGGCAACAGATTAGCGTCGGCGGTGAATACGTGTAGTTGCGCGTGCAGCGGCGACCGCAGTAAGTCGAGATTCGCGGCTCTGTCGATGCGCGCGCTGCCTTCGATGCTCGTGGTAGCGGGAGTGACGATCCGCATCGAGGCAGTCACTTTGTCCGCGGTTGCAGAGATGTCGACGCGACCCGTGCCTAATTGCACCGTTTCTAACGCGCCGGCGATGGGCTGATAATCGACACTCGCATCGCTCACTTCAGCGCCGAGAGTTCCACTCCACGGCGATCCATGCAGCGCAGATAGTTTCGCATCTATCTGCCAAAACCCTTGGAATCCAGACGCCTCCGGGAAGGCTTGTTTGAACACGCTAATGGGTAAGCGATCACTGTGTGCATCGAAGCGCCAGCCCGATTGCTCGGACCATGCGCCGCTACCGCAAAAGCGATAACTCTGCCACAGCGCGCATAAACCGTCGGCGGACATTTGGGATCTGCTGAGTTTGACGATTGCGGGTGGTGCTTGGATGGTGGGTGGAGCGCCTTTCGCATCGGCGAACGAAACCGGTTGAACGCGCGCCTGCCAAACTCCGTTCACATACGCGCCCGAGATGCGAGAGACGAATTGTTTAGCGACACCTCTGCCGCTAGGACGCGCGTGTAATTCGATTTCATGCGCCGCGGAAGTGCCGTGCGCATCAAGTTCGATGGAACTCAAACGCATGGCGCCGAAACCGGCGCGTTCAGCGCTCACTTGCACAATCGATTTGGCGCGACCCATTAAATCGATATTGCCCGCTACGGTTAACGAATCCGCGCGCCACTCTCCATATTGCAACTTCGATACGGAGATTAGCCCGGCGACTTGCGGGCGGGCGCGTGTTCCATGCGCCGTGCCGTCTATTCGCAAAGTACCCGTCGCGTCGTGGACGTAATCGCCGATCTGCGGAATATCGAGAGACCACGCGAGATCGAGCTTATCGCGAAACTCGCCATGTGCTGCAAACTCATTCCCGCCGATGCGCAGCGATACTTCGCGCGCAGTCCAGCCATGCGCATCGCGGGCGATGAATCCATGCCCAGTCACGGCTTGCTCGTGAATCTTCCCGCCTAAGTGGGATAGGGCTATCGAGAACGACGATTTGTCGTCGAGTCCAACTCCTTCGGCTTGCACCGTGGCGTCGACCTGGCCCGACAGCGTGTTATGCAAGACTTTTGGATTGAGTCGCACGCCGTTCAATTCGGCGCGCCAAGGTCTCTCGGCGGAGAACCCGAGTTGCGCGTTGCCTTTTATCAGGCCATCGAATGCGGCGAGCGAGAAGTCGGTAATTTCGATTCGCTCATCCGTTAGCGTTGCATTTGCCGCCAGATGAGAGCTACTAAAATAAGGAGCATCCAAGTCTGCTTGCACGCCGATTGCGAACGGCAAGCTTCCCGATAGCGATAGTTGTCCTTGCGGACTGCGAAAAACGCCGGAACGCAGCGGCCATCGAAACTGCGACCACTGCGCGGTCGCCGCCAATACAGGACGATGCTCACTCATATCGACACGCGCGGCGGTCGCGATGACCATGTCGGAATTCGCAAGACGCAACTCGCCGCGAGTGAGCGCGATAACACGATCGGCATAACGTCCATGAAGATCCACGTGTATCGGTTGCCGGTCCAACTCGGGTATCGTGACAGCGCCGTCAACATGAATGCCATCCGGCGTCGCGTCTATCTTTACGGCGAGATCTTGCAATGAAAACGGCGGACGTTGCAGCCATGGGTTAAGCGCAAATCGATCGCTGGTGGCGTCGCCGACCATTTGCCAACGCTCGTTGGTGCGAACGATATCGGCTTGCAGCCGAGCCGGCGATGGGGTGCGTAAATTCGCGTCGAGATGCAGTTTCGTAATCGGACCCGACAATTCGATCTTGCCGGCAAACGGTTCGCCACGCGATACGGGTATTGTCGCTTGGGCATCAAGGCGCAACTCAAGCGGTAGTCGTGCGCGCAACGCGACTGTACCGCTGGCGGAATAGAGCGGCCCGTCGATCTGAAAATCGGAAACTTGCAGTCGTTGCGCGGTCAAGCGCAGTCCAGCGCGGACGCGTTGCGCCGTTTGAGTAAACGTGTCCCCCATCGAGACGCGGACATCGCGAATATCTGCATTGCCGACGGCGAGCTGCAAGAAACCTAAAAAGAAATGCGGCGGACTGACGTCCGGTTCGGTGTTCGGTTTGATGTCGACGGCCACCCGAGCGGCACTCAGCGTATCGAATTGCACCCGTTGCGCAAACAAAGCAACGGGCGAAAGATCGAGCACCAGTTTGTCTGCTTCGATATGAACCAGCTTATGATCGATCGTGATGTGCCGGATGGTGAGCGGACCCGCCAATGTTCCGCTCACGCCTTCGATGACGATGCGAACGCTCGGCAAATTACTGACGCGCGCCAGTATAAAGTCGACGCCTGCCGTTGTATGGAACGTAGTCCACCACATCGCGCTCAAAAGCACGATAAGCAATGCGAATACGATGACTAGTACGCGCTTCATCAGAATATAGTGGTGAGACGCAAATGCAATCGCGGTGAACGACCCGGTAGCGATAGCGCTTGCGCCACATCGACGCCGAGACTCGCAACACCGGCAATCCGATAACGTATGCCAACGCCCACCGAGTACTCCAATCGATCGCCGAATTTATTGAAGGCGTTGCCGATATCGTAAAAGACCGCGGCGCCGAAGTTGGCCGGCAAGTCGCGTTCTACTTCGACTGAGCCCATGAGTAAGTCTTGACCGCCGACGCGGATATTGTTGACGATAGGCGATAACTCGTTGAGTCCAAAACCGCGCACGCTATTGTCGCCGCCGGCAAAAAAGCGATGCGATACCGGCACAGTGGAAAAATTGTCCGTCCAAATTGCGCCGATCTCACCGCGTAATCGCAAATGCCAAAGTCGAGCTAAATCGAATACGCGTTCGCTTTGCACATGCAGTCGCAGAAAAGTGGCATCGGAACCGAGTGTTGACGGCGAGCCTGAGAGTTCCGCGATCACCGAATAGCGTCGCGGCTTGGTTTCCAACAGACTCGGCGGTAGCGTCGACAAGCTAATGCCGGGAATAATCAGAAACGTGCGCGCCGGCAAGGATGGATCGCCTTCGTCGGTTTCGTTTGAAAGCTGCAAAAAAGCAACCCGTTGCCACGTACCCAGCGCTTGAGTAAAGCCGAACGAGAGTCCCGTACTGCGACTCAACACATCGCCCAGCTTCTGCTTTTTGCCGCTCAATCCGATTTCGAATTTTTCGAGAGCGACATCCCTGACCGGAATGATGTACTTCGCGTTAGCCTCCTGACCGACTGAAGACGCGATCAATTCGACTTGCGAGCGATGCCCGCGGTCGTTCACGTAGCGATTGTCCCAAACCAATTTTCCGCGTGCGCGAGTGTCGGTTCCGTAACCGACGCTCGGCGCGTATAGATTTCGCTTATTCTTTTTCGCGCGCACCGCGAGCGGCACTTCATGCGTCTCTCTGTTCGGCACACCGGGTTCTAGTTCGACGTCGGTGAAGTATTGGCTGTCATCGAGCACGTATTGCGATTCGAGCAATGCATCGAGCGAATAGGGATCGCCCTCGCGCATTCGCAGCAGCCGTCGAGCCGTCGTCTCTTTGAGCACCGGTTGTTCGATATCGATTTTACCGAAGCGGTAACGCACGCCGGTTTGCAGTGCAATTGCAATCGTCGCGCGCCGATTTTCGGTATCGACCACGACATCGTGCTTAGTGAGTTTAGCGTCGAGATAGCCGGAGTTGCTGGCGACGCGCAGTAGCTCGCCTTTGACGCTTTCGTAAACGCCGTGATCCAATCTACCGCCGGGATGCAAGTCGCCGCGTTCGACAATCGTCGTCAAGGCGCGATCGGCTTTGCCTTCGCCCACGATGTCGATTGTCGTGGACGAGATTCGCACCGCGCGGCCAGGATCGACGTCGATGTGAATATTCCATTGCTGACCGCCTTGCGCCGCCGTGTATTTGGCGGTTGCCGAATAGTAGCCGAGCGGTTCCAGCGCATGACGCACCTCGGCCGGAATGCGTTGCTCCAATCGAGCGACGATTTCCGCGGTTAGATCGTCGCGCCCCGCGTAGCGCGTGAGGCTCAAGAACTCGCGAATATTTTTTTCGAGAACCGGCGTGACGCCCGCGATTTCTATATTGATACCCGCGTAGGTCGGATACGCGATGGCGAGCAGCGCGAAGAAGACGAATGTTTGGCGTACCGTGGCGACGCCGCGCATTATTCCGGCGACGTATCGAATGATGGATCGCCGACATGTTCTTCGTCGGCATCGCCTGCTTCGAACCACACATCGGGAACATCGGCGCTCTTGAATTCGAAGCGCGTCGTTCCCGTTTGCGTTCCAGTGCTGTCGAAGCGTCGTTCGTGCAGAATCGAACGGCCGTTACGTTCGACCAACAACACGCTCGAACAGCGAGTGCCATAGCGTTCATTCAAAATGAACGGCGCGGATACCATGCGCTCCCAGTCCACCGGTAACCCGGTATTCGGTAGCTCACCGTCGATGGCCGGCTCGCGGTCGGCCAAGATGGCGAAGACTTCTTCGGCGCGCATTTCGTTTTGCTTGAGCATCTCGGAAAAACGCTCGCGTGTGCGTTTAAGTTTGGGCCATGGTGTATCGAGTAAGTGATTCGACAATCCGTACACGCCGGGTTCCAATACTTGCGGCGCGATGGGGCCGCGATTGGAAAAGTAGTACAGCGCGCGCGGTCCGCCAACCAGTAAATTGAATCCGGAGTAACGCGGCGCGGCGCCACGCAGATCGTCGAGGAATTCTTTAGGCGATGTTGCGCCGGTAAGAAACCGCGTGACCAATCCGCCGCGTGTCGGCGCGCCTTCGATCGGCGCTTGCAGATCGCGGTAGTTGGTGAGCACGCCGAAACGTCCCGAACGCGCGACGCCAAGCCATGTACCGTTCGCTTTGAGATCGCGCCCGGCGAGAAGACGCGGATCGTCTTGCCACCAACCGAGCGGCGCGGTGGGACGATCGTGAAATTCGTCGCGATTGCCGGCGAGGACCAGGCGGTAACGCGGATGGGTTTTCCAGGCGAGGACGAGTAAGCACATGGCGTGATTGTAGCGGCGTGCCTATCGGTGCGGCAGCCCCATTTCAGAAAGAGTTGATAAATCCGCGGTGAATGTTCGGGCAGACAAAGATATGCCGGATCAGCGCGGCGTACGCGTATTCCACGTCCGCGACGCGGGCTCTTCGCTCAACGGCCTCGGAGCATCGCGATCGTACCAATCGCGAATTAAACATCCGGAGATAGAGACCGGCGGTGGGGTCATCACTTTTCCGGACGCAATATCGGCGCGAGTGAACCATTGCGCGTCTTCAAGTTCATCGTCGGAGCGAACGATCTCGGTGGTCTTGGCGTGCGCCATGAAACCCAGCATGAGCGAAGAAGGGAACGGCCACGGCTGCGACGAGTGGTAGATCACGTCATCCACTGTCACGCCCGTTTCTTCCAGCACTTCGCGCGCGACGGCGTCTTCCAAACTTTCGCCCTGTTCGCAAAAACCGGCAATGGTCGAATACCAGCCTGGTCGCCAAGTCGCTTGCCGTCCAAGCAACGCGCGCTCGCCGTCGGTGATCAATACGATGATCGCCGGATCGATGCGTGGAAATGTTTCCGTTTTGCACGCATCGCTGGTGCATCGCATAGCATGTCCGGCTTGCGTCGCTGCGGTGGCTGCGCCGCACTTACCGCAGAAGCGATGACGTTCGCGCCATGTCACCAGCGCTCGCGCATAAGCGAGCAGTCCCGCTTCATCGCGTGGCAACGATCCGAGTATCGTGCGGATATCTTGAAATTGTACGGCTGCGAGTTCGGGTAGCGTTTGGGCGTCGTCAATCGCCAACGCGAAACACGCTCGTTCGCGAAACACGCCAAGGAATACTTGAGCGGTGCTTTGCGATTGCAGCGTCACGAACAATTTATCCGCGCGCTCCACCAGCACGGCTGTCATCCCGGAATCCGCCTGCGTGAGCAGGCTTTGCGACCGCCACACCGGTACGAATAACGAACGCGGATCGTTTGCGGCTTGCTGCAGCCATGGCAAATCTTTGCGGCGATGCGCTGCCCGATCGATGTAAGAACCGGCGAGAACATTCGCCCTTGGCGCAGTAGCGGTCATAAGCAGCGTGGCAGCGAATTCGTGGGGTCGATAGTTTACCGGTTTGCCCGAAACGAGTAGGGGATTTACTTAGCCAAAACCGTATACGTACTGAAACTTTTTATCCACTTCCGTCATCCAAGTTAGGTATGGTGCGTTCTAGTGGATTGAAGCGAAGCGAGCGGCTTCGGATAAGTGCTGTCTCAAGTAAATTCGATTCAAATTAACGAGCGAGTAGATATGACCTTCAATCAAACAATTGCTAGAACGGCATTTGGACGGGCGTTGGCGGTGTTAGCGATGCTGACTCTTGCGCTATCGGGCTGTGTGCAACGGTATGAGCGTCATGAGTACCAACGTGAGGCGATTAGCGATCCGCCGCCGCGACCCGTTACTCAAGTTTTGTTTTATCCGGCACAGGGTCAAACGCCCGAGCAACAGAATCGCGATCGTTACGAGTGTTACAGCTGGGCGGTGGCGCAAACCGGTTTCGATCCGAGTCAACCGGCGTTAGCGCCTCAGCAACGAATTGAAGTGGTGCCGTCGCAACGCGAGGGTCACGATACGGCGGTTGGCGCAGTGGCCGGGGCGATCCTTGGCGCTGCAGTCTCGCGTCCTCGCCAAGCAGCGGGAGGTGCAATTCTCGGCGCTGTCGCGGGCGCAATGGTTGGCGCTGCATCGGACTCTGCCCGTCAAGAAGAGACGGATCGCGTGCAACGACGCTACGACGTGCGCGATGCGCAGGCTAGCAATTATAGGCGCGCGATGACGGCTTGCCTTGAAGGGCGTGGATACACAGTCAAGTGAAAGGGTGAAGTAAAGACGCCGCGGAGTGAAAGCTTTTGAGATCGCTAATCGCGTGCACGATCGGATTCGGCGATCGGAATCAGCAATCGGAGTTTCAGGTATGCCAAACGTAACCAAAGCCAAGATGAGCGCTGTCGCGGTGAGTTTCATCGCCGCACTCGCGTTAGTTTCTTTCGCTGTTGCGGCCCCAGATCGCGATGGCGATCGACGCGGCGATCGAGTTGGAGATCGAGGCGCTGTTCGAGGTGGCGATCGAGTTGGAGATCGAGGCGGTAACCATGATCGCGGTTATCGTGACGGCGGCGAACGTGTGTTCGACGGGCGCTATCATCACGATCACTATTATCCGTCTCGAGGATTCGATGTTCCCATGGTGCCGCGCGCGTCCGTCTCCGTGCACTTCGGTGGCTCTAACTACTTTTATCATGGCGGAATTTGGTATCGACCTTTTGGTCCGCGCTTTACCGTGGTTGCGCCGCCGTTTGGGGTGATTGTTCCGTTTCTACCGCCGTTCTACACCACGCTGTGGGTTCGAGGCCTTCCTTATTATTATGCGAACGATGTTTACTACACGTGGCATCCCGAGGACAACGGATATATTGTGACGCGCCCACCTGATGACGAAGCGGTCAGCACGAGCGCGACATCGACTAACGATCAGTTGTTTATTTATCCCAAGAACGGTCAGAGCGAGACGCAGCAAGACGACGATCGCTATCAGTGTCACACTTGGGCTGCCAAAGAATCGAGCTTCGATCCAACTTTGCCAAGCGGCGGTGTGCCGGCAAACGAAAATAGTGATAAACGCGCCGCGTATTTCCGCGCAATGACGGCGTGTTTAGAAGGGCGAGGCTACAGCGTTAAATGAGCAGTGCGGTTGTCGATTGCGTCGCTATTTTCGTGCGCGATCGAATCGGCCGCGAATTTCCGGGTTAATATTAACCGGTGAATATTGACCGGTGAATATTGACCAGTGAATATTGATGTGTCGCCGTGTCGATCCTGCCCGTGCTCACAGTCTCACAAAGTAAGGAATCGCGGCAAGCACAACGCCCACGATGACGAGCAGCGTAGGGCTGGAAATGAAATACGGATAGACCATGAGCGCGATCCCACATACCAACGGCACAACAGTGCGTTGCTTTTTGCCATACAAAAAATAGCCCAGCCCGATCGAGCTGAATAGTACGCCCCAGAGAAGTTGAGCTGTAGTCATGCTACGTCAGAAATTCAGTTTGAGTTTAAAGTGACATCGGGATTCATTCAACCTGTCGCGCGCACACAAACAATTCTCCAAAAACAGCAAGCGGCCATATCGTCAAATAAATATTCGGTAACCACCATGCCATGTCGAAAACGCGGCGTAAAGACCAAAACGAAATTGCCATCAATCCGGCGCAGAAAGTGAGCGTCGCCGATAGCAGCGCGAATTGCCGCCACGCCGCGCGCTTCAGTGCAACCTGACAAAGTAGAACTAACCACTAACGCGACAATACCCGTGACGCTTGCGGCCAAGTCAACCGGAGCGAACGACCAATTCCACGCGACCAATATGGGATTGGCGGAATCCTTGTATAGCGAAGCTTCCGGCAACAAACCAAATGCCGACATGAACCAATACAGCAAGAACCCGATATCGGTGACGAGCAAGTTGAATCGTAGAAAACGCGAGGGCATAGTGAACGAACGAATAAATTTGATGCTTACGTTTTGCGTATGACCTCAGAGTGCGCCACTGCGCAGCTAGTACCCAACACCTTCATATGCATACCTGAAACATAGCGACACCGCCAATGCGCGGGCGCTTTGGGCCCGTAGCCTTTGAGCGGATGCTTGGGCGCGCAAGAATTATTGCGATGGCTCCATGAGTTCAATGCGATTGCCGAACGGGTCTGAAACATAGACGCGGAAGAAACCTTCCAAAGCATCATCATCGGTCACGACAAAACCGTTATCGCGCAGCAGTGCGACCAGACTCTTTAGATCCTCGACGAGCAACGCCGGATGCGCCTTTCGCGCCGGGCGAAAATCACTTTCGACTCCGAGGTGAATCTTGAGCGGTCCGTTTTCAAACCAAACGCCGCCACGCTTGGCAAGCTCCGGAGGTTTCGGGATTTCCGGAATTCCCAAGATGTGCGAATAAAAATCCCGAGCACGCTGTTCCTCACCCTGAGGCATAGCGAGCTGTACATGTTCGATAGCTGTGATCCGCATGTTTTTTCTACAGAAGTAACCAACGCTCCCGCTACCTGGAAACGAAAGCGTAGCGATGCCGCGCTTTTGGCTTTGCCCTGAAGGCGCTTACTGAATTGGTTTTACTCAATTGCATGACACACTGCTTCTACATTGTTCCCATCCGGGTCAAGGGTAAACGCGCCATAGTAATTCTCGTGATACATCGGTCGCAGACCTGGTTTGCCATTGTCCTTGCCGCCACTTTTCATGGCCTGCTCATAAAAAAGATCAACTGCGCTGCGAGATGCGGCCGAGAAAGCCACATGTCTTGGCGCGGAGTTTTCTTTGGTCTCAATAACCCAGAACGTGGATTTGCTATTTACGCCGAACGCGCAAATTCTTTGCGTAGGAAAATCTTTATTCCATTCGGCGACGAACTCGGTTTGCAATGAATACCCTAAAGGAGCAAACGCTGCTTCGTAGAACGACTTGCTCGCCGCGTAATTTGTAGCATATGTGCTTAGGTGGTCTATCATGAGGTCTCCTTGCGATTTAACGACGTGAACAAGCCGCCGCATTACTAGTGCACGATTCTTGCGTGGCCGAGCGCGCAATGCGCGCGTGCTTGATTGCAAAATGCCGCGACTCATTGGCTTCCTCGTCAATCATTTGATACTTCCTTTCTAGCACATCCTAAAAGGATCGAGCAAACAGGTCTGCTTGCAAGCCTATCATCTCGATCTATTTCAATTCGAGAGGGTTGA
>JAYTQU010000071.1:0-13866 GCA_043746555.1 Pseudomonadota bacterium | reverse complement strand
GCTCTAAGAAGAGGCTGGCGGCTTGAGGCTGGCGGAAGTAAAGACCGTGCAAAGGTTTTATCCTTTCTCTCGCCCATAGCCCCTCTGGCCCATCTTCATAATGACTCTCGGTCCTTTAATGATCGATGTCGCGGGTACGACACTCGTTGCCGAGGACCGTACCGTGCTCGCGAATCCCCTCGTGGGCGGTGTCATTCTCTTTACGCGAAATTTCGAAAGCATCGGTCAGCTTGAAAGTTTGGTGCGCGAGATTCGCGCCGTGCGCACTCCCTCGTTGTTGGTCGCCGTCGATCATGAGGGCGGTCGCGTGCAACGATTCCGCCAGGATTTTACGGTGCTGCCGTCGGTGCGCGCGTTGGGACATCGCTTTGATTTCAATGCCAACGAAGGTCGAGCGTTGGCTCGTCACTGCGGATGGTTGATGGCGGCGGAACTATTGGCAATCGGCATCGACATTAGTTTCGCGCCTTTGGTTGACCTCGATTACGGCGTCAGCAGCATCATTCGCGATCGAGCTTTTCATCGCGATTCGCGCATCGTTGCCGATTTGGCCATTGCGTATCTGCACGGTATGCGCGATGCCGGCATGGCGGGAACGGCGAAGCACTTTCCGGGACACGGCGCCGTGGTAGCCGATTCCCATCTTGCGTTGCCGGTGGATCGTCGCGAACGCGCCGATATGTCCGATGATCTTTATCCCTATCGCCGCTTGATCGACAACGGCTTGCCGGCGGTCATGATGGCGCATGTTGTGTATGAGACGGTGGACGAGTTGCCCGCCAGTTTTTCGCCGCACTGGATTGGACAAGAATTGCGTACCGAACTTGGATTTACCGGCGCAGTGTTTTCGGATGATCTCAATATGCAGGGTGCCAGCGTTATGGGCGACATTCCGAGTCGCGTGCGGGCTGCACTGACGGCGGGCTGCGACATGGTGCCGGTGTGCAATAATCGTCCCGGCGTGCTGGCAACGTTGGAAAAACTCGGTCAGGTTTCCGATCCCGTCGGACAAGTGCGCTTAGCGCGAATGCGTGGGCAGAGCGCAATTTCGCGTACCGAATTACTGGCAACGGATCGGTGGCGAGCCGCCAAGAAGGCAATACTCGATTGCGCCAAACCGCCGGAATTACGGCTCGATTAAGATTCTCGACTGAGCTTCAAGCGAAAAATGTGAGCTAGACGGTCGCGCGTGCGCTTGACGAATCGCACTCTGCGCATCTTCCTACTATGAACGCCGATCCGAACCTACTCCGCATATTGTTCGAAGCCGCGCCCGAAGGGGTGATGGTGTGCGACGCCGTGGCTGCGGACTACCCCATCGTGTATGTCAATCGCGCGATGGAGCAGCTAACCGGTTACAGCCGCGCCGACATGGAAGGCCGCAATCCACGATTTCTCTACGGCACCGACCGCGACCAAGAAGCGTTGAAGCGGCTGCGCAGTGCCCTAGGCTCGGGCGCAGGCTGCCATGTGTCGGTGCGTAATTTTCGTCGCGACGGCACGTTGTTCTTTAACGAACTGACATTGGTGCCGCTACGCGATGCGCAGGGACAGCTGACGCATTTCGCCAGTTTCCATCGCGAACCCGCTGGGCCGTTGCGTGCGTCATCCGGCGAATTCAAAGATGCGGCGTTGTCGACGCAGACGATGTTGGCCTATGTACGCGACGACAAACTCACCGGTCTCTTGCGACGTTCCTATTTCGAAGATCTGTTACAACGCGATTGGGGATTGGCGCAGCGCGAATCGCGGCGACTAACTTTGGTCGCATTCGATCTGGATTTATTTACTCAGTACCGCGAAGTGTTCGGCGCGCAGGGCGGCGATCAATGTTTTCGTCGCATCGCGCGCGTCATTGCCGGCTGCTTTCGCCGTTCAACGGATTTGTGCGCACGACTGGATACCGATCAAGTCATTGCACTCACGGTCGGCATGGAAAGCGCCGACGCCGTGTGTTTCGCCGAATCGATACTGACGCGAGTACGCGATCTCGCCATTCATCATCCACGCTCGTCAGTGTCGCGATATGTGACAGTGAGTGCCGGCGTTGCCTCGATGATTCCAGGCGTCGATGCGAACAAAGATACATTGATCGTCGCTACGCTCGGCGCACTGCGGCGCGCCAAGGAACTCGGGCGAAATCGCGTCGTGAGTGCGGAGTAACCGCGCAAAAACGCGAGCAATGAGCGAAATGGTTTTCGCCTCGCCTCAGATTGAGAGCTACTCCTTCGGTGTCACCAAAGCGATTACGCCGAAATACGGATGATCGAAATAATGCTTTTCCTTGCTGCGCATCCGACGTTCTTCGCGGAGTAAATACCGTTGTCCATCCGGCGCTTGATAAGTGAGATCGAGCAATAAATGCAAGTAGCGGCCGCGCGCAAGCGATGCCTGGCCCGACAGTTTGATGCCATCGGGCAAAAACCCGGGAAGTAAGTCTTGCAAAGAAAAAGTCGGCGAGTTACCGATCGGAAATCCCGTCTGCGACCAACCGAAATGCGCCAACGGTTGATAGTTCTTGCTCTTACGCAGACTTTCCTCCACTGCGTTCATGCGCAGCTGAGTCGCCGCTAAAGGCTGAAACACAGCGTCGGCTGCGGGTTTTGCAGTTGAGTTTGTGTCCGGCGAAGGACCTGGACCAGGACCTGGACCAGGACCTGGACTTGTACCAGGACTTGAACTCGCGCTCGCGCTGGTATTGGTATTCGAATCGCTCGGGTTGGGCGTCGTCGTCTGTGGCGGCGGCGGTTCTTCCTCGCCGTCACGCATACTCGCCTTCGAAGCGCCTTCCTCCACCGCCCAATTTTCGGGACTGCCGGTGGGATGATTCACGCGAAAAATAACGAGCTCGACTTCGTACGCTTGCAGAGTGTCGTTTTGCGCACGAATATCAGGCGGTACAAATAGCGCCAGAGCGCAGAGAAACCAATACGCGGCAAAATGAATGCGTGTTTTCATAATCGGAGTGTATCAGAGCTTAAGAACGCAGCGCCGCCAGCAACAGTTCAGCCGCAACGAATCGTTCTTCGTCTTTGTCCAATTGTTCGGTAAAGCGAAGCTTTTGCGGACCATCGAAGCGATGCGTCTTGGCTCGCTGTTGCACGAACCGAATCAGCGTCGCCGGATTCACTTTGGTGTCGGCGTCGAACACGACACTGCCGCCGCCGGGACCGAGATCGAGTTTACGAAGTCCCAGAGCCCGAGCCGAAAGTTTTAGCGCGGCAACGCGAAAAAGATTTTTGGCTGAGTCGGGAAGTAAGCCGAACCGATCGATCATCTCCACTTGCAGTTCGCGCAACGCTTCGTTGTTGGGTGCGGCGGCGATGCGCTTGTAGAGCATCAAGCGCATGTGAACATCCGGCATGTAGTCTTCGGGAAGCAACGCCGGGATGTGCAGGTCGACTTCGGGACCGGAGTGCAACGGCGCATCGAGATCGGGCGTTTTTCCTTCCTTCAAGGCAGCGACCGCGCGTTCCAACATTTCCATATAAAGCGCAAAACCGATTTCTTGAATTTGACCGCTCTGTTCTTCGCCAAGCAATTCGCCGGCGCCGCGAATTTCCAAGTCGTGCGTTGCAAGCGTGAAACCGGCGCCCAAATCTTCGAGCGACTCGATCGCTTCCAAGCGTTTTGCGGCGTCCGCAGTAATGGCATTACGCGGAGGCGTGAGAAGATACGCGTACGCTTGATGATGTGAACGACCGACGCGACCGCGTAACTGATGTAATTGCGCCAGTCCCAATTTGTCGGCGCGATCGATGATGATGGTGTTCGCATTTGGCACGTCGATGCCGCTCTCGACGATGGTCGTACACACCAGCAAATTGCAGCGCTGATGATAGAAGTCGAGCATGATTTGTTCGAGCTCGCGTTCGCGCATCTGTCCATGGCCGACCGCAATGCGCGCTTCCGGAACGAGTTCAGCCAGCGTCTTGGCGGTTTTTTCGATGGTGTCGACGCTGTTATGAACGTAATAGATTTGTCCACCACGTCGAATTTCTCGTAGACACGCTTCGCGGATCGTCGCCACTTCGGATTGCGCGACGAAAGTTTTGATCGAGAGTCGCGATGCCGGCGGCGTCGTGATGAGTGACAGATCGCGCAGTCCACCCATCGCCATATTCAAAGTACGAGGTATCGGTGTCGCCGTCAGCGTTAGTACATCCACTTCGGCGCGCAGTTGTTTGAGCTTCTCTTTATCCTTTACGCCAAAGCGATGTTCTTCGTCGAGAATGATGAGGCCGAGATTTTTGTAACGCACGCTGTTTTGCAGTAGACGATGTGTGCCAATCACGATATCGACAGAGCCGCTCTCCAGGCCTTGAATCACTTGAGTCACATCGCGCGCGCTGCGAAATCGAGACAGCGATTCCACTTTGACGGGCCAATCGGCAAAACGATCGACAAAGGTTTGATAGTGCTGTTGTGCAAGTAGTGTGGTCGGCACTAATACCGCAACTTGTGCGCCGGCTTGCACGGCGACGAACGCCGCGCGTAAAGCGACTTCGGTTTTGCCGAAGCCCACGTCGCCGCATACCACGCGATCCATCGGCTTGTTGTTCTTCAAATCGCTGATCACTTGTTCGATCGCTTGCGCTTGATCGGGCGTTTCCTCAAAACGAAACGCCGCTTCGAATGCACGCAGGTCGGCTTCATTGGCAGTGAGCGTCACGCCGACTCGCGCGGCGCGGCGAGAATACAAATCCAAGAGTTCGACTGCCGTATCGCGAATGCGTTTCGCGGCTTTCTTCTTCGCCTTTTGCCAGGCGTCGGTGCCGAGTTTGTGCAATGGCGCGTGTTCCGGCGCGCCGCCGGTGTAGCGACTGATGAGTTCCAACGATTGCACGGGAACATACAACTTGTCTTCGTCGGCGTATTCGATGACTAAAAATTCGCAAGCCATGCCGCCGACTTCCATCGGCTTGAGACCGAGGTAACGTCCCACTCCGTACTGTTCATGTACGACCGGCGAACCGGGGCGTAGATCGGCGAGATCGCGAATGATGCGTTCCGGATCGCGATCGGCGCGGCGGCGTCGGCGTTCTTGTTTAGCGCGTTCGCCGAACAGTTGTTCTTCGGCGATCAATGCGAGCGATGGATCGCGCAATAATAATCCGGTGGCAACGGCCGAGACAGTGAGGGCAAGCGATGCATCACTGTCGATGAAGTCGTGCCAGTTGTTTAACGTGCGCACGTCCAAGCGTCGTTTGCTTAGCAGTTCGAGTATCATTTCGCGACGCCCGGCAGTTTCCGCCGCAATCAACACACGGCCTGGAAAGCCGCGCAAGAACGCGAGCAATTCGCGCGCTGGGTCGTCGCTACGTTGATCGATGCGCACGTGAGGCGGCGCGGCCGTGTTGAAGTTTTTGAACGGCCTGGACTGCGTCAGCGGATCGAGTTCGACGGATGAGATATCGATGCGGCCAAAGCGGTCGAGACCTTCGCCTAGTTCCGATACAGAAAGAAAAATTTCGCCGGGCGGCAAAATCGGTCGCTCGGTATCGTGGCCGCGTTGTGCGAATCGTTCATCGAACTCCGACCACGCCTGCGTAGCCAGCGCCGCCAAATCGTCTTGTGAAGCAACGACGGCATCGCGCGGCAGGTAGTCGAACAAGCTCACGGTCGCGTCGAAGAATAACGGCAAGTAATACTCGATGCCCGGCGGCGGCGCGCCTTCGGCAATATCGCGGTACATCGACATACGCGTGAGATCGCCGGGGAACCGGGTCCGAAATCGTCGCTTGAAAGCCTGCACGCCTTCGGCGTTCAACGGAAACTCGCGCGCGGGGAGCAAGCGCATTTCGGTGACGCGCTCGCCGGATCGTTGCGTCTCGGGATCGAACGTCCGAATCGTTTCGACTTCATCGTCGAACAAATCGATCCGATATGGTGTGTCGCTGCCCATCGGATACAAATCGAGTAGCGACCCGCGCACGGCAAATTCGCCGGGCGCCATCACTTGTGACGTGCTCGCGTAACCAGCCGCAATCAAGCGCGCGCGAAAGCTCTCCAGGTCGAGTTTGGTTCCCTGTGGAATATTGAACGCGTGCGCTTCGATGTAATTTTGTGGCGCGAGCCGTTGCAGTAGCGTTTCCAAATCGATCAGCACGATGCCTTTCGTGAGTCGTGGTAGCTCCGAGAGCAGCTGCAATCGTTGCGAAACAATATCGGGATGCGGAGAGAAGGGGTCGTACGGCAGGGTTTCCCAACCGGGTAACGTGAACAGCGGAAGATCACGCGCAGCGAAAAATCGCAGTTCATCTTCTAAACGACTTACTTCGCGCGCATTGGCGGCCACCACTAACAGTGGCGCGGATAACTCGCCAGCCGCAGCGGCCAGTCGCCAGGCCGGAGCCGATCCATACAATTGTCCCCACTTCACTCGTCGCTGCGTGGAGGAGGGGAGCAGCAGCTCGCGCGTCGTCAATCGATAAACCCTTCGGAATAGTAGCCACTCGGATAAGCGTCGCAACGCCCCCGAAACCGGCGCGCAGGGTAACAGAAAGGAATGTGAATTCGTCTTTCTGGTTCGCTTGCCGGTCCGTCTGCCGGTGGATCTGTGTCGAGTACTTCTTTGCCTAGCGCACCACTACTGTGTGCAGCACTTTGTCGTTCTCGAAGTACACCACGTAACCGGGGTATTCCCAACGAGTGATAGGCGGCTGACCGACAGCGGGAATTTCTTGCGTGGGTGCGCCGAATTTTTGTCTAACGTTGTCCATGGTTGAGCCGCGTGTCGGCGTAGTTGGCGTCGAGGTCGCGGTGGCCGGTGCAGGTTGAGCCGGCGTCTCTTGTGATTCTTGAGCGAACACGGCTGCGTAGGCAAACAGACTCGTTGCAGCAGCCAGACAAAGCAGAGTGGCGTTCGAACGCATGATGATCTCCTGCAAAACGTCGTTTGACAAAATCGTTTGACAATATCCCTGGAGCGAGACTATAGCACTGCCGGTAGATCGCGCTAGGTGGTGAGCCCCGCAAATCCTTGTCGCAGTTCACGAAACGCTTTAGCAAACTCGGAAATTGATTACACTGCCGCCCCATGTTTTACCCCCTACCGCTGTACGTCGGCTTGCGATATGTCCGCACTCGGCGACATGGGTTCTTCGTATCGTTTATCAGTTGGGTGTCGATGCTGGGCGTGTGCCTTGGCGTGATGGCGCTAATCGTTGTGCTGTCCATCATGAACGGGATGGGCGACGAAATGCGGTCGCGATTGCTGAGTTTGGCATCGCATGCCACGGTGACGAGTACACCGGATCGACTACGCGATTGGCCGGCGCTGGTAAAACGTATCGAGCAGTTCGATGGTGTGGTCGCGGTTGCACCGTACGTTGAGATGCAAGCGATGCTTGGTCGCGGCACGGAGCTGACGGGCGCAATCGTGCGCGGAGTATTGCCCGAACAAGAGAGCCGAGTGTCGGAGTTCGCACGCTACATGAAAGTGGGTTCGCTAGCGGAATTGAAGTCCGGCAGTCAGTCCATCATTTTGGGTGCGGGGTTGGCTTGGAGTTTGGATGCGCGTGTCGGCGATCAATTGACTGTACTCATCCCGCAAGTGAAGTCGCCCAAAGCGAGCGACCTCAAATCCAAAGCGGCGGACTCGTTCGAGTTGCAGCCGCGTATTCAGTCTTTCACTGTAACGGGTATCTTCGAAGTCGGCGCACAGGAGCACGACAACGTACTCGCACTGGTACACATGGACGATGCGGCGGCGTTTCTGGGTACGCGGGGCGCGCCCACCGGATTGCGAATTAAGTTCGCCGACATTTTTGCCGCGCCGATCTTGGCGCCCCAGATTGCAGCATCGCTCTCGACCGAAGCCGGGTCAGCCGGGGCATTCACGAGTCGCGATTGGACACAGGAAAACGCCAGTTACTTGCGCGCCATTCGCATCGAGAAAACGATGATGACGATAATCCTAATGCTCATCGTCGCAGTTGCCGCTTTCAATATCGTGGCAGCGTTGGTGATGGTGGTGACCGAGAAGCGCACCGATATCGCCATCTTGCGAACAGTGGGTCTCACGCCGCGTTCGGTGATTGCGATTTTCATGACGCAGGGCGTGCTGATCGGATGGATCGGCGCGCTGCTTGGGGTTGCGCTCGGCTTGGCGGTGGCGTTCAACGTCGGTGTCATCGTCCCGTTTTTGGAACACGTCTTCGGCATGCACGTGTTCGATCCCGATGTCTACTACATCGTGAAAATTCCCTCGCAGGTGCAGTGGAGTCAAGTGGCGATCATCGCGATCACGGCGCTCGTATTGACCGTCGTCGCGACAATCTATCCGGCGCTGCGTGGTGCGCGTACCGAGCCGGCCGATGCGCTGCGGTACGAATGAAGCTCGAATGACGAATCGCTACGAATTGTTGATCGGTAGTCGCTACCTTCGCTCTTCGCGCGGCAATCGTTTTGTGTCGTTTATCTCCGCCATCTCCATGGCCGGCATCGCGATCGGGATTGCCGTGCTCATCGTAGTGTTATCGGTCATGAACGGTTTCGAGCACGAATTGCAGAATCGGATCCTGAGTATGACGCCGCATGCCACGATCACCGGGTTCGGCGGCACTTTCGGCGATTGGCGCAACATTGCGGCACGCGTGCAAAAAAACCCCGAGGTCGTGGCGGTCGCGCCCTTCGTCTCCGGTCAAGCCATGTTAGTCGCAGGCGCACACAACAGCGCCGCTCAAGTCTACGGTGTGCTGCCCGACGTGGAGCGCGGCGTCTCCAACGTGGCTACACAGATGTCAGCGGGTCGGTTCGAAGCGTTGACGGCCGGCAAGTTCGGCGTCGTGTTGGGCAGCGAATTGGCGAAGGCGTTGCAGGTCGATATCGGCGATAAGGTGATCTTCGTGGTGCCGCAAGCAACGGTGACGGTCGTAGGCGTAACCCCTCGGTGGAAGCGCTTCACCGTTGTCGGCATCTTCAGCGCGGGTATGTACGAGTTCGATCGCAATTTTGCCTACCTGCAGATGGATGACGCCGCACGGTTGTATCGACTCGGTAGCGAGGTGAGTGGGGTGCGACTCAAACTACGTGACCTGTATTCCGCCCCGCGTGTGTCGCGGCAAATCGCGGCGGACTTGGGCGTGGGTCCGTATGTGGAAGATTGGACGCGCAATCACGCCACTTTTTTCGAATCCATCGCGCTACAGAAGCGACTATTCTTTTTTATTTTGCTGCTGGTGGTGATCGTCGCCGCGTTCAATATTGTTTCGACGCTAGTGATGGCGGTGAAGGACAAGCAGGCGGACATTGCGATCTTGCGCACCTTGGGTGCGACGCCGCGCAGTATATTGCAGATTTTTATCACACAGGGCACCGGCATAGGACTGCTCGGTACGACGCTCGGCATCGCGCTTGGCGTGTTGTTGTCGGTTAATTTGCAGACGCTGGTGCACTTGCTCGAACGCGCGCTAAATACTCATTTCCTCGATGCCAAAATTTATTACATGAGCGATCTGCCCGCGCAAGTGCAGGTGTCGGACGTGTTGGTGATCGCGACCACGGCCTTTGCGCTGTGTTGCCTATCGACGCTGTATCCGGCGTGGCGCGCCTCGCGCACGCAACCGGCCGAGGCATTGCGTAAAGAGTAACTCGCGCACTGGTCGTCAATCGGTCGTAAATCTTTTGTTGGTGGCATTTATTGCGGCGTCGTGACGCGAATGAAACCGATCAGCGTGAAGAACCACAACAATGCGATTCCCAGCATCGCGAGGGCCCACATGCGTACAGTGGCGTTCGCGAAGGCTTCGGTAATAGCGACGACGAAATAGGGCAACACGCATAGCGTCGCCCAGCGATAGGTGAAGCGCCGACCGCGAAGCAGTCCGGGAAGCGGTAACAGCAGCGGGATGCTGAACAGCATGGCCCGCGTTAGGGCGGCGACGGTTACCTCGGTAGCGCACTGCCACGCGAATACTAGGGTAATTAGTAGCGCGACCGATGCGATGGCGGCGGCGCGCCAGCGAGAAGCCAAGGTGCTCTTCATGACCGGGTATTCAGCGAGTTCTTCAGCTTGACGGCTGTCTCGGCCAGACGTTTTCCGAGTGCTTGCGCTAGAACCTGCTCATCGATGGTGAGCTGTTTAGCAGTCTCAGTTGCGTTTGCGACATGACCAGCAACATGACTGGCACCATATGGCGATCCGCCGGAGGTGGTCGACGAGAGCACGGGCTCGGTGTAAGGAAGCCCGACTAACACCATTCCGTGGTGGAAGAGCGGCAACATCATCGATAGCAGCGTGGTTTCTTGACCACCGTGTAGCGTTTGGGTGGAAGTGAATACAGCCGCCGGTTTTCCAGCCAGTGCCCCGGTCAGCCAAAGACTGCTGGTGCCGTCGAGGAAAAACTTTAGCGGTGCCGCCATATTGCCAAAGCGGGTCGGACTGCCGAGCGCCAGGCCGTCGCAGGTCCGTAGATCATCGTGAGTGACATAGGGCGAACCGGCATCCGGCACCGACGGCGCTGCCATTTCGACCACCGTACTGACAGCCGGCACGGTGCGTAAGCGCGCGGTCGCACCCGCCACAGACTCCACTCCGCGACCAATATGCCGCGCCAATTCGGCCGTGCTGCCGTTGCGCGAGTAATACAACACCAAAATCTCGGTCATAGAATGTCGGTCGTCACGTGGGCGGAGTAAGCTGCTGTAGCCAGAGTCGCTAACGACATTGTAATCGTTGCGGTCTTGACGCAGTAGCGGGTCGTTGCTACGTTCTCGGGAAATGACTAAGACTTAAAGTGAAGTTGCGCTAGAGAAGCGGAGGCGATGGGTACCCAACGTGTACGACGAGCGATTTCTATTGGCGCGGCGATTATCGTCGGCGTCCTTGTTAGCGCATGCGCCGGCGCTCCGGTGCAGGAAATGAGCGACGCTCGTCAAGCGATTCGCGCCGCGCAAAACGCCGGTGCGTCGCAAAAGGCGGCCACGCAGTTGCAGAGTGCGCAGGCACTGCTCACATCGGCCGAGAAAATGTTGCAGAAACGGATGTATCGCGCCGCCAAGCGAGATGCGATAGCCGCGCGAAACAAAGCCGTTGCCGCGATGCAAACCGCCGGATCCGCTAACAATCAGGGCGGCTTGCAGGGAAAAGATCGGGAAAAAACTGTTGCGCGTCGCGCTAGCCTTGATCTGATTTAAACTAAATTCCGCGAATGATTGCCAATCGAATAGCTAGACGCTGTCTGGTCGTGGGTCGCGTGCAGGGCGTTTTCTTTCGCGCCAGCACCCAGCAACAAGCGCGACGCCTAGGCATATGCGGTTACGCCAAAAATTTATCCGACGGACGTGTCGAAGTACTGGCAATCGGCACCGTAGAAAACGTGACGACGTTAATCGCCTGGCTCGATCATGGGCCGCCGACCGCCCATGTTGAACGAGTGGAGGTCATAGACGTTTCGACCGCCGATATTGACGAATTCGCAGAACGCTTCGTGACAGCCTGAATAGTTTAGCCTGGACCGTTTAGCCTAGATCGTTTGGCTAGACATTCCCAAGTTCTATCGGTAATGCCATCGATCCGCTAACCGCGTGAGAACTTTGTCGGGATAGTCACGGCGATTCACACTGCCGTTATATCGCGCGAGGGCTTTGGTGTAATCGCCTTTAGCGCGGTCCAAATAAAATTTCAATATCGTGCAGCCCATGCGGATGTTTTGCGGAATCCGCACCAATTGCGCGTTGCTCATGCCGAGTTGTTTTGGCCAAAACGGCATGACTTGCATGAGGCCCACCGCGCCGGTCGACGATACGGCCCAACGGTCGAAGCGACTCTCCACTTCGATCACCGCCAATATAAGTCCAGCCGGAAGTTTGAGACGCTGCGATTCGCAATGCACGCGCTCCAAAATGAGGGTGCGTTCCGCGTCGTCTTTTACGAAGCGCTGGAGTTTGGATTCCATCGCCGTGAAAAACACTTCGCGGTCGAAGCGATCCTCAAAACAAGCATCATTCGTGTTGAGCGCCTGACGCAACAGCGGTTCCAGTTCGGCATCGCGTTGTTGATTGGCTTGCACTGCGAGGGGGGCGCAAACGAACAATGCAAAAGCGACAATGACGGCGCGCATGGTTATCCGCGTGCGTTGCGCTCGATTTGTTCGCGCAGAAAGGCGAGCGCATTGTCGATAGGTACGTCTACGCTGTCGGACGCACGCCGTGATCGATACTCCAGCATGCCGCGATCCAGCCCTTTCTCGCCGATGGTGAAGCGATGCGGAATGCCGAGTAATTCATCGTCCGCAAACTTCACGCCGGGGCGTTGGTCGCGATCGTCGCAGACCACGTCGATGCCTGCTGCGGTTAGCGCTGCATAAAGTGTGTCGGCGGTTTCGCGTACGCGAGCGGACTTGTGCATATTGATCGGAATCAACGACACCGTGAACGGTGCCAACGGATCAGGCCAAATAATGCCGCGCTCATCGTGATTCTGCTCGATCGCCGCCGCTACGACGCGCGTCACACCGATACCATAACAACCCATGTACAGCACGCTGGATTTGCCTTGTTCGTCGAGGACCGTCGCTTGCATCGGTGCACTATATTTTTGACCGAGTTGAAACACGTGGCCGACTTCAATGCCGCGCGCGATGCCGAGTGTGCCCCGACCCGAAGGGCTGGGATCGCCGGCCACCACGTTGCGAATATCGACGGCTTGCGGTTCCGGCAGGTCGCGACCCCAATTGACGTTGCACAAGTGTTGGTCGCGTTGATTCGCGCCGCAGATGAAGTTACCAAGTGCGACGGCGGAGTGATCGGCGAATATCGTGCACTTCAACCCAACTGGCCCAATGAATCCCGCGTCGCTGTCGATGTTGGCGATTTGCGCGGCCCCGGCGAGCTTGAGCGGATTCACGACGCCGGGTAGCTTCTGCGCCTTTACGGCATTGAGTTCGTGGTCGCCGCGAACAATCAACGCGACGACGCTGTCATCCGTGCCTTCGACCAGCAAGGTTTTGACACAACTCTCGGGCGGCATCTTTAAGAACGTGGCCACCTCGGCAATGGTTTTGGCATTCGGCGTAGCGACTGTTTGCATCGCGCCGGACGGAGCGGGGCGCGGTGTGGTCGGCGGCACGGCGACGGCCATTTCCAAATTGGCGGCGTATTGATCGCCGTCGGAAAATGCGATGGCGTCTTCGCCCGAGTCGGCGAGCACATGAAACTCATGCGACTTGCTGCCGCCGATGGACCCGGTATCCGCATCGACCGCGCGAAATTTCAATTGCATGCGCGTGAAGATGCGCGTGTAAGCGTCGTACATCTTTTGGTAACCGGCTTGCATCGATTCCGGGTCGAGATGAAACGAATATGCGTCTTTCATTAAAAATTCGCGGGCGCGCATCACGCCGAACCGCGGACGAATTTCATCGCGAAATTTGATTTGAATCTGATAGAAGTTGACCGGCAACTGCTTGTAACTGCGCAGTTCGCGGCGCGCGATGTCGGTGATGACTTCCTCGTGCGTCGGTCCGTAGCAGAACAGGCGATCGTGACGATCTTTAATTCGCAGCAACTCGGGCCCGTATTGCTCCCAGCGTCCGGATTCCTGCCATAGTTCCGCGGGCTGCACCGTCGGCATCAGTAACTCCAATGCGCCGGCTCGATTCATTTCTTCACGCACGATTTGCTCGGCCTTTTTCAGGACGCGCAGGCCCATCGGCATCCAGGTATACATTCCGCTCGCGAGACGGCGAATGAGTCCGGCGCGCAGCATAAGTTGGTGACTGACAACCTCGGCGTCGGCAGGCGCATCGCGCAGCGAGACAAGCGGATAAGCGGACAAATACATGATGTTTCTAGTCGAACCGGCTTTGAAGTGAACGGGAATGAGTCGCAATCTTACAAGACATTGTTCGCGACGTATCGACT
>JAYTQU010000070.1:0-6621 GCA_043746555.1 Pseudomonadota bacterium | reverse complement strand
ACGGCTGCTGGGACTATCGCTACTGGGACGATCCCTGAACGCTCGGCGGCGCTCGCGCACTGATCTTTAGACGACTGATTGCGCAACTCGCACGGCTCGGCGATGCAAATCGTCGAGCCGTATTCATTGGCTCATCGACGATTCCCTAATCGCGCGCCCCATCGCGCGCCCATCACTCGCCCCCATCGCGCGCCAGTGAGACTCAAGCCGAGAAATCGACGAGTAGTCGTCGTGATTTCGTTAAGTAGCTCGTGTAAACGCCGATACGGTTCCAACCAGGAGCTTGTATGACCGCCAAAAAATCAACCGCCGAAGATATTCTGGACGCGTCCGACGTGTGGCTCGTGCCGCGCAACGGCCGCATAATTTTCGACGAACGCGGCAACAGCGTGTGGCAGTGGCCGAACAGCGACGATCCGTTTGCGGAGCACGACCGCACACGGGAAATGAAAGCGGAAGATCTGCGCATCGTTGAACCCGGCGAAATACGACGCAGCCGATTACCGTGGGTTCACGAAAGCGAACGGCCCGCTAAAGAACTCGGGGTTGCCGGCGCGGGCGTTCCACAACTCGGACGGAAATAATTTCTAAGAACGATCGCGGGCGCGGTTAACGCACCGGCAATTGATTCTCGACGGGCTCATCACTGGGCTTGGGTCGCCTCGAAGCGAACGCGCAAACGCCATTCGTTCTGTTGGTGCATTCAGACGTCGACGATGAACCGGTCCGGGTGTCCAGGCGCGGCCAGGGCGAAAATGGCAATGACGCTGTTCTGCACGTCATACGCAGCTCGTAGAGTTGTCCACCGGACTTCATGCCTTCTCGGAGCCAGGCATCGCGCTGAACGAC
Source organism: Pseudomonadota bacterium (assembly GCA_043746555.1). Lineage (GTDB taxonomy): Bacteria > Pseudomonadota > Gammaproteobacteria > Steroidobacterales > Steroidobacteraceae > CAZQYC01. The sequence continues at coordinate 5,772 of JAYTQU010000070.1, read as the reverse complement.
AACGCCACCAGCGCGACGGATTTCAAAAAACGGCGACAACATCTTATCGAGTTGTTTTGAGTCTCGATCGTTCACCGCTTTGTGCAAAGCGTCTTCAAGCGTCGTCATGCGTTGGATGTGAAACGTCAACACGTCGATACCCTTCCCGAAGGGAACGGCATCAACCGCGCCAGTCGCTGCGGCAAACGTCATTGTCGCAACAACAACCGACGTCACGACGATAGAAAATCGCGCGCTCCCAATCCAACGTTTGCCGTCTTTCCGCCGAATGCGGTGTAGGTTGTGCCGAATGTCCATGCGCATTTGTCGCCATTGTCATTTCCCGTCGGTCATACCACGCGTTCAAATCCGGATCGGACACGGTCTCCGAAAGCTCATGAAAAATGATGCTCGCACTGCCATCTGCGTCTAAAATTTCGTTCGGCATCTTCGTGGCCGTCAACGCGACGCATCCCGTTGGCGTTCGAATTCGCCGCGTAGTGAGATTTCAATGTTTACCAATAATGCATTTAAGGGATTATCGCGAAGGTGATATTGTCGCGACGCGAAACGAAGACAGCTGCGTTAACGTCGAGAGGGTTAATTCAACTCGACGTCGCCTTAAAGTCCCTAGTCGCAAAACGAGCGTGGAACCCTGCTATCGGGTTAGCATGTGCGCCGCGCCCGATTGCGCGCTGCCCGCACAACCTATGCAAAACGATCAACCACTGCCGTTGTGGCGACCTTCCGCCGAACGCATTGCCGACGCCGCCATCACGCGCTATCTAGCGTGGCTTAAGAAACATCGCGGCTTAGAGTTCGAAGACTACGAATCGCTGTGGCGCTGGTCGATCGACGAGATCGAAGCGTTCTACGAATCTGTTTGGCAATTCGGCGGCGTTATATCGCACGCACCGTACAAACAAGTGCTCGACCGCCGCACCATGCCGGGTGCGAAGTGGTTCGAAGGTTCGACACTCAACTATGCCGAGCATGCCCTCGCGTACGCGAAGCAATCCGGCGCAGCGAACCAGCCGGCAATTATTTTTCAATCGGAAGTCGTATCGCGCGCGGAAGTCTCGTGGAGTGAATTATCCGACAAAGTGGCTGCATTGTCGGCGACACTGGAACGCCTCGGCGTGCAACCCGGCGATCGAGTCGTCGCCTATATGCCGAACATTCCGCAAGCGACGATGGCGATTCTCGCCGCCGTGAGCCAAGGTGCGATTTGGTCTTGCACTTCGCCCGACATGGGGCCGGTGAGTGTGCTCGATCGCTTCAGGCAAATCGAACCGAAGATATTGATTGCGGTGGATGGCTATCGCTACGGCGGCAAAGACATCGATCGCCGCGAGACCGTGCGCGAATTGGTCAAGCAATTGCCGACGGTGCGGGCCGTCATCTTCGTTCCCTATCTCGATGCGAGTGCGCAACTCGATGACTTGTCGTTCGACGATCGAGATGTTCAACGAGCTGTTCAAGTAGTGTCGTTCAACGATGCTGTTGCACAACCTGCGCCCTTGAAGATTGCGGCGCTGCCTTTCTCGCATCCGTTGTGGGTGGTGTATTCCTCCGGCACAACGGGCATGCCGAAACCCATTGTGCATTGTCACGGCGGCATGATTCTCGAAACGCTGAAGTCCGGCGTACTACATCTCGATGGCAAGCCGGGCGATCGCGCGTTTTGGTTTACGTCGACGACCTGGATCATGTGGAACTCATTGGTTAACGGCTTGATTAACGGCGCAACCATTCTGCAATTCGACGGTAATCCAGGCTATCCCGATCTCACAACCTTGTGGCGTTTCGCCGAACGCGAGCAAGCGAATTCGTTCGGTACAAGTCCCGCGTTCATTACGATGTGTAGCAAGGCGGGATTGAGTCCGCGCAAAGAGTTCGATCTCTCGTCGTTGAAAACCGTCGGCTGCACGGGGTCGCCGCTCACCGAAGAAGGCTTTCGTTGGGTGTACGAACACGTTCATCCCGATGTGATGCTTGCATGCATTACCGGCGGCACCGATCCGGCCGCGTGTTTTCTAACGTCATGTCCCACATTGCCCGTCTACGCCGGCGAGATGACGTGTCGCGAACTTGGTGTCGCGACGTTTGCATTCAACGACGGCGGCAAGCCGGTCATGAACGAAGTCGGCGAACTCGTGATGACGTTACCGATACCGAGTCTGCCGCTTTACTTTTGGGGAGACACGGACGGTAAACGATACTTCGAAAGTTACTTCGACGTGTATCCGGGTGTTTGGCGACACGGCGATTGGCTGAAGCTGATCGAGCGTTGCGATTCGGTCACCGGCGTTATTTTTGGCCGCTCCGACTCCACGATCAACCGCTACGGTATTCGCATGGGCACGAGCGAGTTGTACCGCATTGTCGAAAAGTTTCCCGAGGTCAGCGATTCGCTGGTCGTCGATCTTGAATATCTCGGCAAGGAATCCTACCTGGCCTTGTTCGTGGTGTTGCGCGATGGCGGCGTCGTAAATGCAATGGAGGCGGGACGCGCTTCGCACAAATTAAATCCCGCGTCGACCGAAACCGGCGTGCCGCAGGAATTACGCAAGCGGTTGCTCGATGCGATTCGCATCAAGCTCTCTGCGCGCCACGTGCCGAATGAAGCGTTCGCCGTCGCGCATGTGCCGCGCACGTTATCCGGCAAGAAACTCGAAGTACCGGTCAAAAAAATATTACTGGGATACCCGATAGAAAAATCCGTCAATCTCGATTCGATGGCAAATCCACAGTCGATGGATTGGTTTATCGAATTTGCGAAAGGACGAGACACGAAGCACAAGACGTGAGACGCGCAAGACTTCCTTTCAATTCGTCCCCTGGGTCTCGTGTCTCGACTAGAATCCGCAAGCAACAGTTGCCGCTAAAGTTCGCTCATGTATACAAATTCATCTCCCCAAGCTCTCTCACATCTTCGCGTCCTCGACATGAGCCGAGTGCTCGCGGGTCCGTGGTGCGGTCAGATACTTGCCGATCTCGGCGCTGAGGTAATTAAAATTGAGCGCCCCGGTACCGGCGACGATACGCGAGGTTGGGGACCGCCTTATCTAAAAGACGCGCAAGGCAACGATACCACCGAGTCTGCCTATTACTTGTCGGCAAATCGGGGAAAGCGATCCGTTGCCGTCGACATCTCGAAGCCCGAAGGTCAGGAGTTGATTCGAAAACTCGCTGCACAGTCCGATGTGCTCATCGAGAATTACAAGGCCGGCGATCTCGAACGCTATGGCTTGGGCTACGAGCGATTGAAACAAAACAATCCCGGGTTGATTTACTGCTCGATCACGGGCTTCGGACAATCCGGACCGATGAGTCATATACCCGGATACGATTTTATTATTCAAGGCATTGGCGGGTTAATGAGCATTACCGGCGAGCGTGACGATTTACCCGGCGGCGGTCCGCAGAAAGTCGGCGTTGCCGTAGCAGATCTCTCAACCGGCATGTATGCAACGGTCGCGATTCTTGCGGCGCTTGCTTATCGCGCGCAGTCCGGGCAGGGCCAACACATCGATATGGCGTTGCTCGACACGCAAGTCGCCATGATCGCGAATATGAACATGAACTATTTGGTATCGGGAAAAGTGCCGCAGCGCCAAGGCAACGCGCATGCGAACATCGTCCCGTATCAGGTATTCGAGGCGGCCGATGGGCAGTTCGTCATCGCCGTGGGCAACGATGCACAATTCGTGAAGTGTTGCATTGCAGCCGGCGTTCGTTTGCACGAGGACGCGCGCTTTACGAAGAATGCCGATCGGGTGCGCAATCGCGAAGTGCTGATCCCGCTGCTCGCCGATGTATTTCGCAAACGCAACGTGAATGATTGGATCGCGGCGCTTGAACCGGCCGGCGTCCCGGTGGGCGGCATCAATGACATCGAACAAGTTTTTGCGCATCCGCAGGTTCAAGCGCGCGCAATGAAAATGGAAGTTCCGCATCCACTCTCCGGCACGGTGCCGTTGGTGGCGAGTCCAATCAAAATGTCGGTCACGCCACCGCAGTGTAAATTCGCGCCACCGACGCTGGGTCAGCACACAAATGATGTTCTGCGCGAGAGGTTGGGTGTCAAAGAAGAAGAGCTAACACGTTTGCGAGCCAAAGGAATTGTCGGTTAGTTGCGCTGCTCGCATCTATCCAGCGGAGCCGTTCGCTCGCTCTTTCATGGGAGTTTTAGATCTCGAAATGAGGATATCAAGATAGGCTCTACGATCTATTGCCCTAGGAGTTTTGGTACTCCTCTTCAGGGATCACGATCCATAGAATTAAGTACACGAGAATTCCAGGAAACGCGGCGGAACAGATCGAACCTACTACATAAATTACACGGGCCAGGGTCACGTCGAGGCCGAAGTAGTTTGCCAGGCCCGCGACTACACCGCCGATCATGCGATTGGAGCGCGAACGCCGCAGTGGTTCATTGAATTTTGCCATCGCCGTAACCCTCATCGAGATGAATCGCCGAAACAAATCGCTCGGCGCGACTTGCTGCAATGGTGCGCTCATCGGACCGAAGTTAAAAGTGGGAACCGGCGAATGGCGCTCGGCCGCCGGTTATCGCGTGTTGGAACCGGTGAAACGGCGCAAGCGGACGCAGGTATTAACCGGCAAAGCACGCGAGCAGTGACCGGCAAACAATTCTTTTGCGCTGAGATCAGGTCAACGGCCGATACTTAGAAACTGTCGTCTAGTGATAACACGCCATGCCAAACAGAAAACAAGAAAGCCGACCAGCCAAGACTGGAATTGTGCTTCTATTTGCGAGCGCCGTGCTTGCCGTTCCGACGGCGCTATCGGCGCAAACTGCGCGTGAATTTAAAGACGTCGTTTACGCCACGGTCGACGGCAAACCACTGGCGCTCGATCTGTACATGCCCACGGGCAACAAAGCGCCATCGCTTGTCGTGTGGGTGCATGGCGGCGCTTGGTATTTGTACGACAAGAAACAATATCCGAAAGCGCTCGTCGACAATGGATTTGCGTTGGCGAGTCTGGATTTTCGCCAGTCTACCGATGCGCGCTTTCCCGCACAGGTGTACGACATCAAGGCGGGCATTCGTTTTCTGCGCGCGAAGGCGCGAGAGTATGGATATCGAACGGACCGCATCGCCATTGCGGGCGCATCGTCCGGCGGACACTTGGCGGCTTTGGTTGGCGTTACCAATGGCGAGAAAGAATTCGAGGGAACCGAAGGCGAGTATTTAAATGAATCATCGAACGTGCAAGCAATACTGGATTACTTCGGCGCGAGCGACTTAACGACTATCCTCGCGCAATCCACACCATTCGGATTAAACGTTCGCAAACCGGCGCTCGATAAATTGTTGGGCGGACAACCGGACGCAGTTCCCGAATTGGCAAAACTTGCGAGCCCGGTTTTCTTCGTCGATCGCGCCGATCCGCCACTGCTATTACTTCACGGCGATCGAGACCCGCAAATGCCGATCAACCAAGCGCATGAACTACAGGGCGCATACGAAAAACTCGGACTCGACGTTCACTTCCACGTCGTTCACGGCGCAGGACACGCCGGCGCGGTGTTCTACGAAGGCGAACATCTCAAGACGGCTGTGGGGTTTTTGCAGAGAACGATTGGGAATTAGCCTATCAATTCCTTTAATCGCGCATGTCCCGTGCGCGAGACCGGAAGTTGTTTGCCGTTGGTGAGAATCGCGAGCCAGCTATCTTTGGAGTAAAGCTCTAAACGCGCGAGGCGGTCGATGTTGAGAATGAAGGATCGGTGGATACGGACGAAGCGTGCCGGGTCGAGTTGCG
>JAYTQU010000069.1:0-5257 GCA_043746555.1 Pseudomonadota bacterium | reverse complement strand
ACGACGTCGTGGCGGCGATTGCGTCAGCCAATGTCATTAGCCCATCGGGCAACGCCACCATCGGCGATTTGTATCCGATGGTACCGATCAACTCGGTGGTGCAGAACATCAAAGACCTCGAAGCCGTGCCGATCAAACCCGGTACCTATCCGGCAGTCTTCGTGCGCGACGTCGCTAGCGTCGCCGATACCTCCGACATCGTGACCAGTTACGCAGATATCAATGGCCGTCGCACGGTGTACATCCCCGTCACGAAACGCGCCGATGCGTCGACTCTCACCGTCGTTGCGCTCGTCAAAGAAAACTTACCGAAGTTTCAAGCTGCTGTGCCAGAAGGCGTGAAAGTCAGTTACGAGTTCGATCAATCACCGTTCGTCACGCGCGCCATTGCAAGTTTGACGATGGAAGGTGCGCTCGGCGCAGTGCTGGCGGGTTTGATGGTGCTGTTGTTCTTGCGTGACTGGCGCAGTTCTTTGATCGTTGTCGTCAATATTCCGTTGTCGTTGCTCGGCGCAACGCTCGCACTGTGGCTCACGGGCCAAACAATTAACCTGATGACCTTGGGTGGTCTCGCGTTGGCAGTCGGTATCTTGGTCGATATGTCCACGGTCGCGATGGAAAATATTCATACGCACTTAGCCAAGCATAAGCCTGTGGCGCTTGCGGTCGCAGACGCCGTCCGCGAAGTGGCGCTGCCGTTATTCATTTCGATGTTGTGCGTGTTGGCAGTGTTTATTCCGTCTTTCTTTATGGAAGGTGCCGGTAAAGCATTGTTCGCGCCGTTGGCATTGGCCGTGGGGTTTTCCATGGCGGCTGCATTTCTGTTCGCCAACATGTTCGTGCCGGTGATGTCTACGTGGATCATTCGTAGTCATCGACAAGAAGAGATCGATACTGAGGAACGCATTCCCACGCCCTTTGATAAAATCAGAGTGCGCTACCAGCGCACCGTGTTGCAATCGCTGCGTTTACGGTGGATCACACTCGCCGGATATTTGGTCGCTACCGCGCTCATTGTGATCGTGGTGGGCGGACGCTTGGGCACGGAAATCTTTCCCCGTTCCGATTCGGGTCAATTGCAATTGCGCATTCGCGGACCGGCCGGCACGAAAGTCGAAAACACGGAAGTCACGGCACTACACGTGCTGGATTTAATCAAAGAAGCCGCGGGTGCAGATAATGTCGCGATCACCTTGGCCTTCGTGGGCGTGCATGCGCCAACATATCCGATCAATCTCATCTACCAATGGAACGGCGGTCCGGAAGAAGGCGTGCTGCAAGTGCAATTGAAAGACGTCGCGAAAGTCGATATGGTGAAACTGCGCGAAAAACTGCGCGAACGATTTGCGCGAGAATTGCCGGACATCAAATTCTCTTTCGAGCCAAGCGACATCATCAGTCGTGTCATGAGTTTTGGCGCAAACACACCCATCGAAGTGGCCGTGAGCGGCGCGAATTTGATGGCGGATCGAGACTTCGCCGAAAAAATTCGCGAGAAGCTCGCCACCGTCACAGCGCTGCGTGATTTGCAATTAGGCCAAACGCTGGATTATCCCACTGTGCGTGTCGACGTTGATCGCGAACGCGCCGGGTTGATGGGTGTGAAGATGGCCGACTTGGCGCGATCATTAGCAGTAGCCACTTCATCCAGCCGCTTCACTACGCCTATTTTTTGGGCTGATTCGGGGAGCGGGATTGCCTATCAAGTGCAAGTGCAGATTCCAAAGGCGCAAATGAATTCGCTGGAGGAGATCAAGAACATTCCCGTATTGAATCGCGGCAACAGTTCTATCTTGCTGCGTTCCGTGGCGGAGGTTACCGGCAGCACGGCCGTCGGACAGTACGAACGCTATAACTCGCAACGCCTGGTGTCGTTGACTGCCAATATCGAAGGCAGCGACTTGGGGCATGTGGCAAAACAAGTTGCGCAAGCCGTTAGCGATGCGGGCGATCCACCGCCCGGACTTAGCGTGACTATTCGAGGACAAGTGACGCCAATGAATCAAATGCTCGGCGGATTGCAATCGGGATTGCTGCTCGCCGTGGTCGTCATATTTCTATTGCTCGCGGCGAATTTTCAATCGTTGCGTTTGGCATTGGTCGTGATCTCGTCGGTACCGGCCGTGATCGCAGGTGTAGTACTGGTGTTGTGGACCACGGGGACGACGCTCAATGTGCAATCGTTCATCGGTGCCATCATGGCGATCGGCGTCGCTGTAGCTAATGCGATCTTGCTCGTCACGTTTGCCGAACGCAGTCGCATCGCTGGACTCAATGCGGCCGATGCAGCGATTGATGGTGCGCAGAGCCGATTGCGTCCGATCTTGATGACCAGTCTCGCGATGATTGCCGGCATGTCGCCGATGGCATTGGGCTTGGGCGAAACCGGCGATCAAACCGCACCGCTCGGTCGCGCCGTCATCGGTGGATTGATCGGCGCGACGCTGGCAACACTGTGGGTCTTGCCTGCGGTGTTCGCCATCGTGCGTGATAGAGCCAGTACGCGCTCGCGCTCACTCGACCCGCGCGATCCACAAAGCGACCATTTCGTATCGACGCCCAATTGAAATAATCAGCTGAAAGAATATGAAAAACATTTTCACTAAAACCGTGGTCGGTACGTTGGTGTTCACGGTGATTGCGACAGCGTCTATCGTGGCGCAAGCAGATACCGGCAAAAGTACGGCCGCTCCAACATTGGTTGAGGTCACGCATCCGTCGCGTGGCGGCGTTGATCGCGTCGTAACGTTGCCGGGCACGATTCACGCATTACAGGAAGCCACGTTGTACGCGAAAGTTCCGGGATATCTCAAAGCTATCAAAGTCGATAAAGGCGACTCGGTTAAGAGCGGCGCATTGATTGCGGAAATTGAAGCGCCGGAACTAAGTGCCGATCTCACGCGCTATCGTGCCGAAGCAACCGCGGCGAAAGCAGAATATGATCGGCTACAACAAGCGTATCAGCGATCACCAGACTTAGTGATGCCGGTGGAGTTGGATCGCGCGAAGGGCAAGTTCGATGTTGCGCAGGCGAATGTCGACCGCAATCAAACGCTGCTTGCGTACGCCAACATCACTGCGCCTTTCCCCGGCGTGATTACCAAACGCTATGTTGATCTCGGCGCATTCATTCCCGCCGCCACGTCGGGTAGCACCGCGCAAAGCGCGGCGATTGTGACGTTGATGAATTTCACGAGTGTGCGTGCGCAAGTCGCCGTGCCTGCCGCTGAAGCATCGCTGGTCAATAAAGGATTGCCAGTGCGTCTCAACGTCGAAGGTTTAGCAGGCCGCAATTTTGCTGGCACGATTACGCGCTACGCTTACGCCCTCGACGATGGCAGCCGAACCATGCTCGCCGAAGTAGAACTGCCGAATCCAAAATTGGAATTGCGGCCCGGCATGTATGCCTCAATGCAGATTGGCATTGAGCACCATGACGCGGTGCTGTTGATCCCGGTCGCAGCGCTGGTGATGGAAAAAGCCAACGCGTTCGCTTTCGTGGCAGCGGATGGCGTTGCGAAAAAGCGTCCGGTCAAAGTCGGTTTCAACGACGGTGTAAAAGTGGAAGTGATGGAAGGCATCACTGCGAACGACGCTGTGATTCTCGTTGGCAAGCGCACCTTGAGCGATGGTCAAGCCGTGCAGATTGCGGAGACTAAGTAATGCGTTCGCGACAGTGTGGGCTCTTAAGTCTCTCGCTCGTCATTTCGTTGGCGTCGGCGCAGAACGCGGACCACCCCTATCGCATCGATTTGCCCACGGCGTTGCAATTGGCAAAAGCGCAAAATTTGGATGTGCAAATCGCCCGCGCGCGTCTCGATGAAGCGAAAGCCAATCATAGTGCTGCCATCGCGAAGTTCTTGCCGTGGATATCGGCAGGAGTGAGCTTTCGTCGTCACGAAGGCCGCACGCAAGCCATTGACGGAACGTTGGTCGATGTCGATAAACAATCGACCGCCTACGGACCCACGATCAATGCGCAAGTAGACATCGGCGACGCGCTGTACTCGACGCTGGCCGCAAAGCAAACGATCAATGCAACGACAGCAGGTTTGTCGGCGCAAGAACAGGATTCGAGTCTCGCCGCAGCGAGTGGCTATTTCGATTTGTTGAAAGCACAAGCGCTGGTCGACGTGAATCAAGAAGCGTTGAAGACCTCTGAAACCTATCAACAACAAATCAGCAACGCCGTTGGTGCGGGTGTTGCGTTTAAAGGCGATGAACTGCGCGTTCAAACGCAGACCGAACGCTTTCGTTCGAACCTGGTGCAAGTACAGCAACAACAGCGCTCGGCGGCCGCTCGTTTAGCGCAGCAACTGCACTTAGACCCTAGTGTCGAGTTGGTTCCTCAGAGTAACGAGTTAGTGCCTCTCTCCATGATCGACGCCAATGCAACGCTCGACTCTCTGCTCACCAAGGCAATCAAGGCAAGCCCCGAGTTGAAACAGGGCCAGGCGCTGGCCGCCGCTGCGCGCGAATCAAAGAACAGCACAACGTATGGACCGTTGATTCCATCAATCGGCGTGCAAGCGTTTTTAGGTGAATTCGGCGGTGGACGCGACAACGCCAGCGGTAACTATGCGGGATCGAAAGACTACTTCTTTGGCGTCAGTTGGCGCTTGGGTCCCGGCGGACTCTTCGACTTCACTCGCATCAAAGCAAGCAACGCGCGGCTGCACGTCTCCGAGTTGAACGTCGACAAAACCATCGACACCATCAAGCGGCAAGTGGTGGACAGTTACTCGCGCGTCAAATCGCTATCGCAACAAATTAGCTCTAGCCGCAATAGCTTGACGGCCGCCGCCGAAACGCTGCGTCTCACTCGCGAGCGTAAACAGTTGGGTGTGGGCGTTGTGCTGGAAGACCTACAAGCACAACAGGAATTGGTTCGCGCGCGGGCCGACTATCTAAGCGTGATCGTCGATTACAACAAGGCGCAATACGAACTCAGTAAGGCATTGGGTGCGTTGTAGTTAACCATTCAAACGCCGATGACGGGCTCGATATCGAGATAAATCCAGTGTCGAAATAGCGCCGTCGTATTCCTGAGCCTTCTAGTGTTTCACTGGTCATCAACATCGAGGAGTTCGATATCATGAAAAATCGATTATTTCTTGGCGCAGTCGTGGCTGCTGTGTTTTGCTTCTTGAAGTCGACGGCTTAACCCATTCTTAACATCCAAAATAAAACACCTTTCCCATTCAGCCACTTACGCCTTCAAAACTTTCCGAGTGGCACTACATTCGTGTAGACCGCC
>JAYTQU010000068.1:0-4722 GCA_043746555.1 Pseudomonadota bacterium | reverse complement strand
TGGCGAGAAATTCAAATCGTGGACAACAATTTAGCTCGCGAAACCCGCCCCATTACTGGCTTCGCCGCTGATACGATTCAATTTAACCGGACACTACTGCGACGACATATGTAATTGACTGCAAGAACCAACCGGAAATTCCGCTCTCGATGGGGTTGGCGTGCGATTCGATACGTTGTCACCGTCAATGCCGCCATTGCCAACGCCGCCGCCGATTCACACGCCTCGGACCAATCCGCCATTCAAGCTATTGGCCAAATCACCGCGTCATCCCACTGCGACCGATCCTTATCCACGCCAGCGTAATCGAACGTTGGAAGAGCGATCCATCATATCGCCCCCCAGCGCTGTGCTTTGTTACGCCGGAGATAGTTGATGAGCTGACGGTCATTCAGTGATCGATTAACGCGGAATGATCGGCAGCGTCAACGCCGAAGGCATCTTCGCGTTGTGCATCACCGTTACTCGCGGCGCCGGCTCGATCTTGGGTGTTGCGCGCGCATCGGCAAATTGCAGCGTCAGACGAATGCGATGACCGGCCTTGAACACATACGATGTGGCGAAGAGATCGAAGCTCATCTGCACAGGCTCTCCCGGTTTCAACGGCTGGCTTGAGGACTTTGTAAACGGATGCCACGGCAACCCTAGATTGTTGTACGGCGGTTTCGCGGTGGCGCGCAGCGACGCGCGCAGTCGACCTTCCACGCTCAAGTAACGATGACTCCCGTCGGGCGCCACGTCGTCAAGCCGTGCAATCACATCCGCATCGTTTGCCGTGCTTTGCAGCCACAGGGTCAATGTGCTGTGGCCTGTCACTTCGGTATCGGCGCTTAACCGGCCGGTCATGAAACTTAGCCCCGTGTTCCAGAAAGTTGCGTCGGTGACGGCGTAATCGACCGTCGCCGTGGTGCCCGAGTCGACTGCATTCGGTTTGTTAGTCGAGAGAGACGATGGACTGAGAAAAAACTTCGTGCGGTGTTCGTTGCGCAGTGGCCAGGTTGGCGAGGTTTTCCATTCTTTGCCGGGCGCTTCGTTGTAGGTGAAGTACGTCACGGCATTTTCCTTCATCACGCCGTTGTCAATTCCCTTGAGCCAATGATCGAAGAATCGATGTTCTTCGACGATGATGTCGAAGCCTGTGTCTTTTAATACGGTAGTCCAATCGCAATGAGTCGCGGGTCCTAAAATCAGCTTCTTCGGTAGCCGGAGATTGTTGTAGATGAATGCCGCACCGTAGCCGGTTGCGCCTTCATTCCAGTTTGCCGCCGCATACACTGCGATCCCGGAACGATTGATCGTGTTCGCATAAGTATGCGGACTACTCTTGAGCCACCATTGATTGTTGAAGTTCTCCGCGGCGCTATCGCGATATGGCGTGAAGCCGGAAGTTTCAATGTTGTCTTTGTGTTCGGCAATCGCCTCCACCAGTTCGTCCTTGTTGTTCTCATCTACCGCAACCGCTGTGCGATCTCGCGCCTCGCGTGCGCCGCCGCGCATGATTTGCGTGGGCACTCCAGCCGGCGGTGTCATTCCGCCGCCGGCCACAAATGCATACACATCCCACTCGCAGCTCATTGGAAAGATTGCTTTCAAATTCGACGGCGCGGTTGACAAGGCTTGCATCTGACTGCCGCCGGTTGCCGAACAACCCCACATGCCGATCTTGCCAGTGCTCCACGATTGCTTGGCGAGCCACTCGGTGATGTCGTACGCATCCATGCGCGCCGCATCTTGCCACTCGCCGCGATTGAACCCCGCATTGTGACCGAACGATGCATACAGTCCGCGATAGTCGACGACAGCGACGACATATCCGTACTTCACAAGTTGCAGCGCCTTGCCGGGATAATTTGCCGCCGTGAGTCCGTCGCGATAATTGCGACGATTGTAGGGTGTGTGCATCCATAACACCGGGAGTTTTTCCTCGACGATAACGCCGTTGGACGTCGGTCGAAAGAGATCGACGGCCAAACGAGTGCCGTCGCGAACGGCCACGTATTGAGAAGTTAATTTATAGCCATCGAAGCGCACCGGCGAATAGCCGGCGTATTTTCCGGGTTCCGAAATTCGCGGCGCGTCGGCAGACTTTGAGGTTGCTGCGAAAGTGCTGAGTGTTATTAGAAGCAAGAACGCGAGTAATCGAGAGTTCATAGTGAATCTCCTTTATGGCTTGTTGGCGGCAAGAATTGCGACTCGCTCGGCGTCGTTGTACCCAAGTGAGGCAAGAATCGAATCAGTGTGTTCGCCGTGTAGGGGCGGTGGAGCGTTGACATGCGGAGCATCTTGGCCGAATAGAAAACCGGCGTTGACGATGGCAACATCTTGTTGGCCGGACAGCGATGGAATCGTCAGCGGTAGTTTGAGTTTGCGCTCGTCCAATCCCTTGAGCGATATGGCTTCGCCCACATCGCGCACCATGCCGCAAGGAATGCCGGCATTGCTCAAACGCGATTCCCATTCCAGCGCGGTTGCAGTCTGAAAAACCGCGGCGAGATCCGCTTGTAACTCTTTACTGTGTTGTCGTCGCAAATCTGAAGTCGCGTAACGCGGATCTTGCAGCCACTCAATGCGATTAAGTTTTTGAGCGAGTGCATCGAATTGCGCTTGCTGAACCACGCCGAGTGAAATGCTTCGCCCATCGCCTGCGACAAACACGGCAGAAGTCGGTTGACCGCTGTAACCCACGTTGCCGGTGCGTTCGAGAGATTTTCCTGTGACCAGAAACGGCACGACAGCCGAGGTCATGAACGCGAGGCTGGCATCGAACATTGCGACATCGATGTATTCACCTTCGCCCGTGCGTTCGCGTCGCAGTAGTGCAGTGAGAATCGCCAGCGCAGCAGTTTGACCGGTGAGTGTGTCGACAACAGGAAAACCAACGCGCATCGGTGCATCGCCACTTTCACCGCTCAACGCCATCATGCCGCTGGTTGCTTGTACAATATTGTCGATGGCCGGCCAATCGCGGCGCGGTCCTTGTTGACCGTAGCCCGAAATGGAGCAGTAAATCATGCGCGGCTGCAATGCGCGCACGCTGTCGTAATCCAATCTCAATCGCGCCATCACGCCGGGTCGAAAATTTTCCAAGACGATATCGGCACGTGCGATCAATCGGCGAGCGGCTTCGGCGGCAAGCGGCTCTTTCAAATTGAGAGTCAAAGATTTCTTTCCGGCATTCACGCCGATGAACGCGGGCGACATACCATCGTAGCGGCGGTCTGAGCCGTAGTTGCGCATGGCGTCGCCACCATCCGGCGATTCGATCTTGATGACCTCCGCGCCCATGAGTCGGAGTAGATGCGACGCAAACGGCCCCGCCATCACGTGACTAAAATCCACCACCAACATTCCATCCAATGCGCCTGCCATCAATGTTCTCCGGTGCACGAGATCGAGTGGGTTGACGCCGCGTCCGCCGCGATGCGACGTGCAAGTCGAAAGGGCGTCATGCCGTCGATGCCAAAGCCTTGCAATTGCTCCGCGCCTCGTTCGGCAAAGCGATTGTAGATGTCCAAAAAATGTTGAAACTGATCGGGCGGAAAATCGGTGAACTGCATATGCCGTTCATGCCCGGCAGTTACGCCGGCGTGTTCTGCTTTACTCAATTCATCATCAAGCGCCTGTTCCCACACTGCGCCGCTTTCACGCAGCAGAGCTTGCTGCTCGCGAGTCAGTGCATTCCAACGTTGCATTCCCATGGCGCGCCCGGGATACGCGCCCCGCGGAATCGTAATGGTATTAAAATAATGCGCCACTTCGGCGAAATGCAGCGACTTGAGCGTATCGGCCGGCGCGATGACGCCATCGAGAACGCCTTTGGCCAAGGCCGAGTAGACGTCTCCCATCGGCATATCGACGGGGTCGGCGCCCAAGAATTTCAATACGCTCAATAATTCGGATGGCGCGCGTAATCGCAGTCCCTTCAGATCGGCCAAAGACGTGACTTGTTTATTGCGTGTGACGATGCCGGGAAGATTGCCGCCCTGAACCGCAAGTACCACGAGACCGTGGAGCTCACTAGCAAACTGTGTGTCGCTGGATTCGAGGCAACGATACAGTGCAACTTGTTGTGCAAAAGTGGTGACGCCGCCATAATACCCAGCTTGCGTGCGAATTAAATGCGCGCCGCCGCGAACGTAAATGGGCGTGATGAGTCCGATGTCCACCACGCCGTGACGAAGTTCGGTCATCGAGTGCTCCGACGACAATATCGAACCGGACCAAAACGGCTGAATACGTAGCTTTCCATGCGATTTGGTTTCGATCCAGGTCATCCACTTGCGATCCGCGCGACTAAATGGATGCGATGGACTGTACGGCGATCCGTACGTTAATACGGTGATATCGTCTTGAGGCGTGCGCATACAACCGAGCAACGTGAACGTCCAAAACGCTATGAGCACGGCAGCTTTCATATCAGTCCCACCGCCCGCAAAAAAGTTGCCGCATGCTCGACCATGCGTTCGTGATTCCACTCTTTGGCGTCCACCATGTCGGCGTCGATCATCAAGGTCGGAATGCCCGCTTCTTGCAATGCGAGCTGCGTTAATTTGGTTCCCGATTGCGAGAGCCGATTGTCGGGCGGCACCAAGATCACTGCTGCATCAATACCGCAACGCTGCGCTTCGCTGACCATCCACGAATTCATCCACGGCGGCAAATGCAACACTTCGTTCATCGAACAGATGCGACTGGCCAGCGCGTGCATCGGTTTATCGTGTA
>JAYTQU010000067.1:0-31862 GCA_043746555.1 Pseudomonadota bacterium | reverse complement strand
CAACGTGACCGCTTTGCCCGCGCGTAACACTTGCGGCGCGAAGTCGATCGCGCCTGGGCTATTCGGCCCGACGTATACGATTTGCAATGCGCGCAGCGGTCGATCGGCAGGAATGCCGGTGCGCATCGCTGCATTCGCGAGCGCCGCGATCAGCCCGCCAAAGACCGTGCGACCCTGCGCCCAATCCTCATCGACAATGGCGCGCTGGACGATGGTGCGATGGATGTCACTTTTAGATTCCAAAGAGGCTAAAATCTGCGCCAGGGATGTCATGAAATTCGATCGATGCAAAAGAAGGATTACAAAGTGTGCAGATTTCGCGCAATGCAGGCAAGTCATGTCATCGTGAATCGCGATCATGAATGATCCGGTTGCAACGGAGGCAAGCGATTCGCGCTTGCTTCGTCGATTCGGCTGGCGTCGATTCGGTAGCGCGCGTTCCTGGCGTACGCTGATCCTGTTAACGTCGATTTTGGTGGCGTTGTCGTTGTTGCTTCTGTGGATTCTGAGAGAGCGAAGTGCGGAGGTGACGCTCGACCACGCGACGCGCGAAGTGCAAGCGTTGCTCACGGGCATCGACCTACGCGGTCACGGAGCTGGCGTCGGCATCGGAGTTGGCGTAGAGCCGGTGCGCGCGCTGAAAAATATCGAAGTCCGTGTCTTTAATGACGCTACGTTAGCCAATGCCGACGACTTCGAGCGCAATGTCATTGCTCGTCTGCCGACCACATACGGCGCGATTTTGAAAACGCTGTGGCCGGATAACCATCCGACGGAATTACGATACTTCGCTCGCTTAAAAGACGGCAGCGTCGTCGCAGTGAAATACCCATTGGCGCCGATCGCGCAGCCCATTAATAGGCGGCTAACGCGCGCCTACGTACTCACCAGTGTGTTGTTAATCGCATTCGTTGTCGGCGCAGTGATCTTCGGATTGACGATGCAGCGTCGCATTCGCGGCGAGGCGCTCGCATTGGCGCACGCCGACCAAGCGCGAGAAGAAAGCGAACAGCTACGCAGCGCGCTTAAGCGCGTGGAAGCGGCCGATGCGCGTATGCGAACGGCGCTCGATCGGCTCACCCTGGCTACGCGCTATGCCGGCATTTCTATATGGGAATGGGATTTAGTGGCCGATATGATTTATGCGGCCGAAGGCAGCGACTTCGGTCAACGATTGGGAACCGCCACGCACTTGCGCGCTGGGGATTTCATTCGCAACTTCGTCTATATAGACGATCGCGACAGTTTCGCCGAGTTTTTCCGCAACGCCATATTGGAAAAACGCGATGGCGCTCAGTTGGCGCATCGCTATCGTACGGCGCTCGCCGATGGAACGGTGCGCCACATTCAATTGCGCGCGCGCGTTTACTACGATGGCGGCAGAGCAGTCCGTATCGTTGGCGTCGATTGGGACATTAATCGCGAAGTCGAAGCCGCCGACGAACTCAAACGACAAACCGAACAACTGCGCGACGCGGAGCGGCGTCTTGAACGCGCATCGCTTTCGAATTTCGAGGGTCATTGGGAAACCGATTTGCTTACCGGCCAATCGTGGGTGTCGTCGAGTTTTTGTTCGTTGATGGGCTATGCGCCCGGCGAGTTCGAAGCACTACGAATCACCGCGCTGGATCTCGCCCACCCCGACGATCGCGCCCGCAACGAGACGGCATACTTAGAGTATTTACGCAACGGCACTTCGTACGATCTGCAATTGCGGCTGCACAATGCAAGCGGTGAATATCGTTGGTATCGCGTGCAAGGAGCAGCGGAACGCGATGCGGAACAACGACCGGTGCGCATATCCGGCGCAATCCAGGATATTCATTTGCAAAAGCTTGCCGAGGATGCGTTGCGCGATGCGCGCGCGCAGTTCGACCGCGCGGTTAACGGTGCCCAGGACGGTCTGTTCGACTACGATCTCGTCAACGACACGACCTGGTTTTCGCCGCGCATGAAAAAGATGCTCGGCTACCGAGAAGAGGAATTTAATCCCAAGCTGTCTGAGATCATGGGTCACGTGCATCCCGACGACGTGCAACGCACCAACGATGCATTCGTTGCTCACGTTAAACATCGAGCGCCGTACGACATCGAGAATCGTTTACGCAAAAAGAATAGCGAATGGCTGTGGATACGCGGTCGCGCTACGGCCCAGTTCGGTCGCAACGGTCGCGCGATTCGGTTATCGGGGTCGTTACAAGACGTCACCGAAGCGCGCGCGGCTCGCGAACAATTGCTACGCGCCACCGCGGACGCGGAAGCGGCGAATGAGGCGAAGAGCGCGTTCTTGGCAACCATGAGCCATGAGATTCGCACGCCGATGAATGGCATCGTCGGCATGACCGAGTTGCTTATCGACACAGACCTCAACCAGACGCAACGCGAGTACGCGAACATCATTCGCAGTAGCGCCGACTCGTTGTTGCGCGTGATTAACGATGTGTTGGATTTCTCCAAGATCGAAGCAGGCAAGCTGGAGATCGACATTACTGAAATAGATTTGTGCGCCGGAATCGAAGACGTGTGCGCGTTGATGGCGCTCCAAGCGGCCGCACGGAATGTCGAGCTGGTACTCGACGTGCGACCAGAAGTGCCGGAATTTGTGCGTGGCGATGCGCAGCGCATTCGACAGTGTCTGCTGAATCTTTTGTCGAATGCCGTGAAGTTCACGCCTCACGGCGAAATCGTTATCGATGTCTGTGTGCTCGCGCAGCAAGCAGGGAAATCGCTGGTGCAAGTTCAAGTGCGCGACACCGGCGTTGGCATGTCGGAGGAACAAGTCAACGCGATATTCCAACCGTTTGTGCAGGCGGATAGTTCGACCACACGCCGCTTTGGCGGTACGGGATTGGGATTGTCGATTGTGAAAAAGCTAGTCGAACTCATGGGCGGCCAAGTAGGCGTGGAAAGCCGCTTGGGAATCGGCTCCGCCTTTTGGTTCGTGTTGCCGCTTGAGCCGGTCGAATCGACCGGCCGATTCGCGGCGGTCAATCTTTCCCGTATCGGTCGGCGAGTGCTGGTCATAGACGACAATGCAGCGAATCGAAATGTGCTTGGTACGCAGTTAACGCGCGCTGGATTTGTGGTGGAATCGGCGGCCGACGGGCCATCCGCGTTGCATGCGCTGCGCGCCGGAGTCGAGCAACAACAACCCTTCGAAGCTGCGTTGGTCGATTTTCAAATGCCCACCATGGACGGCGCGATGTTCGGCGAAATCGTCAATGCCGACTCAAAACTTTCGAGCACGCGGCTCATATTGCTGTCGTCATTGGATTCGGTCGGCGATCGCTCGCGCTTCTCCGGAATCGGATTTGCCGCATATCTTGCGAAACCGGTGCGACAGCGCGAACTCATTCGTTGCGTGCAACAAGTGCTTTCCAGTGACGCAAGCGAATGGCACATGCGCAGTCAACCGATGGTGACGCGCAGTCTTTTGTCGGATGCGACTCAAGGAGGACGATACAGCGGTCGCGTGTTGGTCGCCGAAGATAACGAGGTCAATCGCAAAGTCGCACAAAAATACTTGGAAAGGTTGGGTTGCCATGTGCAAGTCGTCGAAGACGGCGTGCGATGCGTCGAAGCGGTTCGCGGGCAGCGCTTCGATCTCGTGTTGATGGATATGCAGATGCCTGTTATGGACGGCATTGCCGCCACGCGCGAAATTCGTTTGCACGAACGGGGCGGCAAACGAACGTCGATTGTCGCGCTCACGGCCAATGTTTTGCCGGGCCAGTTGGAACGTTGTTTGGATGCGGGCATGGACGATTTCCTTGGCAAGCCGCTCGATGTCGAACGCCTGCGTGACGTGCTTGAGCGTTTTGGTTTTGCCAATGAAGCGCGCGAAGCAGTGGAGGCGGAAGCGGCGCGACGCGATGACGATTCCAACGAAGGTGAGTTGAGCGAGAGTGGTTCGAACGAATGTGTGCCGCTCGACTGGCAACGCGTCGAGTCGATTGCAGAGGGAGATAAAGGGTTTGCCGTCGAGTTAGTAAAGACATTTATCGATAGTATGCAAGAGGCGCTTAAAGAACTGCGTGCGGCAGTCAGCCGTTCGGATCACGTTGCGATTGCACGCTGCGCGCACAAAATCAAAGGCGCGAGCGGCAATATCGGCGCAAAACGGATTTGCGAGCTTTCGCAACAATTCGAAGAAAAATCGGTCCGCATGAGTGCAGACGAACTTCGCGCCAGCGTTGATGCGTTGAGCGCCGAACTGCTTAGATTTCAGACTTTGCTTAGCCCGGAATCGAATCCCGCACAGTCATAGCGCTCTCGCGCATGGAAGTTGCGCGGTTACGGGGCTGCATATCGGCAGCAAGCGCGCACCAATATCTACCATTTCGTTGTGGTATGCAGATTTCGGTTTGCTGGCATAGTCGTTGCAATGCTTCTCGCGTACTTGTTCTTGAATTCGTGTCGCGAGGAGCTTGATAATGCGTTCGAAAGTCGGTCGGTTTAGCGGCGTAAAGATATTAGCGATAGGGCTCACGCTGTGCGCGATCCTGGGCACCCATCAGATCGCAATTGCCGCACCGCTGAAGCTTGAGAAAGAACAACTCAAACTCGGCTTCATCAAACTCACGGACATGGCGCCGTTAGCTATCGCGTACGAGAAAGGTTACTTCGAAGACGAAGGCCTCTATGTGACGTTAGAGCCGCAAGCCAATTGGAAGGTGCTGTTGGATCGCGTGATCGATGGTCAGTTGGACGGCGCGCACATGTTGGCGGGCCAACCGCTCGGCGCGACGATCGGTATCGGTACCAAAGCCGAAGTCATCACGCCGTTCAGCATGGATCTCAACGGCAATGCGATCACCGTATCGAACGAAGTGTGGGCCATGATGAAGGCGAAGATACCCAAGGACGCGAAGGGCATGCCGATACATCCGATCAAGGCCGACTATCTCAAGCCGGTGGTTGACGAATTCAAAGGCCAAGGCAAGCGTTTCAAAATGGGCATGGTGTTCCCCGTGTCCACGCACAATTACGAGTTGCGTTATTGGTTGGCGGCCGGCGGATTGAATCCCGGCTACTACTCGCCGACCGACATCAGCGGACAAATTAAAGCCGACGTGTTGTTGTCGGTGACGCCACCGCCGCAAATGCCGGCCACACTTGAAGCGGGAACGATTAATGGCTACTGCGTCGGCGAGCCGTGGAATCAACAAGCAATCTTCAAAGGCGTCGGTGTTCCCGTCATCACCGACTACGAATTGTGGAAGAACAATCCCGAAAAAGTATTCGGTGTGACCAAAGCATGGGCAGAGAAAAATCCGAAGACTTTGTTGGCTCTAACTAAGGCGCTCATTCGTGCGGCGATTTGGTTGGACGCGAACAACGACGCCAATCGGAAGGAAGCGGCGCAGATTCTCGCGCGTTCAGAGTACGTGGGCGCCGACTATCGCGTCATTGCCAACAGCATGACCGGCACCTTTGAATACGAGCGCGGCGATAAACGTTCGCTGCCGGATTTCAACGTGTTCTTTCGTTACTACGCGACCTATCCCTTTGCGAGCGATGCGGTGTGGTATCTCACGCAGATGCGTCGTTGGGGCCAGATTCCCGGCGCTAAGAGCGATCAGTGGTATCGCGATGTTGCTAAGAACGTCTATCGCGCGGATATCTATCTGCAAGCGGCTAAGTTGCTGGTAGACGAACACAAAGCGAAGAAGGAAGATTTTCCGTGGAACAGCGATGGCTATCGCGCGCCGACGAATGAATTCATTGACGGCATCGAATACGACGGCCGCAAGCCCAACGACTACATCAACAAGCTGGTGATCGGATTAAAGGGTGCGCAAAAAGTTGAAGGCGCAAGCGTTGTTGGCAAGTAGCGCGAACAATACATGAACAGCAATTCAGTCATGAAGACAGCCTCGAGCGTTCCAGTAGGCGGTGCGGAAACTTCCTCCGTGCCGGCAGTGCGACCGGCGCCGCAATCCACGAAGAAGCAGTGGAATCTCGAGCCGCTGTTCAATGTGTTGACGATGATTGGTTTTGCCTTTCTCGTGCCGATGTTGCGTTTGGCGCGTGGCGAGCATCCGCAGAAGCAAGTTCGCGATCTGTGGCGCTTGCTTGGAGTTCCGCTGCTGGCAATCGCAGTCTTTCTGTTTGGGTGGAGTCGATTCTCGGCCGGCATCGAAACCAGTCTCGGAAAAATTCCCGGGCCGGTCGCGGTGTGGGAACAGTCAGGCGCGTTATGGGCCGATCACAAAGCCGAGCGCGAAAAAGCGCAGGCGTTTTACGAACGGCAGGCTAAACGCAACGCCGAAAAACTAGCCGAAGATCCGAATGCAGAGACCACAATCCACAAGTACACCGGTAAGCCGACCTATATCGATCAGATCGTCACTAGCCTGAAGACCGTATTTGCCGGTTTTATTATCGCCAGCGCGGTGGCGATTCCGCTTGGAATACTGTGCGGATTGTCCGTTTCATTTAACGCCGCACTCAATCCGCTTATTCAAGTATTTAAGCCGGTGTCGCCGCTTGCTTGGTTGCCGATCGTCACCATGGTCGTGAGCGCGCTGTATGTATCCGCCGATCCGATGTTTCCGAAATCGTTTTTGATTTCGGCCATCACGGTGGCGCTGTGTTCGCTGTGGCCGACGATCATTAACACCACGCTTGGCGTGTCGTCGATCGACAAAGACCTGCTCAACGTTGCGAAGGTGTTGCAGCTCAGTTGGTCCACCAAGCTGGTTAAACTGGTGTTGCCTTCCTCCTTGCCGCTGATCTTCACGGGCTTGCGTTTATCGCTCGGCGTTGGCTGGATGGTGCTGATTGCATCGGAAATGTTGGCGCAGAATCCGGGGCTCGGAAAATTTATTTGGGACGAGTTTCAAAACGGTAGTTCCGACTCCTTGGCCAGAATTCTTGTGGCGGTGTTCACGATCGGCATTGTCGGATTCGTGCTCGATCGCATCATGCTGACCATTCAAAGCTTGGTTAGCTTCGGCGACAAGCGGTGAACACAATGTCATTCCTAGAAATCAAAGGGCTTTGCAAGGGATATGGTGCCGAAAGCGAGCGCACCGAGGTGCTCAAGGACATCAACCTCTGCGTCGCGGAAGGTGAGTTCGTCGCCATCGTCGGATTTTCGGGCAGCGGCAAGACCACGCTCATTTCAACCATCGCCGGCTTGATTGCGCCCGATAGCGGTTCCGTCACCTTGAAAGGTCAACCCGTCATTGGCTCCGGGCACGAGCGCGGAGTGGTTTTTCAAAATTATTCGCTGCTGCCGTGGCTAAGTGTTTACGGCAATGTGGCATTAGCTGTGGATGCGGTATTTCCACGATTGTCTGCGCAAGAGCGCAACGCGCACACTCGCAAGTACGTCGAGATGGTTGGTCTTTCGCACGCAATAGACCGACGTCCCGTGGCGCTTTCCGGCGGTATGCGACAGCGTGTTGCAGTCGCACGTGCACTGGCGATGCAACCGCAAGTGCTGCTACTCGATGAGCCGTTAAGCGCGCTGGATGCGCTCACGCGCGCGAATTTACAGGACGAAATAGAAAGGATTTGGCGGCAACCGGAGCCCCTCACATTGGACAAGCCTACATCCAATAAACCTGCATCCAACAACAAACCAGTGACGGTAATTCTCGTGACTAACGATGTCGATGAGGCATTGCTATTAGCCGATCGAATTATTCCCTTAACGCCAGGGCCGAACGCCACATTCGGTCGAGAATTCAAAGTGAACTTACCGCGACCGCGCGACCGCAAAGACATCAATCACAACGAGGAGTTTAGACAACTTCGAGCAGCGATCACCCAATACTTAACGGCACTAAGCAAGGACGTCGTAGTGAGCAATGATGAAAGAGAATTACCCAAGGATGTTGTCCCGTTAGTTCCTGCGAAGAAAGCGCCGAAAACCATTCGTGCTCAGTCTCCCGAAAGGCCGGCTGCCAATATCGATAAGTACGCGGAGTTTTACGACGTCACCAAAATCTACCCGACGACATCGGGACCGTTGACTGTGGTGGATAGATTCAATCTCAACATTCGCAAAGGCGAATTCATCTCGCTTATCGGTCACTCAGGTTGTGGAAAATCGACCGTGCTCTCGATGATGGCGGGCCTCAACGAAATCACCCATGGCGGCATCGTGCTCGATGGTCGCGAGATTGTCGGCGCCGGACCCGATCGCGGTGTCGTGTTTCAAGCTCCCAGTCTGTTGCCGTGGCTAACGGCCCGCGAGAACGTCGCGTTAGGCGTGAATCGAGTCTATGCGCATCTCGGCGTTGCCGAGCGCAGCGATATCGTGGACTACTATCTAACGCGAGTCGGCTTGGCCGCCGCACTCGACAAGAAAGCCAGCGAGCTTTCCAATGGCATGAAGCAGCGAGTGGGTTTAGCGCGCGCATTTTCCTTGAGTCCCAAATTGCTGTTGCTGGATGAACCGTTCGGCATGCTCGACGCCTTGACGCGTTGGGAGCTACAAGAGGTGTTGATGGAAGTCTGGAAGCGTACGCAGGTGACGGCTATCTGCGTTACGCACGATGTCGACGAAGCAATCTTGTTGGCCGATCGCGTGGTGATGATGACCAACGGACCGCACGCTCGCATCGGCAAGATCATGAACGTCGAACTTCCGCGCCCAAGAACGCGCAAGGCGCTGGTCGAACATCCGAAGTTTTACGGATACCGCGAAGAATTGCTGGCATTTTTGCAAAAACATGACACACACGGCAAAAGCCAAGCGGCGTAGAAAGTTATTTCGAATTCATACAAGTACCATTCAAGTACCACTGAGGAGAACACAATGTCGATTGCGATGCAGAAGAGTCTGAAACTAACGGCAGCCTGTGCGTTGATCATGGCGTCTGCAAATGCCGCGCACGCCAATCCGGTCAGTGGCGCGTTCGGCGAATGGAAACCGATCGTCGATGTGCGATTGCGCTACGAGGAAGTAGACCAAGCGCCTATCGTCAATAACGCTGAAGCAGGTACCGTACGAGCGCGACTCGGGTTTGAGACCGGCAAAGCTTGGAATACCGCTTTGCTGGCGGAAGGCGAGTTTGTCGAACTATGGAAGAGCGACTTCAACAGCACCGTGAACGGTAAGACCGCGTTCCCTGTGGTCGCCGATCCGAAAAATAAAGAGATCAATCGTTTGCAATTGACGAACACGTCGATTGACGGCACGACCATCACGCTCGGTCGGCAGCGAATCAATATCGACGATCAACGCTTCGTCGGTAATGTCGGCTGGCGACAGAACGAGCAGACGTTCGATGCGCTTCGCGTCGTGAATAAGAGCGTCAAAAATCTCAACATCGATGCGACGTATCTGGATCGAGTCAATCGTGTATTCGGAAAAAGTTCGCCGCAGGGCGAGTACCAGGGCAACGGCTTCTTGGCCAATGCATCGTATCAAGCGCCCGTGGGAAAATTCACCGGCTATGCTTACTTACTCGATTTCGATCCCATCGTCGGGGTGGCAACCGCAGCGGGGGATTCAACTTCAACTTACGGGTTGCGCTATAGCGGCCAACATCCCATTGGTAAGGTGAAGCTTTCGTATGTCGCTGCGTTCGCGCATCAGAGCGACTATGGATCGAATCCCTTGAGTTTTGCGGACGATTACTATTTTGGCGAACTCACGGCGACATTTCGGCAGTTCAGCGGTGGTGTCGGCGTCGAGATTTTAGATGGCAACGGCGTTAAAGGATTCACGACGCCGCTCGCGACGCTTCACAAATTTCAAGGTTGGGCGGACAAGTTCCTCACCACTCCCGCCAATGGGATCGACGATCGTTACGTCAATCTGGGTTGGAACAAGAAAGGCGTTGGACCATTCGATACCGTATCGGCCGTCGCGAGCTATCACAAGTTTGAATCGCAGCGCTTGTCGATCAATTACGGTTCGGAAGTGGATTTGCTGTTGCAGGCCAAACTGCAACGCTTTACCGCCGCCGTGAAATATGCGGATTACAACGCCGACAAATTTGCCACCGATACCACCAAGCTCTGGTTGCAGTTGGAGTATGTTTGGTAGCGAAAATAGTCTGAAGACTTGGAACCCGAGACTTCGAAATACGGGGCGAGGAGATCAAAGCTAAGGTAGGTGCTCAGTCGATTTAGAAAATCGACACTCTCGCCCCCTTTCCATCCTGCGATCCAGTTCAATAGAATCACGCTGAACTTGAGACTTGGTTCAGGGTTGTCGGCGCGCTATTTCCCTAGAGTGTCGGCCTATCTCTACGGTCTCAGGAGCAACGACACTGTGACTTCTGTCAGGAAACGCAGCGCGATTCCCAACATCATGCCCGCCACCGTTAACGTGCGTCGCAGTTACGCCGACTGCCGCTATGGCCAAATGCATGTCGCTACCGCTTACCCATCGGGGGGCGGTTTCGATGAACGTACGCCGCTCATCTGTTTGCATCACGCCGGCGGTTCGAATCGCGCGTTCGCCGCAATTTTGCCCGAACTCGGTCGCGATCGCAGTGTGTACGCGCTCGACTTGCCGGGGCACGGTACCTCCGACAATGCGAGCGGTGCGCCGTCGATTGCCGACTATGCCGGAGCAGTCGCCGATTTCGTCGCCGCTCTGCGCTTACGGACTTTCGATTTGCTCGGCGTGGAAGCCGGTGCGCTGATCGCCGCGGAAGTAGCGGCCAATCGCGGTCCGCAAGTTCGCCGCGTCGTGTTGTTGTCGATTCCCTATATGAGTCAACCGGCCTTGCGCCAGATCGCGCCGCGCGTCGATGTCGAGATGAATGTCGCCACAAATGTCGCTGAGGAGTGGCTCAAGTTTTCCGCAACGCGCGTTACGAATGTCGCGCCGCTCGCCCAGCAAAATCTCTTTATCGATCATCTGCGCGCGGGCGCCGCTGAGCACAGCCTGCGCACGGCGATGCAAGAGTATCCGGTCGCGCAACGTCTACCATTGTTGCGATTGCCGACGTTAGTGCTTTGTCCGAGCGACGATTTACGCGAGCAAACGCTGCGCGCCAAGTCGAGTCTCTCGCAGGGGTCGCTGGTGGAGCTTCAGGATTGCGGTAACTATGCGCTGGTGGCTGCGCCGCTTAAAATTTCGCAGTTGACGCGGGAATTTTTGGATCGCTGAATTTTGCGATTTATTGCACTGCCTTAGCCCAGCCCCACGAACAGGCGAGTCCGACAGCCGCGAAGATGATCAGCCATTCGATCGCGTAAATTAATGCCGTAGACCAATGCAGTCGCGTTGCGAGCAATTGGATCGCCAGCGTGGGTAAGCAGCAAACGCTCCACAGAATTAATGCGAACGACGAACCTCGTAACCACCAGGGTACGCCGACAATGGCCGCCAGTCCCCAGCTCAGCCAAAAGAGCATTCCGAGTCCTGCGCCTGCAACCAGCTGGACACCAATCTCCGCTAGCTGCGATCGCAACGATTTTGCGCGCCACTCGTCATTGGCTCTTGCGCGCAGCCGTGCGTAACTCGGCGCCAGCGCGGCATTAAACAAACTTGCTAACAGCGCAGCCGTTGCGCCGACCAAAACTTGATACGTGAGTTCCATAAGCTTAAAAAGCGATCCGCGCGTGTCGGTCAGAACAGGGTATTCGTTGCAAGTGCAATGCCGCTGGGCAATGACGGAATAAATCGGCGAGCAAATACTTTCATAGCGGTCTGCGAGAATCCGGTGGAGAGCGCAGTAAGTGAGCTTATTGCAAGGCTCGCACTAAACGTTCGACGTCGTCGTGCGAATTGTAAATGTGGAGACAGACGCGTAGCGCGGAAAATTCCGGTGTGCCTTCCGGAAATGCGACGGTGGATGCCGGATGAGCGATTGCGCTAACGACAATCTTATTGTTGCGTCTCAACCGCTGCGTCAGTTCTTGCGCGGAGACCCGTTGCGGGTGCATGGCCAGAATGCCGCCCCACATGCCGGGTTGAGCCGGCGTGAGAATCTGCAAATCGCTTAACGGTTGCAGCCGCAGGCGCGCATAAATTGCCAATTCGCGAATGCGCGCTTGGATGCGGTCCGCCCCCAGTTGTTCGCGAAAATCGAGCGCGGACTCCAGCGCTTTGAGTTGCGGACCCAAAAAACGCACATTGCAGCCAAACTTGGCGAGCGTTGCCGGCCAAGCCGCGCGCTGCACTTCATCGTCGATGCCGGCTTGACCGAAGCGATTGATAACATACCAACCCAGGTTGCTGTCGACGCTAGTGGGCGATAAAGAGGCTAACAATTCGCGGCGGACGTACAGCAATCCAAGTCCATACGGACCGTTGAGCCACTTGTGCAAGCTGGCGGCGTAAAAATCACAGTTAAAATCGGCGATCGAAATATCGAGCGAGCCGCACGCCTGCGCGCCATCCACCACACTCAGAATGTTGCGTTGTCGCGCGAACGTGCAAATGTCGGCAACCGGCAGTATCGCCCCGTCGGTGTATTGCAAATGACTGAAGGCGATCACGCGTGTTTTATCGGTGACGGCGGCTGCGATCAAGCCTAGTGGTTGCTCCGGTCCGGTGAGCGGACTCGGTAACGCGACTTGCTTGACCACAATGCCGCTCTGCTGTGCTTGTAGTAACCACGGATAAATCGCGCTGCCGTGCGCATGTGAGGTGACGATCACTTCATCACCGCGCATCAACTGTTGCCGCAATCCGTTCGCGACCATGCCCAGCGCTTCGGTGGCGCCCTGAGTGATCGTAATTTCGTCGGGTTTGCAATCCAGCAGCGCGCTCAACCGCTTCAAGGTTGCGCCGAGCGCGGAGGGAGAAAGATAGGCCGCCTGATAGGCGGCGACATCGCTATTGAATTGCTCTTGTTGCCGATACTCCGTGGCCAACGCGGCGCGCAGACCAGGTCCCACCGAACCCGTATCGAGATAGGTGATGGTTGGATCGAGAACTTGTTGTGCGCGAACCCAGTCCCACAATTCGCGCGTCGAAATCGGCAATTCCGCCGCCGCTTGAGCCGCTCCGTCGATGAAGGCTGTCCCGCCTATAGCCGTCAGTAATTCGCGTCGATTTATATGCGAAGGAGAATTCATAGCCAGAGAGGATAGCCGACTACGGCAGCGGGCAACAGGTTGCTTCGCGCCAAAAGTTAATTCTTGCCGCTCGGCTGTAGCTCCGTACGACCCTTCCTGCTAACGTAGTCGCCGTTCCACAACAAATTACGCTCTCCATGACTGACTCTTATCTCGAACGCGTTCTCAAAGCGCGTGTTTACGACGTGGCAATCGAAACGCCGCTCGACGAAGCGCGACGTTTATCGCGTCGCCTTGGCAACACGGTGCTGTTGAAACGCGAAGACATGCAACCGGTGTTTTCCTTCAAACTGCGCGGCGCTTACAACAAAATTGCGCATCTATCGGACACCGTTGCGCAACGCGGCGTGATTTGCGCGTCGGCCGGCAATCACGCACAAGGTGTCGCGCTAGCGGCGAAGCGTCGCGGCATTCACGCCACCATCGTGATGCCCAAAACAACACCGAGCATTAAAGTTCAAGCGGTCATCGATTTTGGCGGCGAAGCGGTGCTGCATGGCGACGACTTCGATCAAGCCTACGAACACGCGATGCAACTCACGCGCGAACGCGGACTGACGTTTGTGCATCCTTTCGATGACGTCGATGTGATTGCGGGTCAAGGAACCGTGGGAATGGAGATTCTCAGACAGAAAGCCGGTGAACAAATCGATGCGATCTTCATCGCGGTGGGCGGCGGCGGACTGGCGGCAGGCGTCGGCGCGTATGTGAAGGCGCTCTATCCAAAAATAAAAATCATCGGCGTCGAGCCGGACGATGCGTGCGCCATGTACGAATCGCTCAAGGCAGGCAAGCGCGTCACGCTCGATCGCGTCGGCACTTTTGCCGATGGCGTGGCGGTGCGCCGCGTCGGTGAAGAGCCGTTCAAAGTTTGTCAGGAAGTAATCGACGAAGTGATCCTGGTGAACACCGACGAAATGTGTTCGGCGATCCAAGATATTTTCGAAGACACGCGAACCGTGGTGGAACCGGCCGGCGCACTGTCGATCGCAGGCATCAAAAAATACATCGCGCGCGAGAATTGCAAAGGCAAAACGTTTGTCTCGATTAACTGCGGCGCAAATATCAACTTCGATCGCTTGCGTCATGTCGCCGAGCGCGCCGATATCGGCGGTCAACGCGAGGCGCTATTCGCGGTGGAAATCCCCGAAGAAAAAGGCAGTTTCCTGCGCTTCTGCCAAGCGTTGGGTCAGCGCAGCGTAACGGAATTTAACTATCGTTACGCCAGCGACGCGGCCGCGCGAATTTTCGTTGGCGTCGGTTTGAGCAATGGCCGCAAGGAGCGCGACGCCATTCTCAAGTCGTTGCAAGACGGCGGCTATAACGTCGTTGACATGACCGACAACGAAATGGCGAAACTTCATGTACGTTACATGGTGGGCGGACATGCGCCGGGACTCACGAGCGAACGATTGTTGCGATTTATTTTTCCGGAACGTCCGGGAGCATTGCTAAAATTCTTGCAGGCGATCGGAACAAATTGGAATATCAGCCTCTTTCACTATCGCAATCATGGCTCCGACTATGGCCGCGTCCTAGCCGGCGTACAAGTGCCGGCGAACGAGAGCGAGGATTTTCTCCTGCACATCAACGAACTTAAGTATCCCTACTCGGACGAAACGAACAATCCGGCCTATAAGTTGTTTTTGGGAACTTGAAGATTAAATTCTTAACGAGCGACTACTCAATAATCAATCGATAAAAGCCGAAGAAAGAGGGAATTGCCATGCGCTACCGGTCGTTTGGGTTTATTACTGCTGCTTTGCTGATCGCGCTGCCGGCCTACGCCGAGAAAAAGTGCGAGCTACAGCGCTATGCGGAATTGCCGGTCACGATGGCCGGAACGCGGCCGCACATTACCGGGACAATCAACGGGCAGCCCGCGCACTTTCTCGCCGACAGCGGTGCGTTTTTCAGCATACTCACGCGCGAAGCGGCGGAGAAATATCAACTGAAAGTGGGGCCGTCTCCAATCACCGTGCGCGGTACGGGCGGATTTGAAAAAACAGGCCTGACGAGAGTGAAAGAATTTACTCTCGCGGGATTCGGCGGCGGTCGCGTCATCAAAGACGTCGACTTTTTTATTGGGAGCAATAATTTCGCGCAGGACGGGGACGGCATCATCGGACAAAACGTTCTCGGCGGTGCCGATACCGAGTTCGATTTGGCGAACGGCTTCATCCGAATGTTTCGCGCCAAAGACTGCCGAAGTCGAGCGCTTGCTTATTGGGCCGGGGGCGCCAGCGTCGCGGAAATTGAAATTGAAAGTCGCGACCCGCTACATCCGCACTTGATCGGTCACGCCAAGATCAATGGGAAAAGAATTCGTATCACGTTTGATACCGGCGCCTGGCGCTCGATACTAAATCTCGATGCCGCCGCCCGAGTTGGCATCAAGCCAGAGAACGAAGACGTCGCGGCGGCGGGAATCGGGCACGGCCTCGGAAAGCAGACACACGAAAACTGGATCGCGCGTTTCGACAGTCTCGATCTTGGTGGAGAAGTAATCAAGAATGCCCGTCTACGCATGGGCGACCTTAGTTTGCTGGGTAATACCGACATGTTGCTCGGTGCGGATTTTTTTCTATCGCATCGCATTTATGTGGCCGCCAATCAGCACAAGATTTATTTTACGTATAACGGTGGCCCAGTGTTCGATCTGCGAGCAAACAGGTCCGATAGGAATATTCCGGTGACGGCGTCGACTCCAACCGCAACATCGCCAACGGCAACCTCGGCAGCGGAATCA
Organism: Pseudomonadota bacterium; assembly: GCA_043746555.1. Classification (GTDB taxonomy): domain Bacteria; phylum Pseudomonadota; class Gammaproteobacteria; order Steroidobacterales; family Steroidobacteraceae; genus CAZQYC01. The sequence continues at coordinate 16,117 of JAYTQU010000067.1, read as the reverse complement.
AAGCCGACACCGAAACCCGCGTTAGCGTCGATTGCCGCAGCAACGGCAACAGCGACACCAGCCCCAACATCCAACGCTACCGACACGCGCGCGACACCGACGGATGCGGACGGATTTAAACGACGCGGCGCGGCTTCAACGGGTCGAAACGATTTCGTCAGCGCGATCGCCGACTTCGATCAAGCAATCAAGTTGGATGCGGCCGACTCGGAGAATTATTTTCAACGCGGACTGGCGCATTGGCAAAATCGGAATCCACAGCTCGCGATCAACGATCTCGACGAGGCGCTGAAGCTCAAGCCGAATTATATCGATGCATTGCGAGCGCGCGGTTCGATGCGTCTTGCAAGAAAAAACATAATTGGAGCACGCGAAGATTTGAATGCGGCAGCAAACTTAGCGCCGAGCGATGCGACGCTACACTTGCAAATTGCGCAGGTCTTCCAGAGTGCCGGAGATTTCGACGATGCGATCGTTCGTTATGGCGCATGGATCGACGCGAATCGCAAAGACGATAGATTGCCTGAGGTGTTATCCAGTCGCTGCGCTGCACGTGCAATGGCGAACAAGGAACTCGACTTGGCGCTCGCCGACTGCAACATCGCGTTGAAAAAGGGAACGCGCAATTCTCAAGACTACGATAACCGCGCGTTGGTCTTTCTACGGCTCGCCAATTACGACAAGGCCATCGTCGACTACAAAGCGTCGGAAAAACTGCAACCTAAGAAGCCATGGACGCTGTACGGACTTGGTCTTGCCGAAATCAAGAAGGGCTTGAAAGCGGATGGCGACAAAGACATTCAAGCCGCTGTCGCGATCAATCCGGCTATCGCGCAGATGTTCGGACGAATAGGTCTCACGCCTCAGATGTGATTCTCCAGAGGACGACTGTTGGGATGGCAACAGCCAATTTGCCGAGTGGCGCTTTGAGAGTATGGGGATTTAGTCGATCGAATTCCTCCGACGTCGATTCAAGTCTGTCTCTGGAAAACGCCATAGAGCTACGCGCATGGTCTTGCCGCATTGAACGAACATCGTTTTGCCGTTTATCCGTAAATTCAAAAAGACGCTGGTTGCTCGGTTCGTGAACTCCCGACATCGCATCGAAGCTTGCGGCCTCAAGCGACCTTATTAAATGCCCCAAAAGAGACGGTCGAGTTGCCCGTTAGCTGACATTCAAAATGGCAGAAGCGGACCGTCGGTACGCAGAATTCGAGCGGTGACAATGACGTTCAAGAAATATCGAATTTGGCCGCTTTGACCCGGCTGCACTTTTGAATTTCGACCATCGGCCCCCTCCTTTCTGCCACCTATCACAATTCTGGCCGCAATTAAGCGCTTGCAGATAAGTTGCGCTCCATACAGATATCTAAATTTGAGACAGTGAATTGGAGTCGAAAGTGATGACCAGTATCTTCGTTGCGCCGATTTCCATTTGAAGCGCTGCATTGCTGAGATCTCCGTGACGTAGCCACCTGAGGACGGAACCATGATCTTGGAAGTGAGTCCGGAAAGTTCTGCGTTAGTCCGCGGCACCACTGCATTGGTACTGATTCTCCATATCAGCGCAGGGGGCATCGGGTTGCTCTCCGGGGCGGCCGCTCTGTTGTCGCGTAAAGGCGCAAGACTGCATCGCTTAGCGGGAAATGTGTTTTTCATTTCCATGATGATCATGTCCGCAATCGGAGCGCTTGCGTCGCCTTTTCTACCGACACCGCAATGGGCCAACGTTTTCATGGGGTCATTCACTTTCTATTTGGTGTCCACGGCTTGGATAACCGTTCGCCGCAAGGAGGGTAGCGTTGGACGCTTCGAAATCGGTGCGTTTGTTTTCGCCGCATGCTTCACCTTAGTTGCGGTAGTCGTCGGCACACTGGTGGTTAATACACCGAAAGGAATGATTCACGACCTGTCATATCAGTTCGTGTACGGGTTTGCAGTAATTTGGGCGCTCGTTGCCATCGCTGACTTAAAGTGGTTCTTACGCGGCGGCATTAGCGGCCAACGGCGCATCGCGCGACATCTTTGGCGAATGTGTCTCGCGCTGTTCATTGCCGCAGTCTCGTTCTTCTTTGGACAGCAGCAAGTTTTCCCCGCGTCAGTACGCGGATCACCAATTTTTTTTGCGCCGGAGATCTTGGTGTTTGGATTGATGATCTTCTGGCTGTTCCGCGTTCGACTCACAAAGAATCGGGCAACCGTCCGAGAGGCTGCGTCCTAACGCGCAAGTCTCGCGACGTGATCTTTAATAACCCAATTGATGATGATCGCAGCTTTACCGACCCTTACCGACTCATCACTGCCTGCTAGCACGGGATCTATATGCAAGCCATCGTTTATCGTAGTTACGGTTCACCCGATGTACTTAAGCTCGAGTGCGTTCCAAAACCGATTCCGACGGACGATCAAATTTTGATTAAAGTTCGTGCCACCTCTGTTAATCCAGTCGACTGGCATTACATGAGAGGCACACCGACCATCGCTCGAATTGCGTTCGGGATATCAAAACCAAAGTCCATCCGACTGGGCGTCGATGCAGCCGGTCAAGTCGAAGCTGTTGGTCGCAACGTAACGAAGTTCAGAGCAGGTGACCAAGTGTTCGGCAAGGGCCGCGGTGCTTTTGCGGAATACGCGCTGGCTTCGGAAAACGAAATTGCGCTGAAACCAACTAACCTTAACTTCGAGCAGGCGGCAGCTATTCCTGTCGCGGCATCAACAGCTCTACAGGCCCTTCGCGATAAAGGCCGGATTCAGTCGGGTCAGAAAATCTTGATCAATGGCGCGTCAGGAGGCGTAGGAACGTTTGCCGTGCAGATCGCAAAATCGTTCGGCGCAGATGTCACGGGCGTATGCAGTACGAAGAACGTGGACATGATCCGATCAATCGGTGCAGATCATGTCATTGACTACACGCAAGAGGATTTCACGCAAGGCGCTGAGCGATATGACTTGATATTGGACAACGTGGGTAACCGCTCGTTGTCGGAGTTTAGGCGAGTCATGAGCCCCAAAGGTATCTACCTTATAAACGGGGGCGGCGGACCAAACGACGGTGGATTGCTCGGTCCTCTAACTCACACAATCAAAGCGTTGATGCAGGCGCCGTTCGTCAGCCAAAACATTGCGAATTTTATAGCTTCTATAAACGCGCGCGATCTAGCTGTCTTGAAGGAGCTAATAGAAGAAACAAAATTAACACCAATCGTCGATAGGCAGTACAAATTGCGTGAGACTGCTGATGCCATCCGATATCTTGAACAGGGGCGCGCGCGCGGAAAAGTAATCATTACTGTGGAAAGCCAAGCACAAGCTTGATTGCATTTCGGTGTCTTGCAAGCGAGCGACCATTTCGTTCTCACTCTGTAAACTCGCGCGGATGCAGTTACCCAAGTGTCTGCTATGCGGCGAACTGGAAGCCGCAATAGACTGGCTGCTCTTGGCCGAATTTCTCGTTCGCGATTGTTGATTTTTCTACTTCGTTTGAATCGGGTCTGGCGGCAGTCAGACTTGACTTAGTGTAATCGATCGATTACGATACGCGTATGTTCTCGCTCAAACCCATTCCTCAATTCACCGCGTGGCTGGATGGACTCACCGATGTAACGGTACGTGGCGTGGTCGTAGCGAGACTCAAGCGGCTAGAGCGCGGGCTGATGGGTGACGTGGAACCGGTGGGCGGAGGCGTGTCAGAACTGCGCATACACATCGGCGCAGGTTGGCGCGTGTATTTCACACGACGCGGAGCAGACGTCATTGTGTTGCTGACGGGTGGCGCTAAGCGTACACAGAAGAGCGACATCAAGCGCGCCAAGGCACTAGCGGCATTGTTGGATTGATGAGCGGAGAAACAAACATGTCCAAACGTATCAAGGTAAAGAATCTACCCGACTTCGACGCTGCGCTTTATCTCGACAGCGAGGCGTCTATTGCTGCCTACCTGACCGACATATTGGAAGCGAACGATGCGGCGTTATTGGCGTCCGCACTGGGTGACATCGCCCGTGCGCGCGGCATGACTGAGATCGCTAAATCAGCCGGCATTACGCGCGAAGCGCTCTATAAAGCGTTGCGCGCCGACAGCGCGCCACGATTCGATACCGTTAGCCGTGTATGCGCGGCACTCGGCGTGCGTTTGGTGGCGCAGCCTGTGCACACTTAAAACCTGGTCTTTGAGCTGAACCCCACGTACCACGACGTCTGCTATCGGGTTAATTGGAGGTCGTGTTCTTTTGACCGCAGTTGGCGTGCGCCGTGCACTTTTAAAGATTACTGGAGATGCGCCGACAATTGGCGGGCAGCGCCAAGCGGTCGCACGTGGTCAAATAGGAATTGTTCTAGTACATGCAAATGACTGACTGAAGCAAGATGTCCTGCACCTTCGATAGTCACTAGCAATTTTTCAGGCGCGCGAATCCGATCTACGTATTCAGCGGCAAGTTCGTATGGCGTGTAATCATCTTCAGTTCCTTGGAACACGAAGATCGGCACTTCGAAATCTAAGGATGTAGCTAAAAGGTCGATTGCCATCGCCGGGCCGTCCATCTTTTTTCCAAAGAAATAGTTCTGACTGGCAATAAAACCAGAAAACCAATTAAATACGTCCATAAGAGAATATCGAGGCGCGACAAGCGTGCTAAGCGCCAACATCCCAGGGTGCGGTGCATCGTTTTCATAGTTGGCCGCCCATTTTCGCTGCGTACGAAACGCAGCTTGCGAGGTGTAAGGTGGCGACCCGCTCTTCTGAAGTTCCCGAATCGCCCGGTGATTACCTTCTTCTTGAGCCTTAGCAATAACGTGTGCGTAGTTCAAAACTTCCGCGCGTTGCATATTCACCATTTGGCCCGCGCCGACGTACGTGTAAAAGTAAGTGGGCTCCTTCTTGACCATCTGTATCCCGATAGCTGTACCGAACGAATAAGCAAGAATGCCAATTTTTCCTTGTTGCAACTGGCTGCGGATATAGGTCGATATCGCAATACCATCTTCTGCCATGGTGTCGACTGAAAGTCCCGGTTTCAAGGTCCGCCTCGCACGCCCAAATGTTCTGCCGGCACCGGGTTGATCCCAACAAACGATCGTAAATTTATTCTCCAGAGAGGACGGAATCGACGGGCTGTCGGCAAATCCGGGGCCTCCGTCAAGAATCAGCAGGACTGGATTCGAGCGGTCTTGGCCTCGAATCGTTATCCACTGGTCGACACCTCCAATTTTTATGAACCGCCCCTCATCGATTCCGTTCGAACTATCGATTGCAGCAAGTTTCGCTTTCTGCCGCTGCTTGAAGGCACGAATCGTCAAAATCAAAACAAGCGCAACAATGATGAGCGCGAGGAGGCTCATGACCACTAACCACGTCATCTTTCCCATCCTTGTCTCTCCCCTAAACGAGCGTTTTAGGAATACCAGAGTACGCACAGTTTCAATAAAGCATTGTCACCGGATCCAGATTCGCTGCCTCCTGCTATCCTTACGGTCGTGTGTTTCACCCTCCGCTTTCCGGCAAATTCAACGGCGAGAGCGAAGGGCGGCTTCTGGCCGCATTGACTACTTCATGAGCAATCAGGGATTCGCCGCCGGTGATCTCTACTTTGCCGCTAGGGCATTAGCGGTCTGTCCTTCTGGCGGTTGGTTGCATTGGGGTTGCGCAAGTGAGCTGAATTCCTTACACTGTTGGCAATTGTAAGGAGTTCACCATGTCCGAAGCAACCCTGACGAGCAAAGGCCAGATCACCATTCCGGCCGATATCCGCCATGCGCTGGGCCTGACGGTCGGCGAACGCGTGGTCTTTACCCAACTGCACGATGGTACGACCGTGATTCGCGCCAAACGACGCTCGATCTCAAACCTCAAAGGCTTGCTCAAGCCGGTTCGCACCGGCAAACGCAAAGTCGCAATCGACGATATGAATCTTGGTCGTAGCTGATGCCCGGCCTCGATACTAATGTGCTTGTGCGCTGGTTAGTTGACGATGACGCAGCCCAAGTGGCGCGCATTAATAAGGTTATCGAATCTGCCAAACGCAACCGCGAATCATTTTTCGTGTCGAGTACGGTGGTCTTGGAACTGGAATGGGTACTGCGATCTCGTTATCAATTTGCTAAGTCTGCAGTGTTGGACGCATTCAATGCGCTACTCGAAACCCAGGAGCTGGAGTTTCAGTCCGAGAACGCCGTTGAGTGGGCTCTGCATTTGTTTCGGCAAGGCAGCGCCGAGTTTGCCGACTGCTTGCATGCGGGACTCGGCGCCATGCAAGGTCGATCGCCACTACTGACGTTCGATCAAAAAGCCGCAAAGCTTCCGGGTGTTGAACTCATCGGCGCGTAGTGTCGTAGATCACGCGCGGTAAATTGTGCGAAAGCGGTCGTTCCGATGTCCGCTACGTGTAAATCTGGAAGGCGCGCTCGACGGTCAGCTCTTAGCCGCTTTGTCGCTTTCGTACTCCGCCGAATACTCTTGCCTAACAGCGCACGATTGAGCATCTAGACGTCTGCAATCTGAAGTCTTGGCGTTCTCACTTGACCGGAATTTCTCTGCGAGTTGACTAGCGGTCACTCATCGAATCCGGCCAGCAACAAGACTGTGGTTGTCTGCGTGCATAGTTCTGCATTCCGGCAAATCGATGCTGACAGGACCACGTCACAGCGTATCGCTGTCACGCGCGCGTAGATTGCATGCGATGATTGTCGCATGCACACACGTTATTCACTCCTTATAGCACTCGCGATTAGTTTCGCGGCGAATGCAGAGGTCGCCGGCAGCGCAGTCGTACGCGACGAATTTCAGCGCGCCTACGGCGAGCCAAGCGCTGCGTCATTGGATGGGTCAACCGACGGCGAAGCGTTACGCGGCTATGTGTTGTATCCGTATTTACAACAGCACCGTATTCAACTCGCGCTCGCTGCAAATCCAGAGAGCTGGGTCGCCGTCGATCAAGCAGCTGAAGAGTTCCTCAAATTGCACGGCGTCGAACCGGTCGCGCGAGAACTGCGTCGAACGTGGTACGCGAGCCTTGCCAAACGAGAGGAGTGGGAGCGATTCCTTGCCAATTACCGAGTAGAGGACGATAAGACGCTGCGTTGCGATGCGCTCACTGCGCGACTTCGCTTGCAACGGCTCGACGGACTCGCGCCCATGATCGCGCAGTTGTGGTCCAACGCGAGCGATTCGCTGCCGGCATGTGCAGCAGCGTTTGATTGGCTGAAGACGCAAAGCGATTGGAATTCCGCGCTGATCGAACGCCGAGCGCGCTTGGCGTTGGGCACCGACAATCCAGCCTTCGCTCGGCAAATGATCGCGCTGTTACCCAAAGATAGAATGCCGCCGCTTGAAGATTGGGCGGCGCTGGTGGAACAACCTCGCCGTGCTATCGACGCTGCAATTGCCGATCCAAAAAGAGCCATTGCGGTCGAAGCGTTGCTCGACGGATGGACGCGACTCGCGCGCGGCGATCCAGAAGCGGCGCTGCAGCGCTACAACAGTTTAGTGCGAACGCGAAAGCTCGATGCGTCCGGCGCAAGCCGCTTTGCACTCGAATTAGCATTGGCGTTGTCGTGGAATCGTCGGTCGGAAGCGCTAATTTATTTTGCGAAAGTGCAACCTGCGGATTTCGATGAACGCGGCTTTGAATGGTACGGACGCGCGGCCATTTGGAGTAGCGATTGGAAGTTAACGGTCAAGACGATCAACACAATGCCGGAATCATTGCTTCAACAAACCCGCTGGCGTTACTGGCTTGCACGGGCCAACGAATTGCTGGGCGATGAAGCAACGGCGCGAACACAATACGCGGCGATCCTTAAGGACGACAACTACTATGCCGCACTCGCCGCAGCTCGTTTGCAGAAACCTTACATACCGGTCCAAGAGTCGATCGACGCCGACGACACTGAGATAACGGCGCTTGCGCGCGAACCGCCTTTCGTTCGCGCTTATGAGTTGCGGAGTTTAGAGTTGCCGGAATTGCGCGATAGCGCCTACGCCGAATGGCGCTTTGGTTATAACAAACTCGATAGTGCGGCGCGCCAACAGGCCGTGGTACTTGCGTCGCGTTGGGCGTGGTACGACCAAGCCATTCTCGTCGCGGCCGAACAAAAACTCTTTAACGACTATCGACTGTTGTATCCGCACCCGTTCGATGCAGAGGTGAATGCGGCAGCAAAGGTTACCGGACTTGCGCCGGCGATCATCTATGCAATGCTGCGTCAGGAAAGTATTTTTCGCATCGAAGCGGTGTCGAGTGCCGGCGCAAAAGGGTTAATGCAGCTCATTCCCGAAACCGCGCGACGAACCGCGCGTCGCTGGCGCTTGCCGGCACCGGACGATCTATTAGTTCCGCGCGTAAATATTCTTGTCGGCGCGGCGCATCTCAAAGACTTCGTCGATCGCTTTAACGGTCGTGTGGCGTTGGCTTTCGCGAGCTACAACGCGGGACCTAACGCAGTGGCTCGTTGGTTGCCCAGCAAGCCGAAGGAAATGGATGTGTGGATAGAAAATATCCCGTTCAACGAAACGCGCATCTATGTCCAACGTGCGCTCTGGCATAACGTCGTGTTCGGTTGGCTCGCGACTAATGCCGGTCAGAATACGAGCGACTGGTTAGCGACCGTTGGCGACTCAAAAAATTAGCCAACGCCGATTGCGGCGAATTGATCGAACTACAAAACTAATTTCTAAATCCAGGATCAATTCGATCCAACTTCCGAAGCAGCGCCGACCACGCGAGTGTGTTGGTGATGTTGCCCATGTTCTCGTCTTGCATCAACGCATTGTTTTTGTCGATCGCGCTCTGCGCGGTTCGATGATTATCGGTTCCGAGCGTTCGTGTTCTCACTTGCATCGTGCAAGCGCGCTCCAAGAAATACATGCGCATGAAAGCCTCTGCGCAGGAGCGACCCACCGTCAGCGTGCCGTGATTCTTAAGCAGCATAATGTTGTGCTTGCCCAAGTCCTGTTGCAATCGCGGTTTTTCGGAATGATCGAGCGCGACGCCCTCGTAGTCGTGATAAACCAAGTCGCCGATCACGAGCTGCGCGGTTTGATTGAGAGGCTGCAGCCCTTCCTTCGACGTAGCGACCGCCGTGCCATCGGGTGTGTGTAAGTGTATGACGCAACCGGCGTCTTCGCGTACTTCGTGAATCGCCGAATGAATGGTGAATCCCGCGGGATTGACGCGTATATGCAGTTGCTCGCCGACCGGTTGGCCCGCGAGATCGATCTTTACCAAACTGGACGCAGTGATTTCTTCGAACATCAATCCATATGGATTGATTAAGAAGTGGTGTTCCTTTCCGGGAATCCGCGCCGAGATGTGCGTGAAGATAATGTCGTCCCAACCATAGAGCGCGACTAGACGATAAGCGGCGGCAAGATCGACGCGAATGGCGCGTTCCGCGTCGGAGATGGCGGGAGCCTTGAGTACGGCGGACATAAAAGCCTCGGCGAACAATGTGATGATTTGCACATTCTAAACCCGCAACAACGGTTTTGATATGCGTGAGGCAACGATTCCCTGCGTGCTGCGTTGTCAGTGTTTCAGTGTGAGTTTGGGGTTTCGTAAGGAGTTATCGATATTTCCAATGTCAACACGTCAGGCAATCCGGATTCCGCTCTTGGGACTTGCATTGGGGCTTAGCGCCTGCGGCGGCGGATCGGGCGGATCGCCGTCTTCACCGACACCGACGCTCACTCCAACGCCCACCGATCAACAGCTCAGAGAGAGTCCGCCGCAGCAATGAAACTCGAAACCGCTGATTGTCATGTTTCGCAGCGGCGGATCAAGCGCGATGGTGAAGGCTTCAAATCAATCCAGCGTCTGCCGATACCGTTTCACGCCGATGCCCAGCACCACGAGTGCAAACAGCGCAATCGGCCACATCTGCGGCAGGACATCGAGGAGTCCATTACCTTTAAGCAGGATGCCGCGCGCAATGCGCAGGAAGTGCGTGATCGGCAACATTTCGCCGAGCAATTGCGCCCAACGCGGCATGCCGCGAAACGGGAACATAAATCCCGACAGTAAAATCGATGGCAAGAAAAAGAAGATCGACATTTGCATCGCTTGCAGTTGATTTGTGGCGATGGTGGAAAATGTCACGCCCACGGCCAAATTCGCCGCAATAAACACCAAGCAGGCAACGAGTAACAGCGCAATGCTGCCGACCATCGGCACGTGAAATACAAAATGCGACGCCAGCAATATCAATGCGACTTGCACGTAGCCGACCAATATATACGGAACGATTTTTCCGATCAGCACTTCGGTAGGTCGCGTGGGCATCGAGAGAAGATTCTCCATCGTGCCGCGCTCGCGTTCGCGAGTAATCGCCAGACCGGTGATGATCACCAATGTCATGGTCAGCACGACGCCCATGAGTCCCGGCACGATGTTGTATTGCGTCACCGCTTCGGGGTTGTAGCGCGCATGCACGCGCACGTCGACGGCGCTTGGACTGCTCGCGAGATAAGCAAGCGGACCTTTGAAATCGTTGAGTAGCGCTAGCTCAATTGCAACGGACAACGATGCGATCGCATTGCCTGTCGCGCCGGGATCGGTTGCGTCGGCGGCCACCAAAATCGTGGGTCGGTCGCCGCGCACCAAATCGCGCGAAAAACGCGGGGGAATCTGCACGATAAATTGCACAGCGCCGCGATCGAGAAGCTCATCGGCTTGTGCTTCGGTCGCTACCTCTTGGGTGAATGAAAAATAGCCGCTGTTCTTTAGTGCTTGCAGCAGCGTGCGCGCCTGCGGGCCATCGTCCGCAAGTAACACGGCGGCGCTGAGATGTTTGGGATCCGAATTGATCGCGTAACCGAATAACACCAACTGAAGAAGCGGCACGGCAACCATCATGGCGAAGGTCAGTCGATCGCGGCGCATCTGAATAAATTCTTTGACGACCATCGCCGCAAAGCGAGCGACGGAAATGCGATGTCGTTGGATCATGCGGTATCTCGTTCGCGCGCGGCAGCGCGGCTCATAAAACGCATGAAGGCGTCTTCCAAGCTCGAGTCGATCTCCCGCCACACGTAGGGTGCATGAATGTACGGCGCGATAGCCTGTTGCAATAAATTCGCATCGTCGCTGCTCACGTGCAAGGTGTTGCCGAACGGCACAGCTTGCGTAACGCCTGGATGAGCGCGCAACAGATCGCGAAGGTTTAGCAAGTCGGGACCGCTCACGGTCCAGGTGGTGAGATGCGCTTGTGCAATGACCTCGGCAAGCGATCCTTGCACCAAGAGTTTTCCGTAGCCAATGTAGGCGAGACGATGGCAACGCTCGGCTTCGTCCATGTAGTGAGTGGCGATCAAGAAAGTGAGACCTTGATTCGCCAGTTCGTGAATGTGTTCCCAAAAATCGCGACGTGCCTGTGGATCGACGCCGGCGGTCGGTTCGTCGAGCAACAAGAGTTTCGGGTCATGCAACATACAAGCCGCCAACGCTAATCGTTGTTTCCAACCGCCCGACAATTCGCCGGCCAATTGATGTTGCCGATCGGCGAGACCCAAGCGTTCGATACTCGCCGCAACGGTCGCGCGTCGATTGGCGACGTTGTACATGCGCGCGACGAAGTCGAGATTTTCCGCGATGGTGAGGTCTTCATAGAAACTAAAGCGCTGCGTCATGTAACCCACTTGACGCTTAATTTGGTCGCTCTCGTGAATGACATCGAAACCGAGGCAGGCACCGCTACCCTCGTCGGCACGAAGCAATCCGCACAGCATGCGAATGAAAGTTGTCTTGCCGCTACCGTTGGGGCCTAGAAATCCGCAAATCGTGCCGCGCGGAACTTGCAAGTCGATGTGATCTACCGCAGTGAGTTTGCCAAAGCGCTTGGTCATCCCTCGCACATCAATGGCCAATTCGTCGTCGTTGGAGTGCGTACGCATTGCGATGACTACTTGATGAATTGCACATCGACCGGTTGCCCAGGATGCAGCGTTGCCGCAACGGCCGGATCGAACACGAGTTCGATCAGCGCGACAAACTTGCTGCGCATGGTTTGGCTGTAGACAACCGGCGGCGTGAACTCGAGTCGCGGCGAGATGAAGCTAATCGTGCCGTTAAGCGGCGTTGCTCTGCCATCGAGAGAAATCTTTGCAGCAGCGCCGACACGCAAAACGCTTAACTGCGTTTCCGGCACATAGGCGCGCACTTTGATGTTGCTTGGTGGCAGAAGAGCTACGACCGGATGACCGGCCGCGATCCATTCGCCCGGTCGATAAAACGTGTCGGCGACGACGGCGGTGGTGACTGCGGATTGCGTTGCTTGACTAAGTTCCCATTCGGCCTGCGCTAGCTGTGCTTGCATCGCATCGCGATTCGCGCTCGCGGCGAGCACTTGGTCGTTACGCGCGCCCAAGCGGGCCGTCTTAAGTTGCGCACTCAACGCGGCGACTTGAGCCTTCGCTTGATCGCGCGCCGAACGTGCCTTGTCGACATCTTGCTTTGAAGTTCCGCCTACGGAGGTCAGCAAATTCTGTTGGCGCTTGAGCTCCGATTCAGCGAGCGATTGCGCCGCGACCACCTGGATGTACTGCGCTTGAATCGACTCGAGCTCGCTGGGGCGTAGACCTTTCTGTGCATCGTGAAGCGATGCTTGCGCTTGAGCTAATCGTGCTTGTGCCGCATCGCGCTGCGCTCGCGCCGACGTCGAGTCGATCTCGAATAACATCGTCCCTCGTTCCACTTGCGCGCCTCGCTCAATAGCCAATGTCATCAACGGACCGGCTACCGGCGACGACACGTACACGAATTCACCTTCGACATATCCTTGAATACGCGGTGCTTCGTTATTGCCGCAGGCGGCCAGCGTTGCGAACGCAATAATCGACGTCAAACGAACAACCGATTGTCGCGATGGAGTCATCATTGTTGAATCGGGCCCGCGTGACGAGTGCCATTGATATTGAGTGCGCCTGCAATGACTTTTGCACGTCCGCCTTCCGCCAAATCGACGCATGGAATGTCGGTCGGCCCAAGGTCGCGATATGGCGCAGACTTCATCTTTTCGGCGGCCGGCAAGTTGATCCACAACTGAAAATCGCGCATGCGACCTTGCGTTTGTTGCGGCATTTCGGAATGAATGATGCCACGGCCCGCCGTCATCCACCGCACCGATCCCGGCAGAAGATCGCCGCGATTGCCGAGATGATCTTCGTGCAACATGTGACCGTCGAGCATGTACGTGACAGTCTCAAAGCCGCGATGCGGATACAATGGAAATCCGGCCAAATAGTTGTCGGGATCGTCGGGAAAGAATTCATCTAGCATTAAAAAAGTATCGAGCCACGCACCCGGTCGTTGTCCGATGCTCCGACGCAGCTTCACACCCGCACCGTCGGATACGGGAATGGATGGAATGAGACTCTCAAGCGTTCTTGTGGTCATGACGATGTAGTCGGCGACGTAGTATTGGAATTCGTAAATCGTTCGTAGAAGTATTGGCATGCGACTACCAAAATCAATCGCGTTAGCGCTGATAATCCTGACATTCACCGCTTGCGGCACGAATCCGGTCACGGGTAAAAAGGAACTTCAGTTTGTTTCCCAGACAGAAGAAATACAGATCGGCGAGAAGAATTATGCGCCCGCAAGACAGGGCGAGGGCGGCGATTTACAAGTGATGCCCGAGCTCACGGCGTACGTGAATGAAATCGGACAGAAACTCGCGAAGGTAGCCGATCGGCAATTGCCGTACGAATTCAAAGTACTCGACAACTTGGTACCGAATGCGTGGGCATTACCGGGTGGAAAAATTTCGCTGAATCGCGGTCTGCTCACCGAATTGAAAAGCGAATCCGAACTCGCCGCCGTGCTGGGACATGAAATCGTCCACGCCGCCGCGCGTCATGGTGCGAAAGCGCAAGAGCGCGGCGTGCTCATGCAGGGCGGAATGGTGTTAACGCAAATCGGCGCGGCGATCAGTGGAGTGGATTCAAATGCCGCCGGACTTGCGGTCGCGGGGGCGGGCGTCGGTTTGCAAATGGCGCAAATGAAGTATGGTCGCGAGCAAGAACTCGAAGCCGATCACTATGGAATGAAGTACATGAAGTTGGCGGGCTACGATCCGGCCGGCGCGGTCTCGCTGCAAGAAACGTTTGTGCGTATCTCCAACGAGCAAGGCGGGAAGCACGGATTCTTCGATCGCATGTTCGCATCGCATCCGCCATCGGAGGAGCGCGTGAAAAAAATAGAGAGATGGCCGCGACGCTTGGTCCCGGCGGCGAAGTCGGGGAGAAACAATACCAGACCCGCATTGCCGCGCTCATGCAAGCAAAACCGGCCTACGACAAATACGATCAAGCAGTCGCTGCGCTCAAAAAGAAAGACTACGCGGCGGCCGACAATCTTGCCGGCGAAGCGACCAAGTTGTTGCCGCAAGAAGGACGCTTTCACGAGTTACGCGGTGAAATCGAGGTCGCGCGAAAGCATTACAAGGATGCGATCCCGCACTACGAACAAGCCATTCAATACAATCCCAATTATTTTGGATCGTATCTCGGCGGCGGCATTGCGCAGTACGAGTCGGGAAATAAACCCAAAGCACAGGAGTGGTTGAAACGCAGCAACGAGCTCCTGCCGACCAAACCCGCGGCGTACTATCTCGGCAAAGTTTCTCAAGAGCGCGGCGATCGAGCGCGGGCGCTGGAGTTTTTTGGAGCCGCGGCGGATTCGGAGTCGCTATTCGGACAGTTGGCGGCCAAGGAGTATATGACGCTCGACTTGCCGCAGCATCCGGAACAATACATCGCGGCTGTCGTACAACGCGATGCAACCGGCCGCATCGTAGTCGTCGTGCAAAATCGTTCACCCGTGGCGTTACGCGATATCCAAGTACGCCGGTGTTGAGCAACGGTTTCGGTGGCGTGGTGCAATCCGGCTCGACATTGCGATTAAATGAAACGCTAGGCTCGGGAAAACAAGTGGTTTTGAATACGGGCCTCGACGCGTTGACCGCGGATCAACTGCAAGCGCTGCGTGTTCGCGTCGATGGGGCGATGGTGGCGGAAGGCGATTAAGTAATAGCCAAGCCGGCCGATCTCGTTCTTGGGGCGACCCGATTGACTGGGTGTGCTAGATTGTCCGTATTATTTGAATGGCCGAGTCGCACGGTATGTTATGAATACGCTTCGCTATACAGTCAACTGCAATTGGGATGAAGAAGCCAACGTTTGGTATGTCGCCGAGTCCGACGTGCCGGGACTTGCAACCGAGGCAGCGACAGTGGAAGAACTTGAGCGAAAGTTGTTAGTGATGATCCCTGAATTGCTTGGACTCAACGGGTCGAACGGCGTACCACAACCTGTGCCATTCGAGCTTATAGCGCGCAAACAAGAGTTCGCTAAATCAGCCTAGTCGGCTGGATCTTAATGTCCGACTTTACGCCCGAGCTTAAAAGGATTTTGCACGAAGCAGGATGCCGCTCAGTGCGTTCCGGGAAGGGGGATCACCAAATATGGTTTAGCCCCATATCCAATCGCAACTTTGTTGTCGATTCAAAAATAAAATCGCGTCACACGGCTAACGCGGTTCTAAAACAGGCGGGATTGGTTAAGGGATTTTGATTTCGGCAATGCACTCGTCAGCGATCCATTGTTGCAGCAGGGCGACGGCTCGCATGGGCACATCGTCCGCTGCGATGTGTTCTGCAAGCGTCTCGCATATCTCACCGAAGGTTGCGCCGTTCATCAAGGCGTTCAATGCGCCGGCTTCGATGGCATCCA
Organism: Pseudomonadota bacterium; assembly: GCA_043746555.1. GTDB lineage: Bacteria > Pseudomonadota > Gammaproteobacteria > Steroidobacterales > Steroidobacteraceae > CAZQYC01. Next base: position 393 of record JAYTQU010000067.1, on the reverse strand, counting down.
AGGATCGATAACGAACGGTTAACGCCTGCCGCCAGATAAGCCAATTAGCGGGTGCGTCGAGTTGCGATGGCTGAGGCGGTGTTGCCTCGTTGGCGAGCGCTTTGACGATGGCGACAATATTGGTCGCGACTTCGATTCGTTGTGCCGACGGATGCGGCGTGAAGTTTAAGGTCGACCACTCCTCCGGTGCGATTTGCGCAAGCGCGCCGGCGGTTAACAACTCGGCATCAATCGCGTCGAATGCGGCGGCGATCTTCCAGTCCCATGCGGCGAGTTCCGCGAGCCACGGCGAGTCGCGATAATCTTCGTAAGCGGCGAGAAATTCCGCCAAGTGGCTGCCGAACCAGCGAATCGAAAAATGATGGGAGGGGCGAATCGACAGGTACAACTGCG
>JAYTQU010000066.1:0-20225 GCA_043746555.1 Pseudomonadota bacterium | reverse complement strand
GCCGATCGGCACTCGTATCTTTGGACCGGTGACGCGCGAGCTGCGCACCGCGCAGTTCATGAAGATTATTTCTCTGGCTCCGGAAGTGCTCTAAGCGGTGCAACTGAATTCGGCCAAACGAATACGACCAACCAGGTTTAGTTATGAATAAGATTCGCAAAGGTGATGAAGTTGTCGTGATCGCAGGCCGCGATAAGGGCCGACGCGGCAGTGTTCTTGAAGTGCTGGAAGGCAAAGTTCTGGTGGAAGGCATCAACGTGGTGAAGAAACACGTCAAGCCGAATCCTCAGCGCCAAGTCCAGGGCGGCATCATCGATCAATCGGCGCCGCTCGCCATTTCGAATGTGATGTTGTGGAACGCGGCGGCAAAGAAGGGCGATCGCGTTGGTGTCAGAACGCTGGGCGACGGCCGCAAGGTGCGTTTTTTCAAATCCAACAAAGAAGTCGTCGACGCCTAATGCGTCGGCCGCTGGCTACGTGATGTAAAGGTTAATGAAGTCGTTGCTTGATGCTCCAGCGATTCAATAAAGAATCGGAGCACAGGCGACGAAAAAGGTAGAGACAAATGACCAGGCTGCAAAAAATTTATCGCGACACCATTCGCCCGGAACTGCAAAAGAGTTTGGGCGTCGCCAACATTATGGAAGTACCGAAGATCACCAAGATCACGGTGAACATGGGCGTGGGTGAAGCTGTGGCGGACAAGAAGATCATGGACAACGCCGTGGGCGATTTGACCAAGATTACCGGTCAAAAGCCGTTGGTCACCAAGTCGCGTAAGTCGGTTGCGTCGTTCAAAGTGCGCGATAACCAAGCGATCGGTTGCAAGGTGACGCTGCGTGGCGCGCGTATGTACGAATTCTTGGATCGTTTAGTGAGCATTGCGATGCCGCGTATTCGCGACTTTCGCGGCGTGAGTGCGCGCTCGTTCGATGGTCGCGGTAACTACAACTTCGGCGTGCGCGAACAAATTATTTTTCCCGAGATCGCTTACGACCAAATCGATGCGATCCGCGGGATGGATATTACGATTACCACGACGGCGCGCGACGACAAAGCAGGCCGTGCATTGCTTGAAGCGTTTAGTTTTCCGTTCCGTAAATAAGTTTCGACTTTTACAAGTATCGACTCTAGGGCAGAGGTTCAGTCGCAATGGCTAAAACATCGATGATCAATCGCGAGACGAAGCGCAAAGCGTTAGTGAAACGCTTCGGCGCGAAACGTGCGCAGTTGAAAGAAACGATTCGCAGCCCGAAGACGAGCGAGGCCGACCGGGAGGCCGCGCAAGCAAAGTTGCAGGCGATGCCGCGCGATACGAGTCCCGTGCGCGGACGCAATCGCTGCCAAATCACCGGTCGTTCGCGTGGTGTGTATCGTAAGTTCGGCTTAGGCCGTAGCAAACTGCGCGAAGCCACGATGCGCGGCGAAATTCCCGGCCTCGGAAAGGCCAGCTGGTAACGGCTGGAACCAGCGGAGCAAATTATGAGCATGACTGATCCTATTGCCGACTTCTTGACGCGCATCCGCAATGGCCAAGCGGCCGGGCGCACGCAAGTCACCTTGCCTTCTTCTAAAGTGAAATTAGCTTTGGCGAAGGTGCTGAAGGAAGAAGGCTACATTGAAGATTTCACAACGCAGACCGAAGACGGGAAAACCTCTTTGTTGGTACAGCTGCGTTATTACCAGGGCAAGCCGGTCATCGATCGTTTGGATCGCGTGAGCCGACCTGGTTTGCGTGTCTACAAGGGCAAAGACGAATTGCCGTCGATTCTCGGTGGGCTGGGCGTTGCGATTATCTCGACGTCGAAGGGCGTGATGACCGATCGCCAAGCGCGCGCCGCCGGCCATGGCGGCGAAGTGCTTTGCATCGTGTCGTAAACTGCAGCGCGAATTTATTCAGAGATTGACTATGTCACGAGTAGCAAAACAACCGGTTCCATTACCGCAGGGCGTTACCGCCACGGTGGCGGCGAATGCCGTCACGATCAAAGGCGCGAAAGGCACCTTGAGTTTGGCGCTGAGCGCCGGCATCTCCGTTGTGCAAGAAGGCGCGGCGCTGACGGTTAAGAAAGCGAACGACTCAAGTGAAACCGACATGGTTGCGGGGTCGACGCGCGCGCATTTAGCCAATATTGTGCAAGGCGTGAGTAAGGGTTTTGAGCGCAAGTTGGAATTGGTTGGCGTCGGTTATCGCGCCGCGGCTCAGGGCAAGAATCTCAATCTCACGTTGGGGTTCTCGCACCCGATTGTTTATGTGGCGCCGGAAGGCATCACGATCGAAACGCCGAGTCAAACTGAGATTGTGATCAAAGGCAATGACTGTCAGAAAGTCGGGCAGGCCGCCGCCAACATTCGTGCGTATCGCCCTCCGGAGCCGTACAAGGGCAAGGGCGTTCGCTATGCAGGCGAAAAAATCGAATTGAAGGAAGCGAAGAAGAAGTAGTCGACGCACTGCTGCGACTGCTTTACGAGTTAAGAGACACGATTATGAGTACATCCAAGAAAGTTCAGCGATTGCGCCGCGCCACGCGCAGCCGCGCCAAGATTCGCGAGCTCAAAGCGCTGCGTTTGTCGGTGCATCGCACGCCGCAGCACATCTATGCGCAGATTCTGGACGTGAATTCGAAGGTGTTGGCCAGTGCATCGACAGTGCAGAAGGACGTGCGAACGAGCCTCAAGGGCACGGGCAATGCGGCTGCCGCCGCCGCAGTCGGCAAAGCGATCGCCGAAAAAGCGAAAGTCGCTGGAATTGTCGATGTCGCTTTCGATCGATCGGGGTTCAAGTATCACGGGCGCATCAAGGCATTGGCCGAAGCTGCCCGCGAACACGGGCTTAAGTTCTAATTGACATCGGTCGCTTTTTACCGAGCACTCGCAGGAATTTAAAACAATGGCAAGAGTCGAAAAAAACGCGTCGAGCGACGATCTGATCGAAAAGCTCGTCGCCGTTAATCGCGTTGCGAAAGTTGTGAAGGGCGGTCGCCAATTCGGCTTCACCGCGCTCACTGTGGTTGGCGACGGTCAAGGCCGCGTTGGCTTTGGTTACGGCAAGGCGCGCGAAGTGCCGGTCGCGATCCAAAAAGCCATGCAGCAGGCGCGCAAAAGTTTGGTCACGGTTGGGCTTCGTGCAGCGACATTGCACTATGCGACCACCGGCCGACATGGCGCGACGCGCGTCTACATGCAACCGGCATCCGACGGTACCGGCGTGATCGCCGGCGGCAGCATGCGCGCGGTGTTCGAATGCGCCGGCGTGCGCAATGTGCTCGCCAAGAGTTACGGTTCGCGTAATCCGATGAACGTTGTACGCGCGACCATGTTGGCGCTCGCCAAAATGCGTGCGCCGGAACAGATTGCGGCGAAGCGCGGCAAGCGCATAGAAGAGATCGTGGGCTAGTGTGATTTGAATCCTATGGCAACCGCAAAGAAATCCGCTTCGGCCAAAGCCGCAGCCAAACAAGTGAAGGTCACGCTAATCAGAAGCTTGGCTGGACAACTCAAATCGCACCAGGCGACGGTGCGTGGCTTGGGGCTACGCCGAATTCATCGCAGTGCTGTCGTAACGCGTACACCGCAAATCGACGGCATGCTGATCGCGGCTCAGCATATGTTGAAAGTGGAAGAAGCCTGAAGGTTTTCCGGCAACGCTTCACTAATTTTTAAGAGCAACGAACATGCCTCTCAATACCCTGCGTCTCAATAACATGGCTCCCGCACCCGGCAGCAAGAAGGTTCGGCTGCGCGTCGGTCGCGGCGGATCCGCCGGACAAGGTAAGACCTGCGGTCGCGGCGTGAAAGGTCAGCGCGCTCGTAAAGGCGGCTATCACAAAGTCGGTTTCGAAGGCGGTCAAATGCCTTTGCAACGGCGATTGCCCAAGGTCGGATTTCGATCGGCAATGTCGCGGACGGTTGCGGAAGTTCGCCTGAGCGAGCTTGCGAAAGTCACAGGCGACGCCATTGATATCGAAACCTTAAAGCAAGCTAATGTCGTTCCGGCCACTGCGCTGCGTGCGCGCATCGTATCGTCGGGCGAGATTGCTCGCGCTGTAACGGTCAAAGGGGTTCATGTCACCAAGGGTGCACGCGCTGCGATTGAAGCCGCCGGCGGGCGCATTGAAACGATTGCAGCAACTAAATAGCTGAATTCAAGTATTACCGTGGCCACTCATACATCAAGCACGAATCCGCTCGCCGCACTTGGCGACGTGACGCGCTTTGCCGAGCTGCGCAAACGGCTGTTCTTTTTGCTGGGCGCATTGATCGTCTATCGCATCGGTACCTTTATTCCGGTGCCTGGCGTCGACGCGTCACAACTCGCGCGTTTCTTCGGCGACACGCAAAAGTCGATGCTGGGCATGATGAACATGATTTCCGGCGGAGCGATGCAACGGCTGTCGATTTTTGCACTGAGCGTCACGCCGTACATTACTGCGTCGATCATCGTGCAGATGATGGCGGTGGTGGTTCCGTCGCTTGAGTCGATCAAAAAGGAAGGCGAATCCGGCCGACGCAAGCTCACTCAATACACCCGGTACGGTACCGTGGCTTTGGCGACGTTCCAAGCCTTGGGGACGGTTGCAGCGTTGCAGACACAAGGGGTGGTAATTAATCCCGGCATTCAATTCACGGTGATTGCGACTGCGACCTTGGTGGCGGGCACCATGTTCCTTATGTGGTTGGGCGAGCAAATTACCGAGCGAGGCCTCGGTAACGGTATCTCGATGATCATTCTCTCGGGTATCGTGGCCGGCATGCCGGGGGCGCTCGGTCGCGTGTTGCAGATGGTCGGCAACGGGGAATTGTCGCCGTTTATCGCGATTTTGCTGTTCGTGGTCGTCGGCGGCGTGACTTACTTCGTCGTGTTCGTCGAGCGCGGCCAGCGTCGGATTCAAGTCACTTATCTGAAACGCCAACAAGGCGGGCGCGTCATGGCACCACAGACGACCCATATTCCCTTCAAGCTCAATATGTCGGGCGTGATTCCACCGATCTTCGCATCGAGTCTATTGTTATTTCCGCAGACCATCGCGAGTTGGTTCGGCACGGCGACCGGCGGCAGTTGGCTGCAAGAGTTTTCGGCGGCGATTTCGTCCGGACAACCGATCCACATGCTGCTGTATGGCGGCCTAATCGTGTTTTTCTGCTTCTTTTATACTGCGCTCGTGTTCAACGCGCGCGAGACGGCTGACAACCTTAAAAAGTCCGGCGCGTTTATTCCCGGCATTCGGCCAGGCCAACAAACCGGCGAGTACATCGATAAAGTACTTGGCCGACTGACGGTCTGGGGCGCGCTATACGTGGCCGCCGTGTGCTTGTTGCCCGAGTTCCTGGTTGCGCGATTTAGTGTGCCGTTCTATTTTGGCGGCACCTCGTTGATGATTATGGTGGTCGTCATCATGGATTTCCAGGCGCAAGTCGCCGCGCACCTGATGTCGCGCCAATACGAGAGCGTAATGAAAAAGGCCAATTTAAGCGGTTATGGGCGCCCGACAAGTTAAGGTCGCGCCGGAATTGGCGCGGGTTGGCGCGCGAGTTGGCCCATAGGCGAGTTTGCGGAGAGAGTTATGAAGGTACGAGCTTCGGTTAAGAAGATCTGCAAGAACTGCAAGATCGTGCGGCGTCGGCGGGTGATCTATGTCATTTGCTCGGATGCGCGGCATAAGCAACGGCAAGGATGAGGTGGATGACGGCAGGCAGCAATGCCTAAAGTCTTCTTTTAGATTGAGTTACTAGTCGTTTTAGTTTAAATTTCCGCGTTTTTCACTGCGGAGAGAGGTCAAGATGGCCCGCATTGCCGGTATCAATATTCCGATGAACAAGCACGTATGGGTGGGGCTAACCTCCATCTACGGCATCGGGCGCACGCGCGCGTACACGATTTGTTCTGCCGCCAATGTCAAGTCGACGACCTTGGTAAAGGATCTCACTGACGTGGAAGTGACGGCAATCCGTGCCCAGGTCGCGAAAGTTCCAGTTGAGGGCGACCTGCGCCGCGAAGTCTCCATGAGCGTTAAGCGCTTGATGGATCTCGGTTGCTATCGCGGTATTCGTCATCGTCGCGGCCTACCGTTACGCGGTCAGCGCACACGCACCAATGCGCGCACCCGCAAGGGTCCGCGTAAAGCGGCGATTAAGATGAACGCACCTCCGGGCAAGGCGTAATAGAAATTGTGACCAGTGAACCCTAAATTGATTAGGAGTTCACCGGTCGAAGAGAATCGAAGAGGCAACATGGCTGAACAGAAGCAACAAGCTGCGACTCCCGCACCGGGCGCAAAAGACGGCGCGGCCGCAGGTGCCGCCGCTGCGAAAGCGCGGAAGAAGGTCAAGAAGCACGTGACCGACGGCATTGCGCATGTGCATGCGTCTTTCAACAACACGATTATCACGATCACCGATCGCCAAGGTAACGTGTTGTCGGCGGCAACGGCTGGCGGGAGCGGATTTCGCGGTTCGCGCAAAAGCACACCGTTCGCTGCGCAGGTTGCCGCAGAAAAGGCCGGGGTCGCTGCGCAAGAGCACGGCATCAAGTCGCTCGAAGTACGTGTCAAAGGTCCAGGTCCGGGCCGCGAATCTGCGGTGCGTTCGCTGAACTCCTGCGGCATCAAAATCACCAACATTTCGGATGTGACGCCGATTCCGCATAACGGTTGTCGTCCGCCGAAAAAGCGTCGCGTTTAATCCGCTCCGAATACGGCTCGAGGAATTTTCATGGCTCGTTATCTTGGTCCCAAGTGTAAGCTCTCGCGTCGCGAGGGCACCGACCTATTCTTAAAGAGCGGTGTGAAGTCGCTGGATTCGAAGTGCAAACTCGAAGTGCCGCCGGGTGGCGTAAAGGGTGAGCGCAAGCAGCGCTTGTCCGATTACGGTCTGCAATTGCGCGAGAAGCAAAAACTGCGTCGTATGTACGGCGTGCTTGAGCGTCAATTCAGCAACTACTATGCGAAGGCTGCCGGGCGTCCTGGCGCCACCGGTCACAATTTGTTGCGCATGCTGGAAGGTCGTCTCGACAACGTTGTTTATCGCATGGGTTTCGCGTCCACGCGAACCGAAGCGCGTCAATTGGTGAGCCACAAAGGGATCGCCGTGAACGGCGAGCTGGTTAACGTAGCGTCTTATCAATGCAGCGCAGGCGACGTGGTTGCGGTGCGTGAAAAAGCGCAGAAACAATTGCGAATTCAATCGGCGTTGCAAATCAAATCGCAGGTTGGCTTTCCGGAATGGGTAGAAGTCGACGAGAAGAAGTTCTCGGGCGTGCTGAAGCAATTGCCGGATCGCGAAGACATTCTCCCCGACATCAATGAAAATCTGGTTGTCGAGTTATATTCGAAGTAATCCCGGCAACGAATGCTCAGTGGTTTGCGAAAAGCAGGCCTGATTTAGTCCAAGTACGTAATCTTTAAGTAGGTGAACTGTCCATGCAGGCATCTGTAGCAGAATTTTTAAAGCCTCGCGTCGTCAAGGTTACACCGACGGCTCCTCGTCACGCGAAAGTGGTGATCGAACCGTTTGAACGCGGTTTCGGCCATACGCTCGGCAACGCGCTGCGTCGTGTGTTGTTGTCGTCGATGCCCGGTTGCGCGATTAGCGAAGCCGAGATCGACGGTGTGCTTCACGAGTACACCAGTATCGAAGGGGTGCAAGAAGACGTCGTCGAAATCCTTCTTAATTTGAAGCTCGTGGCCATTCGATTGAACACTCGCGAAACCGCCGAGCTGCGTCTAAATAAGAAAGGTCCGGGCGCGGTGACCGCCGGCGACATTCAATTGGATCACGATGTCGAAGTGATCAATCCGGATCTCGTGATCGCGAACCTGACCAAGGCCGGTGAACTCAACATGACGCTTAAAGTGGAGCGCGGTCGCGGTTATCGTCCGGCCGTTCAGCAGGCGACATTTGAGGAAAGCAGCGGTCCAATCGGCCGTTTGCAACTCGATGCCTCATTCAGCCCAATTCGTCGCGTCACCTATACGGTTGAAAGCGCCCGCGTAGAACAGCGCACTGATCTCGATAAGCTGATCATCGACATCGAAACCAACGGCACGATCGATCCCGAAGAGGCTATCCGCCGCGCCGGCTCGATTTTGAAAGACCAATTATCCGTGTTCGTCGATCTGCAAGGTCAGGAAGAAGGCGCGAGCAAGGCGTCCGAACAACAGTACGATCCGATCCTCCTGCGTCCGGTGGACGAGCTGGAACTCACCGTTCGTAGCGCCAACTGCCTTAAAGCAGAAAACATTCACTACATCGGCGATTTGGTGCAGCGAACCGAAGTTGAATTGTTGCGTACGCCCAATCTCGGTAAGAAGTCGCTCACTGAAATTAAGGAAGTGCTTGAGAGCCACAGCCTGTCGCTCGGCATGCGACTCGACAATTGGCCGCCGTTGGGGCTCAAACACGACGACCAACGCGATGTAATTTGAAGAGAGTCTAATTTCCATGCGTCATCAATTATCCGGTCGCCAACTCAGTCGCAACGCACCGCATCGCGCGGCGATGCTACGCAATATGGCGGCGTCCTTGCTCAAGCACGAAACCATTCGCACCACCGTGCCGAAGGCGAAGGAATTGCGTCGCGTGGTTGAGCCGCTCATCACGCTCGGCAAAGCCGACAGCGTGGCCAATCGTCGCCTCGCCTTTTCGCGTTTGCGCGATGCGGGCGTAGTCGAAAAATTGTTCGACGACTTAGGCCCGCGCTTCAAGCCTCGCGCCGGCGGCTATACGCGCATCTTAAAAATGGACGTACGCGCGGGCGATTCCGCGCCCATGGCATTGATGCAACTCGTCGATAAGGCTGGCGCAGTCGCTGCAGCGGAAGAGCAGCCAAAGAAAGCGCGCAAGAAGGCAGCGGCGAAAAAGTCATCCGGCAAGAAGACGTCGGCAAAGAAGGCTGCGGCGACAGCAGCTTAAAGGCCTCGCACTCTACCGCTTCGCTTTCAAGGCGAACGAAAAAAGCCGGACTGTTGTCCGGTTCTTTTTGGTCGACATCTCTGTGACTGACCCTCTGTGGCTGAGTGTTGCGTTCATATTTTTGGCGTGAGTTGAAGCCTTCATCGCTTCTAAGCTAGGCTTCAGGCTAAGCTTTGTCGCGAGTACCTTCGCGTGCATTCATAAACAGATTTGCTTCAAAACTTTGAATCCTGGGACTTTGTTGAATCACAGAGATTTGAATCCTAGAACTTTGAATACAGAACTTTGAATACGAGGGAGGGGCGAGTATGAGTATTGCGAAAGAGTTTCGTGAGTTTGCCGTCAAGGGCAATGTAATCGACATGTCGGTGGGTATTGTTATCGGCGTAGCCTTCGGCAAGATCGTGAGTTCGCTGGTTAGTGACGTGCTCACGCCGCCGCTTGGCTATCTTATTGGAGGTATCGATTTCACCCACCTTGCGGTTTCATTGCCGTCGTTGATCGAGGGTCAACCAGCCGTCACTGTCCGTTTTGGTATTTTTCTGCAATCGCTTTTCGATTTCGTCATCGTTGCATTCGCGATCTTTTTGGCCGTGAAAGCGATTAACCGTTTGCGTCGCAAAGAAGAAATTGCGCCTATCGCGCCTCCACCTCCCACTCGCGAGCAACTATTGCTGGAGGAAATCCGCGATTTGCTCAAGCAAGGTCGGTAATGCCGAATCGTCCGTGAAAATTTCGTGAATGCGCGGAGCTTCCATGATTTTAATGCCGCGTCACGCTCACTGATTGACTGTTCGGTGTTTCAAACACGCAAGAAACCCTCTAGAATTCAATCAGCATTGTGATCGTTGCGTTCGCGCTGTGGTCGCGTTGCGTTTGTTGTCTTGCAAAAGACCTAAGTCATTAACTTTATAATTTGGGGTGATCTTCCTATGAACGCAAAAGTTGCACTAAGCGCTCTCGTGTTGGTGTTGTCGATGGCTGCTTGCAGCAAGCAAGAAGCCGCTCCCGAAACTGCCGCTCCGGCGCCTGCCGCTGAAGCTCCGGCTCCTGCCGCCGCTCCTCCTGCCGCTGAAGCTCCTGCTGCTCCTCCTGCTGCAGAAGCGCCTGCTGCTCCTGCACCTGCCGAAGAGCCCAAGAAATAGTCTGGGCGTTTCCAGTACTATTGCGTCGGCTCTTTCCTGACGAGGCCTGATGAGGAATGAAAAGACTCGAAAAAGCCTGAAAAGAATTGAGTCGGCGAACTAGCAGCGCAACGGGCAGATCGAAAGGTCTGCCCGTTTTGTTTTTTCTGGTCGCTCATTCTGCCGATCTGTGATCTCCGTACTTATTTTCCTTGAGCGCGCGCCGATACTTTGGCCAAGGTCGCTAGAGCGTTTTGTGGCCGCAGGTGTATATCCGCCGGATCGACGCCGACCCGGATCGACATCGACCCGGATCAACACCGACCAAGGCACTCGGCAAGTTGTTGGGCGAGTAACTGGGTTAGTCGCTCGGCAATTAACTGGTCAAACTGCTGCAACGGGGAGGCGACTTTAACGAGTCGTAACACTATGTTCGTCAGTATTCGCGACGCACGAAGTATGCAAGACGATCGTCAATGGATCGAGGAGTCGTACAAGGAGTATCTCGACGATCTCACCCGTGTCAGTCTCAACACCGGTATGTTTCCTGCTTTCGGCGCATATAGCGGCGATTCGCCCGCGGAATTCGGCGACCGTGGGCCGGACATGATGGCGCGTTGGTTTGCCGACGGTTCATCGTATCCGTTCGTCATTTTGCGCGACAAAGAACCGCAAGGATTTGCGCTCGTCAGTAGATCGATGATGAAGCGCAATGTCGTCGATTTTCGCATGGCCGAATTCTTTGTAGTGCGACGCGCCCGTCGTCACGGCGTCGGTCGCGAGGCGGCCGAACTTATTTTCAACCGCTTCGACGGACGATGGGAAATCGTCGAGTTCCTCCGCAACCAAGCGGCGGTCGCCTTTTGGCGCAATATTGTCGGCAGCTACACGCACGGGCGATTCGACGAAGTCGTGATGCAGGGCGAGGTGCGTCACACCTTTAGATCCGAGCCAACGCATTCGAACATCAAAGCGATCTAGCTGCCGATTGCTACGCGCGCTTCTTCTCGCGCGCGCGTTGCACTTTAGTCAGTACCGGCTGTAAGTAGCGTCCAGTGTACGATTGAGTCTCTTTCGCCACGCTTTCCGGCGTTCCCACGCACAACACGCGGCCGCCGCCGCTGCCGCCCTCGGGTCCCAAATCGATTAGCCAATCAGCTGTTTTAATCACATCGAGATTGTGTTCGATGACCACCACGGTGTTGCCTTCGTCGCGCAGTCGATGCAGCACTTTTAGCAACTGCTCGATATCGTAGAAATGTAGACCCGTGGTGGGTTCGTCGAGAATGTAAAGCGTGCGGCCGGTCGAGCGTTTCGATAATTCTTTTGCAAGCTTCACGCGCTGTGCTTCGCCGCCGGAGAGTGTGGTTGCATTTTGTCCGAGACGAATATACGAAAGCCCGACATCCATCAGCGTTTGCAGTTTTGAAAAAACCACCGGTACGTTGCGGAAAAATTCATGAGCATCTTCGACGGTCATGTCGAGCACTTCGTGAATCGTCTTGCCCTTGTAACGCACTTCGAGCGTTTCGCGGTTGTAACGCTTTCCCTTGCAGACATCGCAGGAAACATAGATATCCGGCAAGAAATGCATTTCGACTTTGATGACGCCGTCGCCTTGACACGATTCGCAGCGTCCGCCTTTCACGTTGAAACTGAATCTTCCCGGCCCATAACCGCGAGCGCGGGCTTCCGGAACTTCCGCATAAATTTCGCGAATCGGCGTAAACAATCCGGTGTACGTTGCGGGATTCGAACGCGGCGTGCGACCGATCGGACTTTGATCGATGTCGATGACGCGATCGATATGTTCCAGTCCGTCGATGCGTTCGCAGGGCGCAGGATCGTAAGACGTATCGTTGAGTTTGCCGGCAACGTGACGATAGAGCGTATCGTTCACGAGCGTTGATTTTCCCGAACCGGACACACCGGTCACGCAGGTCATGAGGCCCAACGGAAAGTCTACCGTCACGCCGTTCAAATTATTGCCGGTCGCTTTCACGACGCGCAAAGCTCGGTCTTTTTGCGCAGGCGTGCGAATGGGCGGAATTGCTATCGAACGAGCACCCGTTAGATATTGTCCAGTGAGGGACTCTTTGCTGGCTTCGATACTCGCCGGTGTGCCTTGCGCAACTACATGGCCGCCATGCACGCCCGCGCCGGGACCTAAATCGACGACGTGATCGGCTTGTCGAATTGCATCTTCATCGTGCTCGACGACAATCACCGTGTTGCCGAGATCACGCAGATGAACCAGCGTGTCGAGCAAGCGTTGATTGTCGCGTTGGTGCAAGCCTATCGAAGGCTCATCGAGAATGTACATCACGCCGACGAGTCCCGACCCGATCTGACTTGCGAGACGAATGCGTTGTGCTTCTCCGCCGGACAACGTTTCGGCGCTCCGGTCCAATGTCAAATAATCCAACCCGACATCGACGAGAAAGCGTAAGCGATCGCCGATTTCCTTCACGATACGATCGGCAATTTCCCCGCGCCAGCCTTGCAGCTTCAATTCCCGAAACCAGCGAAGCGCATCGCCGACGCTCATATTGCTGATCGACGGAACATTGCGATTTGCCACATACACATGACGCGCAGCGCGATTGAGTCGCGTACCTTCGCAATCGGAACACGGTCGATTGCTAAGATATTTCGCAAGCTCTTCGCGCACCGCCATCGATTCGGTTTCTTTATAGCGTCGATCCAAGTTCGGCAAAATGCCTTCCCAACGATGAGCTCGTTTGTGCGTACCGCCTTTGGCGTCGAAGTATTTGAATTCGATTTTGTCTTCGCTGCCGTTCAGTACCAGCTCGCGAATTTTTTTCGGCAGCGATTCCCACGGTGTCTCGATGTCGAATTTGTAGTGCTTGGCCAGCGACTGAATAAGCTGGAAGTAATAGCTGTTCCGCCGATCCCAACCGCGAATGGCGCCGTCGGCCAGCGACTGATGCGGGTGGTGAATCACTCGCGCTGGATCGAAAAATTGCTTCACCCCCAATCCGTCGCAACCCGAGCAGGCGCCGGCGGGATTGTTGAACGAGAACAATCGCGGTTCGAGTTCCGATAAGCTGTAGCCGCACGCCGTACAAGCGAAGCGATCGGAAAACACGAGGTCTTCTTGTTTGCCCTCCACCATGTTATCTATATGGGCGATTCGCGCTGAGCCGTCGGCAAGTCGCAATGCGGTTTCGAACGATTCGGCCAAGCGTTGTGCGAGATCGGCGCGTACTTTGAAGCGATCTACAACCGCTTCGATGGTGTGCTTTTGTCGTAGCTTCAACTTTGGCGGCTCGTCGAGTTCAACCACGTCGCCATTTACGCGGGCGCGAACAAATCCCTGCGACTTCAATTGTTCGAACACTTGGGTGTGTTCGCCTTTGCGTTCTTGAATCACCGGCGCGAGTAGCAGGAGCGGCGTCCCTTCAGGCAGCTTCAAGACTTGATCGACCATTTGACTTACGGTTTGCGCGGCGAGGTCGATGCCATGATCGGGACAGCGCGGCGTGCCGGCGCGCGCGTAGAGCAATCGTAAGTAGTCGTAGATTTCCGTGACAGTACCGACCGTCGAACGCGGATTGTGCGACGTGGATTTCTGTTCGATGGCGATGGCGGGGGAGAGGCCCTCGATCGAATCGATGTCGGGTTTCTCCATCATCGACAGAAATTGCCGCGCATAGGCGGACAGCGATTCCACATAGCGGCGCTGCCCTTCGGCGTAGATCGTGTCGAACGCGAGCGACGATTTACCCGAGCCCGACAGGCCCGTAAAAACGATCAGTTTCTCGCGCGGCAAATCGAGATCGACATTGCGCAGATTGTGAGTGCGTGCGCCGCGGATGCGAATGGTAGACAGGGACATAAGAGCGAGTTTCTTGGATGGTTGCCGGGTGGTCGCACACGAAACGCGTCACGCGATCGGGAGGCCTCATTGGCGCTCCGGCGAGTCTCGGGTCTCGCGTCTCATGTCCCGCCTATTCTAGCGGCTACTGTATAAATCGCCAGTCCAGAGTGTGCAATCGATTCGGCCGCGACATACAATGCGCAAACTAGACAAAGGGGTGGACCATGGCGCGCGGCATCAACAAAGTAATTCTGGTCGGTAACCTGGGTGCGGACCCGGAAACGCGGTACATGCCGAGCGGCAAAGCGGTGACCAACATCCGCATCGCCACTAGCGAAGGCTGGAAAGACAAGCAAACCGGCGATATGCAAGAACGCACCGAATGGCATCGTGTCGCACTGTTCGACAAACTGGCCGAAATCGCCGCCGAATACTTGCGTAAGGGTTCGCAGGTCTATATCGAGGGTAGCCTGCGCACGCGCAAGTGGCAGGACAAAGAGGGCAAGGATCAATACAGCACCGAAATCGTCGCGCGCGACATGCAAATGCTCGGCAGTCGCGGTGGGGCCGGCGGTCCGCCAAGCGAAGGTCGTGCGGAGCGTCGTCCCGCTCCGTCGAGCCAAGAGCCTGAGTCCGCGCCTGCATCGGGCGACGACGGTCAATTCGACGACGATATTCCTTTCTAATTGACGATCACCTATTCGACTTGAAGCGAGGCGCACAAGCGCCTCGCTTAGTTTTACGCAAATACTTTTTCTATTGCTGCCGAATGATCTCGACCGAATTTCCGGCCGGATCCTTGGCAATGATGATGCGCGAAGAGGGGCTGCTGGTTTTCATGTCGCGATATCCAAACCCAGCTTCGGTTACGCGCTTAAGCACAGCATCGAAATCCTTCGTGTAGATCGCTACTACGGGATACGGGCTCTTCGGCAGCGGCGCTTCGTTTTTGGGTTGAAATAGCGCGAGGAATGGACCTTCCCCGAACTGCATCAGTACCTCGTCGTAGGTTGGCGTCACGAATCGCTGACCGGGTTTGGCGCCGAATGTGGTCCCGAAAAACTCTTCAGCCTTGGCGCGGTCGTCGACGATTAACTTCGAACCTCCGACTTCTGCGGGTTTGCCTTCTCGCGACAGAACTTCGATGGCGTTACCGCTGGGATCGCGCACGATGGCAATCTTGAATGTTCCCGATTGAGCTTGAGGTAGGCGCAGTACCGGTTGCTTAGCGTCTTCCAAACCCTTCACCAGCTTTTCAAAATCCGGTGTATAGACCAATGCAACCGGCGCGCCCGGTTTTTTCAATGGTGCTTCTTTCAAGGGCTGGAAGAGTGCCAGCTTGGCACCTGCGGCGCCGAATCCCATGATGGGTTCCTCATACAAATCCTTGCTCTTGTAGACGCTCGTTTCATGCATTCCGAAAAATTTCTCGAAGTAGCTCTTACTCTCAGCCGCATCTTTCACGATGAGTTTGGCCGCGCCGATGATGTGCATTTGACCTTCCGGAATGTGCGCGGTCGGTGTTGGGTTTGTGGTCTGTGCCGATGCGGCACCGCTTAAAAAACATAGAGCCGCTACAGCGGCAATAGATCGTGTCGCGAAACGCATGAGAATCCCCCGTCAATTCGAGATGCCAGACTGAAGTATTATTGGTCGCGCCAAGATTAGGGCAGAAACTGCTTTGATGCACGCGGAGAAATGTCGTTTGTATGGGCTCGCTAACTGGCTGGACATTGTGCGGTGGGTGCAATCATTCAAACGGATTGACGATTTCCAATCCGAGCCGCCTGAAGCGTTCCGTATTTCGCGTGACCAATTTGAGTCCGTGAGTTAGAGCTGTTGCGGCAATCTGCTTGTCAAGTGCGTTTTCGTGATGCGGTACTCGCAGCCGTCCCCACACCTGCGCTTCTTCGCGCCCAAATTCAAGAATATAGTCTTCGTATTCCCGCAGAAGTAACGCCAACCAGTTTTCCAATCGTTTGGCTTGCTGTGTATCCTCGCGATGACGAATGAGTTCAACCCCACGTCGCAACTCGCCGATTGTAACGACGCTTAAGTACAGCGCATGGTTGTCGTTATCCGCATCGGCAAAAAACCTCAAGACCCTGGGGTCAGCCTTCGTTCCTTTGCGTAGTTCACTGATGACATCCGTATCGATCAGATACATCGCATCAATCCTCAATGCGCTTAAAGTCCGAGTCTTTGCCCACGTTCGGGATTTGCACTAACACTTGCGCAAAAGTCTTCTTTCTTGGTTTTCGCAGCGCCTGAGCAAGTATGCGGCGATGTTCTGCCTCCGCGCTAGAGCCGCGTTTACCGGCTCGAGCTTTAAGCGCTTTCACGACGGCTTCGTCGACGTTTCTTACCATCAAATTAGCCATGGCGATTCACCCGTATTCGCAACAATGACCCAATGCTAGCATTGCTAGCACGAACCCCGCAATAACCAAACTAACGGGTGGCGTCGCGCAATGCAACCGGCGGTTATCAGTCGACCACAAGAGTGAATCGACTAGTTGTTGGACGCGCAAGTTCGAAATACGCAAGTAATTGCAAAAAACGACAGGAATCTCAGCGAGCGGAATGGCTATGCGAAGCGACCAGTCGCGAATGAGGCGGCCTATCGGAAGAAATTGCAAATCACGCAAGAGTATTTCCGGCCCGACCTGGAGGTGCTGGAGTTTGGTTGCGGTACTGGGTCGACGGCAATCATTCATGCACCCTTTGTAAAACATATCCTCGCCATCGTTTTTTCAAAA
The DNA here is from genome assembly GCA_043746555.1 of Pseudomonadota bacterium. GTDB lineage: Bacteria > Pseudomonadota > Gammaproteobacteria > Steroidobacterales > Steroidobacteraceae > CAZQYC01. Next base: position 3,591 of record JAYTQU010000066.1, on the reverse strand, counting down.
CGGATGTTAGCCATTGCTCGCGACAAGGCCGCAGCAAAGAGCATCAACAACATCACCTTTCAACAGGGTTCCATCGACGAGCTTGTGTTGTCCGATTCCAGTTTGGATGTGGCCATGGGGCACGGTATTTTGCATCTATTGGAAAATATGGAAGCAACCATCGCCAAGATCTATCGCATGCTGAAACCCGGCGGACTATTTGTGAGCAGTACGGTCTGCCTTGGCGATAACATGCGGTACATCAAACTCATTGCGGCGATTGGGAAGTTGTTTGGCCTTATGCCTCTGCTTAAGGTGTTTCACAAATCCGAATTGCAAGCCATCATCATCAATGTCGGGTTCGCAGTTGACTATGAATGGCAACTTGACGGCAAGGTCGCCGTGCTTTTCGTCGTAGCGAAGAAAACTGGGTGAATTAGCATGCCGTGTTGATGATGTTAGAACCATTGACATTGCACTCGTAAGTACGGATGCCGCCAAAGTACATGTACGCTACTATAGCGTCGCGATTGTTGAACAAAGGGACTGCTCTAATTTCAACTGTTAGCTCATGGCTGACGCATGAGCGTGAAGAATCTCACTCACCGGCTTTCGAGTTATTAGAGGCTACTCATGAAAATCCGTATCCGCTTGTTTCGGTCAATGACGCAACTGCTGGTAGGTAGTTTGTTGTGCGCGTTGGCGCCGCTGGCGCAATCTCAAGCCCAACCTCAGGCCCAACCTCAGGCCCAAGCAGCACCATTGCCGTCGCTAAAACTCCATAGCGTTGACATTAGAGTCAGCAACGTGGATCAATCGTTAAGGTTCTATCGGGAACTCCTCGGGCTGACAGTGCGGGGTCGTGCGGGAAAGACAGTGTTTTTGCGACTCGGTGATGGTCCGCAATTCATCTCGCTGTCGCCGACGAGCGAAGGGGAAAACCCGCGTATTGCTTCCATCGGATTAAGCACTCCCACCTTTGATGCGGCAAAGTTTGCTCAACGCTTGGATGCGAGCGGATTGTCGCGAAGAAAAGCGGCGCCTGCTGCTAACGAATCCGAGTTGTCGTTGGCAAATAGTTACTGGGCACAAGCTAAGGCACTGTATTTTGTCGATCAAGAGGGCTTAATGCTTCGGCTATCGGATGTTCACGATTGTGGCGCGTGGGGTTCAAAGAAAATTGTTTGCAAACCGGTGAAAGCCGGTGCGGTTGGAAAACTGCCGTTGCTCGGGATTAATCATTTGACGACGTTTGTCGCCAATGCGCAGCGCACCAATCAATTCTTCCTTAATTTATTCGGTTTGAAATATCAGTTCTATCAAGGACCGACTTCGCCGACTGTCGGCATTGGCGACGGCTTACAGTTTTTGATGTTTGTCGGTGGCTCGCAAAGTGGATCGCCGAAGAATGCAGCGCGAATCAATCACGTCAGCTTCAGCGTGAACAAATTCGATGTCGATCGATTTTTCGCCACGCTAAAAAGCTATGGCTTAAGTCCGCGCCCTGAAGGAGCCAGAACTGCGCCGCCACTTACATACTACGTATCGCTGCGCATGCCCAATCGCGGCGGCGCTGAAGGTGGCACACCCGAGGTGTATTTCACCGATCCAGACGGAATACTGTTGCAAGTCCAAGACACGAACTATTGCGGCGGCGGCGGCTATTTGGGCGATAAATGTTAGTCGATGCAAACCTAACTCAGTGGATAGCCAGCGAAAAAATGCGAAATCACTAAGGCGATCGAGTCCAATCAATTCTGAATCATCGACATCGAGCTCGCGACCGGGTCCATCTGGCGTCGATGCAGAAATGTTCACGTGCAAGGCCAGAGCCTATTCAGCATTGGTACCGCAATCAATAAGTCGCATGCGTCAAGACAGCATCGTTACCCGAAGGTCTCTTTGAATAGATCCGATAATCAAGCCCACATGCGCAGACGTAAACGTCGACACAGAAGATATCAGACGAACCCGCCGCTATCGGCGGGCGCCATCGATGATCAACGAGACACTATGGTCTCGGCTTTGGCCTTTGCTTCCTTCAGCACTTCGTCCGCTCGTTCCTTGCATAGCGTTTGCGCACTGTCGACTTTCGCTTCGCATCTCTGGATTGCAACCTTGTAATCGCCGTTGGCTTTCGCCACCGCGATGTCCTGAGCGCCCTTATCGATTGACTTTTGGACGTCCTCACCTTTCGCGTCTAACTTCTCGACCTGCGCATTCACATCTTTTGTGGCGTCGCTTCTGGCATCCGCCACATCTTTGGTGCGCGTCGCTTCAGCAGCGGTCACATCACGCTGCACTTCGGCGGCGCTTTCTCGTTGGTTGCAGCCCACTGCGACTACACCAAGAATCAGCGTCAGCCCGACTAAAGTAAATTTGCTCATAAATTCTTCCCTCGATTATTCAATTCCAAACTACGACACTCGATCTTTTCGCTCGCGCGGCGCTCGCCGGTGCAACTTCTTGCCTACGCATACGGTTCCGCATGCATAGGCAATGAAGGGCGCGGGTCCATCACCGCAGAGCGAGGTTTGCTCACATCGCTATTATTGCGAACGCCGACGCTTGAGTATGTTCGCTGTCGTACACAGCGAGCCGCGGATGCCGATCGGTTGCCACCTACGAGAGTGGTTTCGTTTTCCCGCGTTTCGCTGCCTCTCCGATGAAGCGCCGTCGGATGTGGAAGGACAAGCTCGTCGGTGCCTGGCTATCGGGCTTAAGTTGCAAACCTACGACGATTAGTCCGTCAATTTTGGGTTTCAATCCATCATTCCGGCGTTGCAGTGTTCGGCAGCGAACAGACCGGAGTTTCTACTGCATGCACTATCGCTCGATCTTAAGATTGGACATACCCGAGACGGAGTCCTGTCGATTGTTTTCATTCGGTAAGGGGAAATTCACATGCTTGTAAAAGACGTCATGAGCGATCGAGTGGTTCGCGTTTCGCCAGACAGCAAGCTGCATGAAATTGCTATTGCAATGCGCGATGGCGATTTGGGATCGATTCCGGTGTCCGAGAACGACAAGCTTATCGGCATGATCACGGATCGAGATATTGTCATACGCGGTTTGACCGGCACGCTAGAAATGCGCTTGATAACCGCGCGCGACATCATGTCGCCGAGCATCAAGTATTGCTTTGAGGATCAACCGCTCGAAGACGTATTGAAGAACATGGCGGCGGAACGGATTAGACGCATGCCGGTGGTAAGTCGTGACAAACGCTTGGTTGGCATCGTCTCGTTAGGCGACCTTGCGCAAGATAGTCCGGCGAGCAATGTTGGCAACGCGTTTGGAAAAATCTCAAAGTCGTAGTCGATTGCAAACGCGTCGCTTATTCCGCCACAGTTCGCAACGAAAGAAACCTGACCACCATTTCCCATTTTCTTGGAGATCTTCATGCTACGAGTTTATGTTGCGGCAACATTGTCAGTGTTTGCAAGTGCCACGGCATCTGCGCATGCCATTTTCATCCCCGACTTTTCACCGGGAGCGACCGTCGAAACATTTGAATCGCTCTCGCCGGGACCGCAATGGAATCATTTGATTTCGGATGGAGTGAAATATGCGGATTCGGTTTTCCTCGCGGTCGACAGCGGATTCGCGGAC